>JAJYXI010000036.1 GCA_021791055.1 Nitrospirota bacterium | reverse complement strand
AGGTAAGTTGGGCATAAAGGCTCGCAGAACAAAAGAGGTTAGATAAAGGGACTAAAGGCTGGAAGAACACCACAACTTTAACAGATTGTAACTTTTAGCTTGATAAACTTCGTTAGAAGAGGAGAAAAGCATGAATATCATTGTTAACGGCCGTCATCTGGAGATAACTCCTGCATTGAGGAGTTATGCCGAGGAAAAGATCGGGAGGTTTGAAAAGTACATATCCAATATCACAGAGGCTGTTGTGACACTCGGTGTCGAAAAATACAGACATAAGGCAGAAGTGCTTTTAAAGGTCAACGGTGTCATGATACAGGCAGAGAGCGTAACAGGAGAGGTGTATTCTGCAATAGACGAGGTTGTGGAGAAGCTTGAAAAACAGGTTCTCAAGCACAAGGAAAAGATCCATTCTTACAGAAAGGGAGAAAAAAAGGCGCCTGCGCCTGTTTCTGCAGGAACATCTGAAAAAGGGAGGATAATAAAACACAAGAGGTTTGATATGAAGCCTATGGACCCTGAAGAGGCTGTTAATCAGATGGAGCTTCTGGATAAGGACTTCTTTGTCTTTGCGAATCAGGTTAGCGGCGATATAAATGTCATCTACAGAAGAAAAGACGGGAATTTCGGATTAATAGAGCCGATAAAGTAACAAGTTTACGGCAGGTATGCATACGGTAAAAAGCTCTACAGATGCATACCTGCCATTATAAGCGGTTAATAGATGGAAGATGAAAAAATAAAGGTAGTTATCGTCAGCGGGCTCTCGGGTGCAGGCAAAACGGTTGCCCTGAGGGCCCTCGAAGACACCGGTTATTTTTGCATAGACAATCTGCCTGTCACCCTCATAGAGCCCTTTCTTTCCGCGATTAAGACCGAAAAGAATATAGAAAAAGTAGGAATAGGTGTAGACATCAGAGAGAAGGCATTTCTTTCCGATGCTTACCAGATACTATCCTTTCTTAAAGGACAATACAGGATTGAGATATTGTTCCTTGAAGCAGAAAAGGATGTCATGCTCAGGCGGTATAAGGAGACAAGGCGGCCTCATCCGATGCTATCCACTTTAGGCGGACGAGGTGAAATGAATATAGAAGATGCGATAGATAAAGAGAGGGCGCTGCTTGCGGTCATAAGAGATGCTGCTGATAAGATAATAGACACTTCAAACTATACCCCCCACCAGTTGAGGTATCTGATAACATCAACATACGGAAATGTTGAAGAGTCTCAGGGAATAAATATCTCGATTATATCCTTTGGCTATAAGTTCGGAGTGCCACAGAATATTGACCTCTTGTTCGATGTCCGTTTTCTGCCTAATCCGTATTTTATCCCTGAGCTTAAACCCTTAAAGGGGACGGATGCTGTTGTGTATGATTTTGTCGTCAAGAATGATGAGACGAGAGAGTTTTTTAAACATATATCAGGTCTCATGGATTTTCTGATACCCCATTACATCAGAGAGGGAAGGGCATATCTTGTAATAGGCATTGGTTGTACAGGAGGAAGGCACAGGTCTCCTGCAATTGTGGAGGAGATTTCAAAACATATAAAAGAAAAGCACGGCATAAAGCCGAATGTAATACACAGGGATATGGAATGATTTATCTCGATAACAATGCCACGACACCAATAGATGAAGAAGTAAAAAAGGCAATGGCGGATGCCTTCAATCTTTTCGGCAATCCTTCGAGCGGCCACAGCATAGGCAGGGCAGCAAAGGCCGCAATAGATAATGCAAGAAAACAGGTTGCTGATTTAATTTCCTGCGACCCATCAGAGATAATTTTCACATCCGGAGGGACAGAGTCAGACAATCTCTCAATAATCGGCACTGCATATAAGCATCAGAAGGGACACATAATAACATCCGTTATCGAACACCCTGCTGTCTTAAATCCTATAAAATGGCTTGAACAGCGAGGGTTTGAGGCTACATATCTTCCTGTTGGTCCTGAAGGTCAGATTAATCCTGACGATATCAAGAGGGCAATAAGGAAAGATACTATTCTTATAACCATCATGCATTCGAATAATGAGACAGGAGTGCTGCAGCCGATTCGTGAGATTGGAAGGATTGCGAAGGAATACAATATAACATTTCATTCCGATGCTGCCCAGAGCGTTGGAAAGATGGATGCACATATTACAGATTTAAATGTAGATATGCTCACCATAGTATCGCACAAGTTTTACGGGCCTAAAGGCATCGGCGCATTATATTTGAGAAGCGGTATTGATTTGATGCCAATAATGTTCGGGGCAGGACATGAAAGGGGAATACGGCCAGGGACTGAGAATGTCATAGGGATTTCAGGCATTGGAAAGGCATGTGAGATTGCTTCCCGCGATATGTCTTTTAGATATGAGCATACGCTTAATCTTAGAGATGGTCTGTTTTCTTTGCTGGAAAGCAAACTCACTGTTAAACTCAACGGGCATAAGACGCTGAGGCTTCCGAATACACTGAATGTTTCGATAAAAGGAATCATCGCCGAAGATCTTGTTGCTGCATTAAACGACAGGGTTGCCTTATCATCTGGTTCAGCCTGTCATGCAGGCATCAGAAAGCCTTCATCTGTCTTAAAGGCGATGGGATTGTCGGATGAAGACGCCCTTTCATCGGTAAGATTGAGCGTCGGTAAAGATAATACCATCAGAGAAATAGAAGATGCCGTAGAGCTGATAATACAATGTGTGCATGAACTGAGAAGTAAAAATTACTAAATAATGCCTGTCTGATGCCGAATTTATTGGTACCTGCTGATTATAACTTTAATCTAATTAATTATAAAAAATTATAATCGCCCAAATTATTGACAAAAAAAAATGCGTGTGGTAATGTTCAATCCAGTATTTTTCAGAAAGACCATAGAACAAAAGCAAGGCGCCTCAAAAGGCGTCAAAAGAGGGTAAAGACATGTTAGAGTTCAATCAATGGTTTTTTGTTCTCGTCGCAAATTTTCTTGTCCTGTTTTTTGTCTTAAGTGCAATTCTGTTTAAACCCCTTGCAAAGGTATTCAAAGAAAGGGAGGCTGCCACAACCGGCGCCATTGATGATGCAAAGGCACTGACTGCTAAAAAAGAAGATGCCATTGCAAAGATGAATGCCGAGCTTATGTCAGCAAAGAATAAGGCAAAAGAGACATTCGACTCATTGAGGGAAGAAGGAGTTTCAAGGCAGAAGGAGACGCTTTCGAAGGCAGAGGCAGAAGCAGTAGAGATAATAGAGAAGGCAAGAAAAGAGCTTCAGGCAGAGGCCGAGAAGGCAAGGACAGCATTAAGGTCTGACATAGAGAAGTTCTCGGAAGAAATAGTTAATAAGTTGGTGAAGGCATGATGAACAGAAGTCAGAAGTCAGAAGTCAGAAGTCAGAAGAAAAAGATAGAAGCTACTCAACCTCTCATCCTCTTAACCTCTCAACTTCTTATTTTTTGCCTATTGCCTGTTGTTGCTTTTGCAGCAGAGGCTGGCGGAGAGCACGGCGGCAGTTCGGTGATGGAGTGGGTATGGAGAATTGTCAATTTCGGCATTCTTGTATTTATACTGGTAAAGTTTCTTAACAAGCCATTGAGGGATTTTCTCCGCCAGAGGAAAGAGCTGATAGAAAAGAGCATCAAAGAGGCTCAGGAGGCAAAGGAAATTGCCATGAAGGCTCTTGCTGAAGTTGAAGAAAGGCTTAAGGTAAAAGACAAAGAGATAGAAGAGATTATCTCATCTGCAAAGAGCTCAGGAGAGAGAGAAAAGGAAAGACTTGTAGAAGAGGGAGAAAAATTAAAGGTAAAGATATTGGAGCAGGCAAAGACCAATATTGAGTATGAAGTGAAAAAGGCAAAAGAGACCATCAAGGCAGAGGCTGTAGAGGCTGCAATGCAGCTTGCAGAGGAAAAGATAAAAGGCAAGATGACAAAGGATGATCAGGAGAAGCTTCTGCAAGAATCTCTTAAATTATTAGAGGGAAGAAATTGAGAAACGTAAAAGGTGTAAAAAGATACGCTAAACAATTTTTGAGCAGTATTGATGTGGGAGAGATCCCGCAGGCAATTGAGCAGTTGAATGCCATCTCCAGTCTGATGGAAAAGGACAGGAGTTTCAGAAACCTGATGGCCAGTCCTATATTTAATGAAGATGAGAGGCAAAAGACCATCAACTTCATCTCCCAGAAGGCAGGAATTTCTGCGAAGGTTGTCAAATACCTCCAGTACCTGTCTGATGAAAAGGTTATGGCAGCCATGACTGAAATTGTCAGATCTATCACAGTCCTGTACCTTGAGATGAAGAAGCGGGCAAAGGCAGTTGTTACAAGCCCTGTCCGGATAAGCAAGGATTACGAGGCAAAGCTGGTGAGCTCGCTGAAGCGGATTACAGGAAGGGATGTTGATCTTGAGTTTGTTATAGATCCTTCCCTTTTAGGCGGTATCAGGATAAAGGTCGGCAGCACAATGTATGACAGCAGTATAAAAGGCCAGTTAGGGCTTTTAAGAGATAAGCTTATAAAGGGGTGAAAATATGGAAATCAAAGTGGATGAGATTAGCGAGTATCTAAAAAAACAAATAACGGATTTCGAAAAGCGAGTCGATGTCAGCGAAGTAGGTGTCGTTACCAGTGTCGGAGACGGTATCGCAAGGATTTACGGCCTTGACAACTGCATGGCGTCAGAGCTCCTTGAGTTCCCCAATAATGTATTCGGAATGGCCCTCAACCTTGAAGAAGACATGGTTGGTGCGGTTCTCTTCGGTGAAGACACGGTTATTAAAGAGGGCGATGTGGTAAAAAGGACCGGAAAGATAATGTCTGTCCCTGCCGGAGAGGAGATGGTCGGCAGGGTCATTAATGCTATCGGACAGCCGATAGACGGCAAGGGTCCTATAAATGCAAAGACAAGCAGAATAGTCGATGTAGTTGCTCCGGGTATTGTTGACAGACAGCCGGTCAGAGAGCCTCTCCAGACAGGAATAAAGGCCATTGACGCAATGATTCCTGTTGGAAGGGGACAGAGAGAGCTTATTATCGGCGACCGTCAGACAGGAAAGACAGCTATAGCCATTGACGCGATTATTAACCAGAAGGGCGGCGATGTTATCTGCATATATGTTGCGGTCGGGCAGAAGAGGGCGAGTGTTGCCCGTGTTGTCAAAACCCTCGAAGAGCACGGTGCAATGGATCATACCATTGTTGTTTCAGCCACAGCCAGCGAACCTGCGCCGCTTCAGTACATAGCCCCGTACACAGGGTGCGCAATCGGTGAATATTTCAGAGATAAAGGTAAACATGCATTGATTATATATGATGACTTGAGCAAGCAGTCTACAGCTTACAGGCAGCTTTCACTTATTCTGAGACGCCCTCCGGGACGTGAGGCGTTCCCCGGCGATGTTTTTTATCTCCATTCAAGGCTTCTCGAAAGGGCTGCAAAACTGAGTGATGAGCTCGGTGGCGGTTCGCTAACTGCGCTGCCAATAATTGAAACACAGGCAGGTGATGTTTCCGCATATATTCCTACGAATGTTATCTCCATTACAGACGGTCAGATATATCTCGAGCCTGATCTCTTCTATGCCGGTGTCAGGCCCGCTGTTAATGTCGGTCTTTCTGTCAGCCGTGTCGGTAGCGCAGCACAGACAAAGGCGATGAAACAGGTTGCCGGTACTCTAAGGCTCGATCTTGCACAGTTCAGGGAACTCGCAGCCTTTGCGCAGTTCGGATCAGACCTCGACAAGTCTACCCTGGCACAGATCGAGAGAGGAAAGAGAATGGTCGAGATTTTGAAGCAGGACCAGTATGTGCCGCTGCCGGTTGAAGACCAGGTGTCAGTCCTTTTCGCAGGCTCTCAGGGTCATCTTGACGATATACCGGTTGAAGCATTGAAGAGATTTGAGGCTGAGTTCATCAGCTTCATGAGGGATAAAAAGGCGGATGTGAGAAACGAGCTGAAAGAGAAAAAGGCGATTGACGATACATTGAAAGAAAAGCTTAATGCTGCAATTGCAGAATTCAAGAAAGGCTTTATAATCTAACGCTCAAAAGGGGTACATAATGCCTGGTTTAAAAGAGATAAGAAAAAGAATAGGCTCTGTCAAGAGCACAAAGCAGATTACAAAGGCCATGAAGATGGTTGCAGCAGCCAAGTTCAGAAAGGCGCAGACAAGGATACTCGAACTGAGGCCGTATGCCGACAAGATGAATTCAGTCCTCACCTCACTTGCACAGACGGTCGAGACCGGACATCCTCTTCTTGAAATAAGACCGAGAAAAAAGGTTGAAGTCGTGGTGCTTACAGGAGATAAAGGTCTCTGCGGCGCTTTCAATACCAATATCATGAAGGCTGCATTTAAGCTTATCAAAGAGACGCGGTCCGAAGGAATAGAGGTAAGCGTAAGCGCCATCGGCAAGAAGGGAACAGACCTCTTTAAGAGACGGGGACTTGCTCTCCGGCAGTCATGGGTTGGCATTTCAGGAAGGGTTTCTTATCTGAATGCGAAAGAGGTTACCAATGATATTATCGAAAACTATAAAAATGAAACCTTTGATGAAGTCATACTTATCTATAATGAATTTAGATCTGCCCTTGTTCAAAAGGTTTCGGTAGCGCGCCTGTTACCCCTTGCACCGGTAAAGGCAGAAGAATCCGCATCTCGGGAAGCTGCAGCCGATTTCCTCTACGAGCCTTCCCAGCAGGCCATATTCGACAATCTGCTGCCAAAAAACTTAGAGATACAGGTTTTCAGGGCGCTCCTCGAATCACAGGCATCCGAAGAGGCAGCGAGAATGACTTCCATGGAAAATGCTACCAAGGCTGCTGATGATATGATAGCTGGTCTGACCTTGCAATATAACAAGGCAAGGCAGGCTTCTATTACGAAGGAGCTCATGGATATCGTGGGCGGCGTGGAAGCGCTAAAGCAATAAAAAAGATAGAAAATTAAAGTATCAGATACAGGAGGCTATTTAATATGAATGAAGGCAGAATATCACAGGTAATTGGTGCAGTTGTTGATGTCGAGTTCGACAAGGAACTCCCGGCAATACTTAACGCCTTGAAGATAGAGTCGCCGGGTGATGCAGCAAAAGGAATACCGGCTCTCGATGTAACCCTTGAAGTGGCATCCCATCTTGGCGATAACAAGGTCAGGACCATTGCAATGCAGACTACTGACGGCGTTGTGAGGGGCATGAAGGCTACAGATACAGGGAAGCCGATATCAATCCCTGTCGGCAAGGCCACTCTCGGAAGGATTATGAATGTTGTCGGCGACCCGTATGACAAGCTTGGCCCTATTGAAACAACAGAAAGGTTGCCTATTCATAGGCCGGCGCCGGAATTCGTGGATCAGGAGCCTGTGTCTCAGGTCTTTGAAACCGGCGTTAAAGTCTTTGACCTCCTCGTCCCATTCGTCAGAGGCGGTAAGATGGGAATGTTCGGCGGAGCAGGTGTCGGCAAGACAGTTGTTATCATGGAGATGATCCACAACATCGCATTGAAACATGGTGGTGTTTCGGTCTTTGCAGGTGTTGGCGAAAGGACAAGGGAAGGAAACGACCTTTACCGTGAAATGAAAGAATCGGGAGTTGTCAAAAATGTTGCCCTGATTTACGGGCAGATGAACGAACCCCCTGGAGCAAGATTAAGGGTTGCTTTAACGGCTCTTACAGCAGCGGAATATTTCAGGGATCAGGGACAGGATGTCTTGATATTTATCGATAACATATTCAGATATACCCTTGCAGGCTCTGAGGTTTCAGCGCTCCTCGGCAGGATGCCTTCTGCTGTCGGTTATCAGCCAAATCTCGGTACTGACATGGGATCTCTTCAGGAGAGAATTACCACTACAAAGAAGGGGTCCATCACCTCGATGCAGGCAATATATGTTCCTGCGGACGACCTGACAGACCCAGCTGTTGCAACGGCATTTACTCACCTTGACGGTACAGTTGTTCTTTCAAGGCAGATTGCCGAGCTCGGTATATATCCTGCTGTTGACCCGCTTGATTCCACATCGAGAGCTCTTGACCCGCTCGTTATCGGTGAAGAGCATTACAGTGTAGCAAGAAAGGTGCAGTCCATCCTTCAGAGATATAAAGAGCTTCAGGACATTATCGCTATTCTCGGAATGGAAGAGCTTGCAGAGGATGACAAGCTAATTGTCTCAAGGGCAAGAAAGATCCAGAGATTCTTGAGCCAGCCTTTTGCAGTTGCAGAGGTGTTTACAGGCACTCCGGGTAAATATGTAAAACTCGAAGACACAATAAAGGGATTCAAGGCTATAGCGGACGGACAGTATGATGATGTCCCTGAGCAGGCATTCTATATGGTGGGTCCTATCGAAGAGGCCGAAGAGAAAGCAAGAAAACTGGGCTGGAGCAAGTAATGGAGAACAAATTAAGATTAGACATCGTTACACCGCATGGCCTTGTGCTGAGTGAAGATGTCGACGAGATTACCGCAGCAGGCACCGAAGGTGAATTTGGCGTGCTGCCATCCCATGTCCCTTTTATTACGACCCTTAAGATAGGCATTCTCATATACAAAAAGGGCAATGAGACAGGATATGTATTCGTGAATTCAGGTTATGCGGAGGTCTCTCCCGACAAGGTTGTAATACTCGCAGACAGCGCTGAACGCGCAGAGGACATAGATGTCGATAGGGCACTTGCTGCAAGAAAACGCGCTGAGGAAAGATTGGCACAGGCTGAGAAGTATGATTTTGCACGGGCTACTGCTGCATTAGAAAGGTCGACTATAAGGATTCAGATAGCTGAAAGAAAAGTAGCACGATAAATCACAACGAGTTCAATTAAAAGTGGGAGCATATTTCTCTGCTCCCTTTATTTTTTACAGCCTTCTCCTGAAAATGGAAAAAAAATGTTCTTTCAATTTTTCCTTCAATGGTCTTTTATGCCACTCCGCAAGCTCTATCTTAATTGAATATTTTAAGTCCTCTTCAAAAATCTTGTTTATTTTTGATACGAAATCAACATCAAGTATTCCCACATTGCCTTCGTCATTATATCTCAGCGACTGGAAATCGAGATTTGTTGAGCCTATAATGCTCCAGCAGTCGTCGAATATATATGTCTTTGCATGAAGTATCTCGCCCATATAGTTATATATCTCCACGCCTGCCTTTAAAAGCCTTGAAAAGAACGCCTTGCCTGCATACGATGCTGCTGGGACATCGCTAATGCCGGGAACAAGCAGCCTAACCTTAACTCCTCTTTTTACAGCACCCTCCAGTGTCTCAACCATCCTCCTGCTTGGAGTAAAATATGCGGTTGCAAGAGAGATGTTTTTTTGCGAGTGGTTGATACTGTAGTATAGAAGCCGTCTCATCCGTCGTCTTCCCCTTGCTGAAGCCACAAAGATTGGAATTGCAGGAATCGCTTCCTTGAAATTTAAAATTTGAAATTTAAAATTTGAAATTGTGATGGGTTCTCCTCCCCATAAATACCAACTCTTTTTAAAAATATTAAAGAGCTCTCCCACAATCGGTCCTTTAAGCATAATTCCTGTATCACGCCAGCTTCTCCCTTTTAGTCTCAGATGGAAGCCACTGTATTCGTTTGCAATGTTTAATCCACCTGTAAAGGCCAATTGAGAGTCTATTACTATTAGTTTTTTGTGGTCCCTGTGAACATAATTAAAAGGAGCGGTCCATTTAAATGGCCGGGACGCCCTTATTTTTATGCCTGCCTTTTTCATATCTTTCCAGAAACTCCTCGGAGTCCCAAAGGAGCCAAAGTGGTCATATAACAGATATACCTTAATTCCTTCCCGACTTTTTTGTTTTAATAACTCTGACAGTTCTGTGCCTGTCTCGTCATTTCTGAATATGTAAAACTCAAGGCATATCAGTTCTTCTGCGCTTTTAATTGCATCAAAGATGGTTTTAAATGATTCATCCCCTTTCCACAGAAGCTGTATGTTAGTGGCAGTAGAAAATTTGCCCCTGAATAATTTTTCGATTGAATGTGTTGTAAAGGTATCGCTCATATAATTTTTACTGTAATTATATCCGATATTCTGTATTTTGTGGCGTATGGTATTATTTAGTATGAAATTCGAAGTGATGGACATATCGGGTGATGTAGGCATAAGGGCTTACGGAAAAAGTTGCGAAGAGGCGTTTGTGAATGCAGGTATAGGTATGTACAGCCTGATTACGGATATTGAAGGGATTGATGAAAAGCAGGCTGTGGATATAGAGGCCAAAAGTGATTCTCTGGAGGGGTTGCTTGTTTCATATCTCAATGAATTGATATTTCAGTTTGATACATACGGTTTTATCGGCAAGAGAATAGAAATAATAGCTTTCAGCCATCAGCCTTCGGCTTTTATGAAAGTAAAGGTATACGGTGAGGAGTTTGACGCCGACAGGCATGAAAGGAGGCTGCTTGTGAAGGCAGCGACCTATCATAATATTAAGGTTGAGAAAATAAATGATAAGTGGGAGATAGAGGTTGTATTTGATATTTAACCGCGTACCTGCCTTTTAACTCAGGATAATGGAGGTGTATGATGTCCATAGAAAGGCTTAAAAGGATAGATGCAAACAGGATAGAGGTTCCCGCCGACTACAAGCCGGGAATGAGGACGAATGGAATTATTTATGTGGATAATGTTCTGGAAAAGGAGCTGGAATCTGAGTCCATCGAGCAGGTGGCAAATGTGGCTACACTTCCGGGTATTGTAGGCGCGTCGATGGCAATGCCAGATATACATACAGGCTACGGCTTTCCAATAGGCGGTGTGGCTGCCTTTGATATTAAGGAAGGGATAATCTCTCCAGGCGGCGTTGGTTATGACATAAACTGCGGCGTGCGGCTTTTAAGAAGCAATTTTAAAAAAGACCGCCTTGTCCCGAAATTAAAAGAACTAATTGATGCCCTTTACAATGAAATACCATCGGGTGTCGGTTCAAAGGGTAAACTTAGACTCGGCCCGGAAGAAGAAGAAAAACTGCTTTTAAATGGTGCGAGATGGGCTGTTGAGAAAGGGCTTGGAGATGCATCAGACCTCGAAAAGATGGAATCGGGTGGATGCCTTGAGGGTGCAGACCCATCCATTATCAGCCAGAAGGCATATGAAAGGGGAAGGGCACAGCAGGGGACTTTAGGATCAGGTAATCATTTTCTTGAGGTTCAGTATGTGGATGAGATATACGATGAAAAGACAGCAAATGCCCTCGGTCTTTTAAAAGACCGGATAACGGTCATGATACATTCAGGCTCAAGGGGATTCGGACATCAGGTATGCACGGATTTCCTCGAGGTGATGGGCAGGGCCGTCCAGAAATACGGTATTGTACTGCCTGATAGGGAGCTTGCATGTGCGCCCTTTAACAGTCCCGAGGCACAGGATTATTTTGCTGCAATGAAGGCTGCTGCAAATTATGCATGGGGAAACAGGCAGTGTCTTATGCACTGGACACGGGAAGTCTTTATGTCTGTGTTTAATATCTCGCCGGCAGAACTGGGTATGACACTGATTTATGATGTTGCACATAACATAGCAAAGATAGAGGAGCATATTGTTAATGGAAAGAAGAAAAAATTAGTGGTTCACAGAAAGGGCGCTACAAGGGCATTCCCTCCGGGGCATTCTGAACTGCCTGCTATTTATAAAAATCTCGGGCAGCCTGTTCTTATCCCGGGCGATATGGGAAGGGCATCTTTTGTTCTTATCGGGACAGAAAAGGCGATGAACGAGACCTTTGGCTCCACATGTCACGGAGCAGGAAGGGTAATGTCGAGGCATCAGGCTATAAGGCAGGCAAAGGGACGTGCCATATGGCGTGAGATGGAGGACAAAGGCATAATTGTGAGGGCTGCAGGAAGGGAGACCCTCGCAGAGGAGATGTCGGAGGCTTATAAAGATGTTTCGAATGTGGTTGAGGTTGTGCATAATGCAGGAATTTCTCTGAAGGTTGCAAGGCTGAGGCCGCTGGGGGTGATAAAAGGATAATGAAACTCAGAATAGGTAAGATTCCATATGCAAATCTTTTTCCCATATTCTATGTGCTGGAAAGGGAGTGTGATTGCTCGTCCTATGAGTTTGTAGAAGGCGTGCCTTCCATACTCAATAAAATGCTCAGAGACGGCGAACTGGATATAAGCCCGTCTTCGTCCATAGAGTATTTAAGAAATCCATCCATTTACCGGATAATTGACGGCCATTCCATAAGCTCTAAAGGTCCTGTTAAGAGTATTTTGCTTTTCAGTAAAATACCGATTGTGGAATTAAATGGAGGCACAATATACGTATCTTCTCAATCAGAGTCATCCGTTGCCTTGCTGGATATTATCCTCAGAAAATTTTATAGAATACAGTGCAGGTTAGAGATATCACAAAATCCTGAGAATTCAGAAGGCGAGGCATTTCTCTTAATTGGAGACGATGCGTTAAAACACAGCAGTCAGCAGTCAGCAGTCACCAGTCAGAATGAATTAATTTATGATTTGGGTGAGCTATGGTATAAAAACATAAATCTGCCATTTGTTTTCGCTCTGTGGATTGCGAGGAGAGAGCTTTACGGCAAAGAAGAACTGTTAAATAAATTTGTAAAAGACCTGAATAATGCAAAAGAGATTGCCTTAAAAAATCTTCCCAAAATCGCAAAACATTCACCGATGAAAGAATTCATGCCGGAAGAAGAAATTATTTCTTACTGGAATAAGATTGATTATGATTCTACAGATGAGCATAAAAAGGGGCTTGATTTGTTTAATCGGTATCTGAAGGAACTATCCTATCTTTAATGCAAACCCTCTCCAAAAACCT
>JAJYXI010000052.1 GCA_021791055.1 Nitrospirota bacterium | reverse complement strand
GGACTTCAAGCCGCATTGTTTGAGCTGATGGCGTGCTGTAGTTGCTGTTTGCATTGCCTTATTGTCTGATCTGCTCAGTCTATTAACTCCTTGTCAAAAAACTATTCGCTGTTATTGAACAGCCTTAAAGTATTTATATTAAAAATCCAATGCCCTTCTATCTCATCAAAGAATTTCTCCTTTATGTTTCTATCAGAAAGCAGGAGTTTGACCAATTCCCTGTCAATCTTCCACGCCTTATCAATAACTGCCGCCTTGACCAGTTCGCCTTCATCATCAACAAAGCGAGGGTCTTTCTTCAGTAATTCAACAAGCTTTTCACTAAAAGATTGGCTACTCATAACCTCTCCTATTCGTTTAATTTATTCGTGCGCTTTCTTGCCCAATATTTTTCCGCCACCTTTAACGGCATCTCTGGTTTCGCAAAGAGGTCTATCTGCGGGTCATACTCATATTTTTTCGGCTTAGGCTTTGATGTAGCATAAGATGCAAGACCTACAGGCACGGCGTTTTTGCGCTTGCCCGTTTCATGCCGATAGGATTCAATAGCTCCGTTTTTCTTTTTTACCTTTCTTGCCAAACCCCACCTCGGTTTACGCTTTACACAACAACGGGTTTAATCTTTTGCTTATCCAATTCTTTTTTTGTCCTGTAATAGAAGAAAGGAAGTTTATTATTTAAGCAATAGTAACCTCTAAAGGAATTGAGTGCACTTCTTCGGGCTTCTCTTTTTTCAGATAGTTTATCTTCTCAAAGCCGATTATCTCTCCGCTTTCATCTTTCTTGATAATAACCCCGTTTCCTAATTCTTCATTGATGCACGGCCTTGGTTTTTCAAACCACACATCAAGCGTATTGCCGACTTTATCATATGTAATCGTTATCTTTTCCATACCGTCTTTCCCTCCTTTATTTTGTCAGTTATATATGCTGTTATTATAAACCCTTCTCCGTTTAAATGTCTCACCACAACACAAATGAAATATTTTCCGAGGGGATAATAATACAGATAAACATCATTGTCTTCAGAGCTTTTTCTTATTTCAACGGGATTTGACAAACACTGCTTTACTTCCGCATCTTTTCCCTCAATCTCAGGATGTTTCACTCTTGTAATAAGTTCCCAGTGACTGAGAGTTGTTCTTATTATCTTGCCTGTGGTTGTTTTAATCTCAAAATATATTTCCATTACTCCCCCTTTGCCATGCCGCCCCCTGTTGTATATAAGTATTGCCATAATTATAGATTATTTCTCAGGGAAATGCTTCCATAAAGGCTAAAAAAGTCATGTTAAGCAGTTACCGCTACTGCTTTTCAGTAGTTCAAAATATTATCGATTATTTTCAACTGTGAATCGGCATTCATCCAGATTATATGAATCGAGTTTTCAGGTATGCTCTTCCATGATTGTTTGGTTGGTTTAAAGATATGGGACTCTGTTTTAAGTCTGTATTTTTCCACGATGGGCTCCACGTCCTGTCCCACATATATGAGACTCTTGGGAACAAAACCATATTGTGTGAATTCGGTTTTATATTTCCATAATGTAAGACCATCCCGATAAATTGCCAAAAGATCGGAATAGTCCTTTAACAACTCTCTTTCCTTTTCGGATTTAACCTTATCTTTAAGCACCGATATTTCGGCGGATAGTTCTTGCAATAAATTTCCGAATTGCTGGATATCCGCACCGGCTTTAACGGAGTCTCTTACAGCATGTGCAGCATGATTAACATTTTCAAACTTCTTTTTGTCGAAGTCATGCGATGTACAGGCAAAGCAAAAAATGGGAAGGGATAATATGACGAATAAGATGTTTCTTTTCATAACATTCAATTATGCGCATCCAAAAGGTCTTCCTGTTTCAGTATCCTCCAGAGGCTTGTCCTCGATATGCCAAGTACCTCTGCAGCCTTTGACTTATTTCCTCCGAACATCTCAACAACTTTTTCCGCATACTCCCTGTTAATCTCGTCCATTGTCTTAATCTTACCCGGCTCAATCGTTTCTATCTGGAACATGGTGATACTCTGGGGAAGGCTTTCAGGGGTAATAAGGGTGCTCCTCTCAAGGATTATGGCCCTTTCCACAATATTCTCAAGCTCCCTCACATTGCCCGGAAAGCTGTAATGCATAAGGATGTCCATTGCCTCCTTTGAAATGCCTTTCATCTTTTTGTTGGACTTCGGGAGATGCTTCTGTAAAAAATAGTTGCTCAGGGGCTCTATATCATCCCTGCGCTCCCTCAGGGGAGGGATGAATATTTCCATGACATTCAGCCTGTAATAGAGGTCTTCCCTGAACCTGCCATCGGATATGATTCTCCTTACATTCTGGTTGGTTGCAGCTATAAACCTCACATCCACCTTAATAGGCCTCGTGCCTCCAACTCTGAAAAACTCTCCTTCTTCAATAACCTTGAGGAGTTTTGCCTGGAGGTTTGTAGCCATCTCTGCAATCTCATCTAAAAAGAGAGTGCCTTTATCAGCGATTTCCACAAGCCCCTGTTTTGTCCTGACAGCGCCTGTAAATGCGCCTTTTTCGTGTCCGAACAGCTCGCTGGCAAGGAGTTCTTCTGTAAGTGTTGCGCAGTTTATGGAAAGAAAGGGCATGTTCTGCCTCCTGCTGGTAAAGTGTATTATCTTTGCCAGAAGGCTCTTTCCAACGCCGCTTTCTCCCGTAAGAAGTATATTGCAGTCAGAGTCCTTTATGCCTTCGATTATATTCAATATATTCTGCATGCTCTTGCTTTTCGCAATAATGGAGACCCTTTTGTTCATGCCGAAGAATGCCTTCAGCGCAACATTCTCTTTTTTCAATACCTTGCGTTCATGGATATTTTTGACCTTCAGGATCAGTTCGTCAAGATCGAATGGCTTCGTGATATATTCGTAAGCCCCCTTTTTCATGGCCTCCACTGCCGAGCCTATGCTTCCGAAGCCGGTGATTACCAGCACCTCAATCTCATGGTCTGTCTCCTTTGCCCTTTCAAGAAGTTCAATGCCGTTCATTTCAGGCATCTTTATGTCTGTTATGAGGACATCGAAATGCTCTTCTGACATGGCATCCAATGCCTCGCGGCCATTCCTCGTGCCTAAAACATCGTAACCTTCCCTCTTGAGGGTATTCACGAGATGCTTAAGTGTTATCTCTTCATCCTCTGCTACGAGAATCTTAAATGTCATTACCTTGTTTCCTCGCTGGCAGTGTAATGATAAATGTCGTACCTCTGCCTTCCTCGCTTTCCACTCTTATTTCGCCATTATGCTTCTTTATTATATTAAAAACAATGGCCAGCCCAAGACCCGTGCCCCTGTCCTTTGTAGTATAAAAGGGTTCGAATATCTTTTCCACAGCATCCGAAGGCATTCCTTTGCCTGTATCTGATATTTTTATTCTGATAAATTCCTTATCCCTCGCCATCTTCACGGTCAGGTCGCCTTTCCCGCTCATGGCATCAATGGCATTGGCAAAGAGGTTTATAAAGACCCTCTCCATCTGTTCGGAGTCTGCGGGTATTTTTATCTCCTCCGAATCCTTATGGATAACAAAATTTATCATCTCTGTATTTGCGGTGGTGCTCACCAGTTTATATGCACCCATTACAAGCTCATTAAGCTCTATCTCCCTCATCTGCGGTTCCCTGCCCCTCGCAAATTCGAGTAGGTCGCCCACAATCCTCTTTACCCTCAATGTCTGGCCGAGTATATCGTTCACTGTCTCCCTTGCTGTAAGGGAACAGCTATCCCCTGCTTCCTTCATAAGCACCTGCGCCGATATGTAGATGTTATTAAGGGGATTATTCAGCTCATGGGCAACACCCGATGCCAGGGTTCCTATGGCAGCCAGCTTCCTGGACTGGAGCAGTTCCTTGTTCTTTCTGTCAAGCTCTTCCTCCCTCTGGGACAGTTCATTTTCCATGTCATTAAATTCTCTGATGAGAACGCCCACCTCGTCTTTCTGGGACGAAACGGGTATGTGGGAGTAATCCCCTTTCCCTGTTTTTCCCACAATATTTATAAGCAGCCTCAGACGATTCACAACATTGCTGCTTATAATAAAAAGCGTTCCGATTCCCACAATAAAAAACAGGGGAAAAACTATAAGAATTGCTATCTGCGATATGCGAATAAACCCTTCTGCATTGTCTCTCGCAACCTTATCCAGATCCTTGGAGATGACAAGTATGTCTTCCCCATCTTTTCTGAGGATCTGTATGTCTGAATATAGCTCCCTCAGTCCCATAACAAGCCTGTGATTGGGCGGCAATAAAAATACCTTCTCTAAAAATTCAGATGCCTGATGGGGCCTCTCCAGGAAGGTCGATTCTATGAGCGGGAAAAATTTGTGGTATCTCGCATAAGTGTCCTTTGTCCTTTCGAACTCATCTGTCAGGTCTTTTACAGAAGACTCTATTTTATTGAACCTTTCGCCATATTCCTTTATTCGTTTCTTAAGATAGGAAAGTTTGCCTGTCTTATCGATTACGAGATTACTTTCAAGAGTAGCATTCAGCTCATTAAGATATTTATGAATGGCCTCTGACTCCTCAACAGCTTTTGGCATTCCATAAAGGAAGAAGTTTTTCTCATGTCTTCTCAACTGAAGGGATTTGCTTCTTATCGTGTCGGTAAGCTCAAGGTTCCTTATCTCTTTTTTTATCTCGATGAAATTGATGTATTCGAATGCTGCGAGGATGGCAATGATGAATGCGCTGATGAGAAAGCTTATGGCTATTTTTTTCTTGAGTGACATTTGTTAAAAATAACAAAAGGTAAAGGCAGAGGTAAAGTATTCTTTACCTTATACCTTCACCCTTGCCTTTACCTGCCTTTTATGATTTGACCACAAGCACCGGGCAGGACGCATAGCCGATGACCTTCTCCGTAACGCTTCCCATAAGGAGCCTCTTCAGTCCTGTCCTGCCGTGGGATCCCATTACTATGGCATTTGCATTCTGCTCCTTTGCAAGGTCGAGAATTGCCTTATAGGCTTCTCCCTCCCTTACAAATGTCTCTGTCTTTATACCCGATGCCTCTGCCTGCCTTTTCACATCTTCCACATATCCCTTTGCCTTCTTAATCAGGTCTTCCACGGCATCGGGGGCTTCGCCATAAAATTCAGCAGGGACATCAACAACAGACACTACCCTGAGTTCTCCCCTGTATTCTCCGGCAAAATCTATTACCCTTTCAGCAGCAGCCTTGCTGTACTTAGAACCGTCGGTTGCAAGGAGTATCTTCTTCCAACCTATTTCCGTAGTGCTCGGCACAACAAGGACATCTATATGGCTGTGTCCTATGACCCTCGCAGTAACGCTGCCCACAAGCGCCCTTTCAAGTCGCGACAAGCCCCTTCTTCCCATCACTATCAACTCGCAGTTTTCAGCTTCTGCAAGGTCGATAATCCTTTCGTGAGGCTCGCCTTCCTCGCAGACCGTCTTAATAAGGGCGCCTTCTGCCTTTGCAAGTTCTTCAGCCTTATGAAGGGCATCTTCACAGGGTTTCCTCATGGAAGCCATAACATTTCCAACCGCTACCAGATCGAGGTCGCCTTTATACTCAGGCACAACAGAAACAACAGTTATCCAGCTTTTTTCATTTCTGGCAAGTTTGAAAGACTCCTTTAATGCATGCATGCTGGATTCAGAGCCGTCAATTGCCACTAACATTTTTTTCACCTTCCTATTGTTAACCCTTTTCATAACTATATTGGCCCATGGTTATACTTTACCATGACTTACGGCTTTCTGTGCAGCCATTTTTTCCGCTTGGCGTCCCTGCCACATTGCCTTGAGGACGATGAATGCTCCCAATGCCAGGGCGAATATCATTATGGCAAAGCTTGTGCTCTTCAATGCCTTTACAGTGGTATCACCCAATTGTCCGATTAGTCCGAGCTGAGACATATAAACAGGTACCATCAATGCACGGCTGAAGAGAACTGTTACCATTATAACGCCCATTACCACCTTAATCATGAATGGCTTTACATATGTTGTTCCGATAGCGCCAAGCTGTATGCCGAAGAGAGAGCCGCCGAGAATGACCATGGCAAGCCTTATATCAACGAGCCCACTCATTGCATATTTGAATGAGCCTCCCAATCCCATGACAAAGGCAATAACCAACTCTGTTGCGGATGCCATAAGGCTTGGCGCGCCTAAAACATAGATCATTGCAGGCACACCGATGAACCCGCCCACTGCGATTGTTGCTGCAAGCATGCCTGTGGCAAAACCGAGGGGAATGGTGAAGAGCACCGAAATCCTCGCATTAAGGCTCTTGAAATATACCATTGTACCCGGGATGTTAATGGACTGCACCCACTTTGCAATCTTTGTAACCTTCTCCTCTTCATGTGTGCTTCCTGATTTGTAAGTCTTCCATGCATCCCTCAATACAAATGTTCCAACGATTCCAAGGATTGCAACAAAGGCAACGCTGACATACAGATTGGAGCCCGCATCACCGAATGTCTTCTTTATGCTCTCCTGAATATGAGCGCCATACAAAACACCTGCCTCTGCAGAAATGCCGAGGACTATGCCGAGTTTTACATCAACCTGTCCGTATTTGGCGCGTTTAAGCGCACCAACAAGGGCCTTTGGAAACTTGTGGCACATGTTGCTTGCAACTGCCACAAGGCCCGGCACACCCAGGCTCATCATGCCGGGTGTGAGAACAAAGGCGCCGCCTGAGCCGATAAATCCGCTTACAAGTCCGCCCACAAATCCTACCAGAAACAGGTAAGTGATATTCACTATATCAAGATTGATAAAATTAGCCGCTGCATTAACAATATCGTGCATCTTATTTTACCTCCTTCTTTTTCTTAGCAGCCTCTACCCCCATAACTGTCCAGAAATCGCCTGTAAAAGAGCCGTGGACAAAAGAGAAGATGAATGCTATAGCTATAGGCAGTACCGCATATAATCCGCCCCTGCCAAGATAGTCGTTAATAATGTCCTGATTCAATAGCATAGCCGCATAAAGCGCTATTGAAACAATCCCCATAATTGCCATCTTTCCGACGGGCTTTTTCTTTCCATAACCACTCCCCATTTTATTTCCTCCTAACTCTCGCCCCAAAAAATCTTGCGATTTTTTTGGGACCCCGATTTTTTGTTAAGATGTCCAACGACATCTGTTTTTAAAATTCATTACTAAACTCCGTCCGCAACCACCACAAGCGGGCACTTGAGATTCTGCCATGCCTCCGAAAGCTTTTTATCCTTACCTTTGCAGTCAACATTCAGATTGTCTGAAGACTCGGTAACGGCAAAGAGCACTCCCTTTTTCGAATTCGTGTAGTCGATTATTTCCTGTTTTATGCATCCGCTCTTATGCATCAATCTGTAGTTGATGCCTTCCTTCTCAATCTCGGACAGGCATTCCTCAAGAACAGGGTCCATGGCTTCCACAGGTGATATATAGAGGATGTCCAGATGCGCCCCGATCCTTTTGCAGGCATTTATGGCATACCTGAATGTCCTCTTATCCATCTGCTCCCTTTTCACAGCCAGCAGCACCCTTCTTTCCTCCTTCAACATCTCCCTTGCAGTATTGAATTCGCCTTCCTCTGCAAAGGAGACTGCTGACATTAATCTTTCTATTTTGCTCATTGTCTTTTTCAGCTTGCGCACGCCTGTTACCACCTCAGCAACAATCCCTTACTCGGCCCTTAACACTTTTCTGTCTGTCGGCCTCTTGTAAGTGGTAGGCCTTTTAGTTTCCCTTTCCTCTTCCCTCATCAACTGCCTGGCTGTCTCGAACTCCCCTTCTTCTGCGAATGCAACTGCCATCATTGCAGTCTCGAATTTCTTAAGCAACTTCTTCATGTCCGTCATCTCCTTCCTTTTGGAATTTCATTTCTTTAATTTCATTAATATCAATGTTCATGCCAGAAGCGGAATAATTGCTAACCAATTGAGATACCAGCATTATTTTTGACTGCCAGCAATACAAGAAAAACACAGTTCGTTTCAATATGCAACGGGATAATTCAAATACTCTCGAAAACCTTAGTGTCTTGGGAAGATGCCGGAGTGATGCAGATAAATTACTCGTGTTGCAAATTACAACAATTATAAATTCGGCCTAACAGTCTACAGCAAACATGCTGTGAGGAGGGCTAATTTTGTGTTAAATTAAAGAATGAAATTTTTCAAAAAATCAGAAGAAACAGAACAGACAGCGAAAATAGAAGAACTCCGCAGAATGATCGATGCTGCAGGCATGCCTCCTGATATCAAAAGGATCGCAGGGCAGGAACTGGAAACACTGTCCCGGATAAGCCCCTCATCTGCCGAATACACCATCGGCATAACCTATATCGACTATCTTGTAAGTATGCCATGGAATAAAAAGACAGAAGACATTCTCGACATCAGCCGTGCAGAAAAAATAATGAATCAGGAGCATTACGGCCTTCATAAAATAAAGGAGAGGATTCTTGAACATTTGGCTGTAAAGGTTTTAAGGGCAGCCAGAAAGCCGCAAATACTGGTTGTTGACGATGAAGAGATTGCAAGGAAAAATCTGACACACATACTTACAAAAGAGAATTATGCAGTGGCAATTGCTTCAGACGGTGAAGAGGCATCAAAGGAACTGGAGGCCTCGGAATTCGATGTGGTAATTACAGACCTTAAAATGCCGGGCATGGACGGTATGGAGATACTGGAAAAAATAAGGACAAGACATCCTGACACCAAAGTTATTATGATAACCGGATATGCCACGGTGCCATCTGCTGTTGAGGCCATGCAAAAAGGCGCCTTCCATTATATTTCAAAACCCTTCAAGCTCGATGAGGTGCGCTCCACCGTGAGAAATGCGCTGGAGAAAAAGCTGCAAACAAGGAGCGCCAGGGGTTCTGTTTTGTGCTTCGCAGGGCCTCCGGGCACAGGAAAGACCTCCGTGGGCAGGGCCATAGCAACGGCGCTGGGGAGGAAATTTGTAAGGATTTCCCTCGGAGGCATGAAGGACGAGGCTGAAATACGAGGACACAGGCGGACATATGTAGGCGCAAAACCCGGAAGGATTATAGAAGAGATACGAAGGGTCGAATCAGCCAATCCTGTAATAATGCTGGATGAACTCGACAAGATAGGTCAGGATTTTAAGGGAGACCCTTCATCGGCACTGCTGGAGGTGCTGGATCCCGAACAAAACCACAGCTTTGTTGACCATTATCTGGATATACCCTTTGATCTTTCGAGCGTCATGTTTATCGTCACGGCAAATGTAGCTCATGATATACCGTCTCCCCTCAGGGACCGCATGGAGGTCATCGAATTCTCAGGATACACACAGGAAGAAAAAGCCCATATAGCCATGCAATTTCTGATTCCAAAGCAGGTAGGGGAAAAGGGATTATACGAACATCCGCCTGTATTCACCGATGAAGCGGTATATAAAATAATTCGGGAATATACCCATGAGGCAGGCATAAGAAACCTGGAAAGAAAAATCGCCACCATCTGCCGCAAAATAGCCAGGGAACTGGTACAGAATAAAAGGAAATTTGAGTCGATTAAAATAACTCCTGAAATGGCGGAACACTACCTCGGCCGCAGGAAATACCACTTCGAGGTGATAGAAGAGGAGGACAGGGTCGGAGTTACAACCAGTCTTGTATTGACCGAAGCCGGCGGAGATATTATCTTTGTCGAGGCTGTTAAGATGAAGGGCAAAAAGGGATTAATACTCACCGGCTCCCTCGGCGATGTAATGAGGGAATCCGCACAGGCGGCCTTAAGCTACATCAGGAGCAATGCCGGCTCGTTAGGCATACCTGAAGATTTTTTTGAACACCATGATATTCATATCCATATACCTTCGGGTGCAATACAGAAGGACGGGCCTTCAGCAGGCCTTGCCATTGTAACGGCGCTTATTTCGCTCCTTACAGGGCAGCCTGCCATAAGGAGCGTTGCCATGACAGGTGAAATAACCCTTACCGGAAGAATACTTCCTGTTGGAGGGATTAAAGAGAAGATACTTGCTGCCAAACGCGCACAAGTAAAAACAGTCATCATACCGGCAAAAAACAGGATTGATTTAGAGGAATTGCAGGATGCCGCCAGAGAAGATATAAACATCCATCCCGTGGACAACATAAATGAGGCCATAGACCTTGCGGTCTTGAAATAAGTCTTTCTACTGTTGCATCCAGATTACACAATGTTGCTTTTTGCAATATGAGCCTGCTACAATAAAATTATGTTCAAATACCAGCCGAGTATAAGACAGAAGATTACATTCGGTTATTACGCCATACTGGTCATAATTGTCGGCCTGTCCATATTCACATTCATGGAACTCAGGTTCATGGAAAAGAAGATCATGTTCGGAGAGGCCATATCGGAATTCTTCGATACAACGCTGGAAATAAGAAGGTTTGAGAAGAATTATTTCCTTTATAATCAAGAGTCGGATTATTATGAGAATATAGAGTATGTGAAAAAGGCTCAGGAACTGCTCGAGAAAAACATCAAAGGGTTCGAAACAATTGCCGATCCCCGGCAAATATCATCCCTTAAAAACGGCCTTAAAATATATAAAGAACTCATGGAAGAAAATGCCGGCTTGAACAGAAGGCACAACATTCAAAAAACAATCATGGAGGGTAAAATAAGAAAAACCGGCAAAGACATAATAACAATAGCCGAGGACATATCAAAAACCGAACGCAGAAATCTTCAGGTAATGCTGTACAATTCCCAGAGCATTCTCATATTTTCAATCATCACACTCTCCCTCTTAGGTATCGCCATTGGTCAGGCTCTGTCGAGAATGGTTGTAAAACCGCTCAAGATGCTGGAAAACAGCATGGAAGTAATTGCGGACGGCAGGTTTGAAAAGATACATATCGATTCAAAAGATAGGGAGATCGTCTCCCTCACCAATGCCTTTAACAAGATGCTTAAGGAGTTGGAATTAAGGCAGAGACACCTCATACAGTCAGAAAAACTTGCATCTCTCGGAACGCTCCTTTCAGGCGTTGCTCATGAACTGAACAACCCCTTGTCAAACATATCTTCTTCATGTCAGATACTCGTGGAAGAACTCGCAGAAGCTGATATTAAATATAAAAAAGAACTCCTATCACAGATCGATGGACAGACAGACAGGGCGAGAAATATTGTACGTTCACTACTGGAATTCTCGCGGGATAAGGAATTCAAAAAAGAAAGGATTCCTTTAAAAACGCTCTTTGAAGAGACCATCAGGTTTGTAAAGGGTCAGGTTCCGACAAAAGTAGGGATAAACCTTGATATACCTGATGATATAGTCATCTTTGCAGATAAACAGAGAATTCAGCAGGCATTTTTGAACCTGATAAAAAACGCAATAGAATCGATTGCCGATGAAGGGGGCGTGTTTATAAAGGCGCAAAAACGCAGGGCTATTGACAAGATAGAGGCTGAAACAGAGATATATAATTATCTGAAATACCGGGGCAAATGCACTCTCGAAGAGGATACCGTGGATATCGAGATAAAGGACACAGGAACAGGGATATCACAAGAGCTATTGTCAAAGGTATTTGACCCGTTTTTTACCACAAAGGATGTGGGTAAAGGCTCGGGACTGGGATTGTTCGTTGTCCATGAAATCATAGAGGAGCATGACGGCTGCATTGCTGTGGACAGCAAAGTAGGAAAGGGAACGACATTTTTAATAAGATTGCCTATAAAGGAGTAATTAAGATGCAGAATAACACAAAAATATTAATTGTCGATGACGAAAAAATTGCCCTCAAAAATCTTGAGCATGTGATGAAAAAAGAAGGCTATGATGTCGCAGGAACTCAGAGCGGACAAAATGCCCTCAAACTGCTCGATGAACAGCAATTTGATATTGTGCTTACCGATTTAAGGATGGAAAAGGTGGATGGCATGCAGATACTCAGGAGATGCCATGACCTCTATCCCGACACAGAGGTAATAATGATAACTGGATATGCAACGCTGGAGTCGGCAGTAAACGCAATGAAACATGGTGCATTCTACTACATCGCAAAGCCCTTCAAACTGGATGAGGTAAGAAAGGTCGTAAAAGAGGCAATCGAGAAGGTAAGACTCAAAAAGGAAAACGCACAGTTGAGGGAGCAGATAGAAAAATATCAGGGAAAGGTAAAAATTATAACCCAGGATGCCAATATGCAAAGGCTCATGGACACGGCAAAGCAGATTGCGCCAACAGACTGCAATGTCCTCATAAGCGGTGAGAGCGGCACAGGCAAGGAGCTTTTTGCAAGGTATATACACTTGGGCAGCAAACGGCCGGAAGGGCCTTTCTTTGCGATAAACTGCGGTGCATTCACAGAAGAGCTCCTCGGCAATGAACTATTCGGCCATGAAAAAGGGGCGTTCACCGGCGCAACCACCATGAAAAAGGGATTGATAGAAATGGCATCCGGCGGAACGCTGTTTTTAGACGAGATAACAGAGATGCCTCCATCCATGCAGGTAAAGTTATTGAGGGTAATTCAAGAGAGGGAGGTCCTGAGGCTTGGAGCAACAGAGCCGATAAAGGTGGATGTACGGCTCATAGCTGCAACCAACAGGGATATTCAGGATGCCATAAAGGGCGGACAATTCAGGCAGGACCTTTATTTCAGACTGAATGTGGTTTCCCTTTACATTCCACCCCTCTCTGAAAGGAAGGATGACATACCGCTTTTGAGCTACTACTTTCTGAAAAAATATGCAGCCATTATGAAAAAGGATGTTACGGAGATATCCCATGATGTGATTGCCATATTGATGAACTACGATTTTCCCGGAAATGTGAGGGAGCTTGAGAATATCATAGAAAGGGGAGTTGCGCTCGCCACCGGCAATATCATAGAGCTTGCCCACCTCCCTGAAGACCTCCGGGAGTTGAGCATAAAGACATTCAGAAAAAAAGAGGGCAAAATCCCCTCCCTCGAAGAGCAGGAGATGGCCTACATCCAATGGGTGTTAAACGAGGTCGGCGGCAACAAGACACTGGCAGCGCAGATACTCGGTATCGATCGGGTATCGTTGTGGAGAAAGCTGAAAAAATA
>JAJYXI010000030.1 GCA_021791055.1 Nitrospirota bacterium | reverse complement strand
TTGCCGAAATGGCAATCAATCTGCCACCCTCCCCTTTATCCCCTCCCGTCAAGGGAGGGGAATTTTTAAGTTCCCTCTCCCCTTGCGGGAGAGGGATAGGGTGAGGGGTAGGGATAGATTGCAATACAACATCATCTCTTTTCCTTACCTCATCTGCCTGACGCACAACCCCTTCGTGACTGTCAATAACTGCTGCAGGTTGCTGTTCCAAGTTCCCTGCCTTTATTGCCTTGCTACCGGTAACAGGCATTTTTCTTTCAGGCTTTGCTTTCAAAACAACATGCCCGTTTACTTCCTGAGCCATCAATTCCACACTAAAAATCCTCTCTCTTTCATGTTTTGCAATGGCAAAGACAAGCAGAACAGTCAAGTGCAATAGCATTGAAACCAACAATGGAAAAGCCTTTGTCCTTAAAACTAAAACCTTAATGTTATCTCTCCAAACCATGACCTTAAAACATTTTATTTCTTAAACCCATTCTGCTTCCCTAATGCCTCAACCACCGCTTCATAAACAGCCTTTCCTATCAACTCTCCAATCCTGCTGTGTCCTCCTGTGTATGTAACTCTTGGCCCTGTTGTGCCTGATACAACAATAATGCTGTCTGTTCCTGTCCCTGTTGCTTGAACATTTTTTGTGTAACTACTCGGGACTTTCAAGTCTTCAAAGGCTGCTGTCTTTGCCTCTGTGGCAGTAACTATTGCCCGAGCAGTAGCGCCGTCTGTAAGCCTTGCATTGGTGAGGATTAAAATATTCACCGTTCCTTTTGGCTCCTCGCCCTCAATGTGAGTCCCTTCATCAAGACCTGTCCGCAGGGCATTTGTCTTTGCGCCTGCTGTTACCAGCACTGTAACTACGAATGGCTTAAAAGTCTTAGTCACTACTGCGAGATTATCCATATCAGCAGCAGTTGACATTTGTGCAATGTCTTCATTTCTAACTCCGAGCCTTTCAGCAATTCTTTCCTTAATCTTTCTTGAATAGACCTTTCCTCCAACCTCATGCTTCGTCTTCATTTCCTGACAGACATTCTTCCACAATTCTGGATGGGCTGAATGGTTCACAACAGCCATTGCATCAACAAAGCCGTCGTTTGTGGAAAGGACACGCCTTCTTTGGGACACAAAGGGGACATTGTCCCCCTTGTGAAATCCCCCTTTTTCATAAAATTGTACAACCAGGCTCTTTTGCCATAGGCCGTCCTTTTCTGACTTGATAACAGATGCCTTTGCATTAAGGTCTTGTGGCAGGGGGATTTCCCCTGCCATGACAACTGATGGAATCAACAAAAAAATTAAAACCCAAAGAAATCTTCTCATGTTTGTCCTCCGTTTAATTTCAAATTACACGCTTAAAATACCCACTTCACACCAGCAACAAACGTCCTTGCAGGCATCGGATAACCGAGAACATACTCATATGCCCTGTCAAAAAGGTTTTCTATGGATGCGGTGATTTCAAGATTCTTTACTGGTTTATAGGAACCCTTGATATTCATCACCGTAAAGTCACTCTTCTTCACAATATTTTTCCCGTTTGATGGCGGCGCCCAATCCTGCACCTTTTCATCACCCGTGTAATTTGCGATAAGCCTCAAATCCCATTTTTCCTTCCCTGTTCTGATTCCAAAGGCGCCTGTCCACTTTGGAATGTAAAGCAAGGTCTTTCCAGATTTACTTATTTCAAGGTTGTCCTTGCTTGAATACCTTGTGTGATAGGTGATATTTGTAAAGGGCTCAATGGATAAATCAAGGCCCGAAGCCAATCCAATATCATAAGAGAGATTTGCTTCAATGCCCTGAAGTGTTGCGCCATCCACATTCTTGAATGTCTGGGCAGAGAGGGATGTATCGTAATAACTCAATATTTTGTCTTTAAAGTCTGTATGAAAAAATGTTAAACCACCTTTTAATAAGTCTTTTGAATACTCAACTCCTGCGTCGTAGGATGTGCTCTTTTCAGGTTTCAAGTTTGGATTTCCAATGTATCGCGTCCCCCATGAAGATACATAATCTGTAGCAAGTTCATCAGGCGCCGGTGCGCGGAAGGCGGTGCCGATGTTGCCTTTAAGACTTATTGCATCTGTAAGTTTATAAACGAGGCCGCCTCTTACAGATACATGATCAAGGTCTTCCTTTCTTGGCTTTACACTTGGTATGCCTGCGGTTGCAAGTATTCTATTTTCAAAGTAGTCATAACGGAGGCCGGCACTTAAAAGAAGTTTTTTATCTAAGAGGCTCAATCTACCTTCTGTAAATAAGCCGTAGGTATCATATTGAGAATTAGGATTATATGGGGAGCCTGCAGTCCTTGAGCTTTCAACCTCTATCCTGTCCCACTGACCGCCGATGATTATTCTGTGGTCCCCTATAGGAAATGATTTCTGGAGATTTATTCCCTGTGAATCCTTTTCTGAAGTGGTTGTATTGGTAATAACGCCTGATGTTACTGTATGGTACTCACTCTTGTTCTTTACAAAATAATATTTTGCATTAAAGTCTGTCCACTTGTATCCAATATCAAAACTGTTTCTCTCTTTGTCCATTTTGTCATCATAATCTGGACTGTAACTGGCATTTGGACTGCCTATATCCCATCCCTTCCAGTGTTGAAAGCCAATTGATATATGATGATTATCAAAAGGCTTATAACCCAGACGAATAGATGCAGTCTCATCATCATAAGCTGTATTTTTACCATAGTCATTGCCGTTTTTATCTTTGACCTTTGCCTTATAATCTCCCTTTGCAGATCTGCCTGCTAAGAGATAAAAGTCAAATCTGTCCTTTTTACCACTTAACTCAGCCTTTGTATTCCAGTAACTCCACGAACCTATCTCACCACCAATTGAGCCGTGAATTCCCTCTCTGCCTTGCTTTGTTATTATATTTATAACTCCTCCCATTGCCTGAGTACCGTACAAAACCGAGGCAGGGCCCTTTAGTATCTCAATCCTTTCAATGTCATCAACCAGAATCAATGCCAGATTTGATGTGCCGGCAAAACTGCCATTCACTAAAATAAGTATCTTATTTTTGAATGGGTCATCATGGGCATCACCGGCCAATCCTCTAATAGCAATTCTACCTGTTGACGCCCCCGGATATTTATGGACATGACCAATGCCTGCTTCTGCGATTAAATCTCCGGCATCCTTGGCGGTGGAGTTTTTAATATCTTCCTGAGTGATTATCTGAACAGAGGCGGGAACATCCTTTTTTGGTTCTTCAACCTTTGTTGCGGTTACTACGATTTCTTCCAATGAAGCGGATCTTTCTTCTGCAAACAAAGATGTGGCACATAAAATTATGGTGAGCGATACAAAAACTGACAGGTTGCACGCCATGCGTGCAAGAAAAGACAATGATGATTTCATTTCTTCCTCCCTCGGGAAATTTTTGGTTTGAGTTTCGTTAGATGTTTGGTCTGAATAGGTCTTCCGGCTTAGGGCATCCATTACCTTATTGCTTCATGCCTTCAGGTAATCCTTTCTACTCACCCGCCTTCCCATCATGATATTACCCATGACAGTGGCTTTTTTTCGGGCTTTCGTTCCCTTTACGGCTGCGGGGCAGCGGGAGAATTCACTTCTTACAGTGGCACTCCTCTTCCCTAACATCCAGCCAAATAATGTTTTTAGTGATTAGTGTTTTGTACTTACTTTAACCACCTCCTCTCAAGAATTTTCATGTCTCAAAATTGCTGACTTTATAGCATATGCCTTTATGATTTTTCAAGTTGGATTGTCTTTATAGCCTCTTCAAAAAGCCCATTCAGTTTCTTTGTCTCATGATAAAGATTGCCGAGTATCTTTGACAATTCTTCATTCCCGATGGACGATGCCTTTTCAGCCCAATCCCTGTAAATCTCTGCATGTTCATTGTTATGCTCCATCCAGTGATGAAGCAACCTCTTCAGTTTTTCAAGTTCATTCATAAATACTCCTTCTTATAACAAATTTCCTATCAGTGTTTATGGAAAAAATAGTGCGAATGCAAATGCCTATGCGCCGTGTCTCCATGACAATGCATGTGCTCATGTATCAAATTTACCCTGAGCAATAGTTCACCGTCGCTCAGGATATTATCAGGATTGCCGATTTTTTCAATCCTATGGTCTTCTGAAAGAACTGCCACCCTGCAATGAAGCTCATCCACCAATGATAAATCGTGTGTAGCAATCACAATAGTCTTTCCTGCCTCATTCAGTTCGAAAAGGAGTTCTACAAGAAAGCACTGGGTTCTTGGATCAAGACCGTTTGTGGGCTCGTCAAAAAGTAGTACCTCTGGATTCATGGTTAATACAGAACCAATGGCAACCCTCTTTTTTTCGCCGCCGGAGAGCATATACGACGGCCTGTCTTTAAGATTTTCTATGTTAAGCATCTGCATTACTTCAAATGCCCTGTCCATAGCCTCATTTTCATTGATGCCCAACTGCATCGGACCGTAGAGCAACTCATCCACAACCGTCGGACAAAACAACTGAACATCGGAGTCCTGAAAAACATACCCAACCTTTTCACGAAAAAATCTTAGAAAAACTGAATCCTTTAATGTCCTTTCCGACACCTCATTCCCTCTGAAAAATACATTGCCACCTGATGGATATATCAAAGCGCTTATTATCTGCAAGAGGGTCGACTTTCCGCTCCCGTTTGCGCCTATTACAGCAAACTTCTCACCCTCTTTTATTTCGAGACTTACATCCACAAGGGCGGGAATTTTGCCGTAATAGTTATAGCTCACATTTTCAATCTTTATGATATCTTCCATCTCCTATCCTCAAGAACAGGCATGCGTAAAGCTTTTTACCGTATGCATGCCCGTTAAATACATAAAAACAACACTCCTACAAAAAACAGGGAAAACCCTGCAGCCCGATCCAGATTGTTCATCTTTCTAAAGCCGTACAGTTTAATGGTATCAGAAAAACCTCTTCCGAGCATAGCCTTAAAAACCTCTTCGCACCTCTGCTGCGTCTTTTTGAACATAAATGCAATCCTTCCTGCAATCCATCTCCTTGCCTCGGTGTTGCTTATTCCACCGGTCATTCTGCTTTTCTTTGCAAGATGCATATCCTCCACTGTTTTTGCAAAGATAAAGATGTACTTGTAAGTGAGGGTTATAATCATCAAAACAGCATCCGGAACCTTTAATATCCTAAATGCCCTGATAATATCAGAAAATGAAGTTGTATATAGAATCAGAAAAGAAAGGGAAATGGAATTAACAACCCTGAGTGTGAGCATGATAACACCCGAAATCCCTTCTCTTGTAATGCCTATTGTTTGTGGCACATGGTAAATCCAGAAATCATAAGATTTTGAAAGGTGTAGCAGAGGCAAAATAATTTCTCCCTTTGTAATCACATTAAAAGCAGCAGGCAGGGCAATGAGAAAGCCGAAGATAAATCCGAGGGAAAGGACCTTTTTATAAAAGCTGAAAAGATTCAGCCGCGATAGTACGGCCAAAACAAAAATAAAAAATGCAATACCGATTTCAGGCACTATCTCTCTTTTCAGACTTACAATAATGATAAAGAAGACCAAAAAAAGAACTTTTATGCGTGCATCAAGTCTCTGGAAAAAACCATCCTTTGATGCAAGCTCCCACTGGATATAACCTGTCCTGATAACCTTTCCTAAATGACTTATGCCATTGTCGATAAAAGACATCTTAACCTTTCTTTATCAGAAGCCTCGAAATTATATAAATCACAAATCCAATGATTGCTATGCCCAAAATCCCGGAAATAATATAGGCGGCAACCTGAACACTAACTGGAGCGTTCTCTCCTCCTAAATTGTAATCGGCTATCGGTGCCTTCCATATATCAGCCAGTCTCTTCAATCCCTCCGGCACATAGCCAAGAAGTTTTTCGAGGGTATCGGCGCCCCATTCTCCCCATGCATCTCCGGCATTGAATTTTTCTGGAAGGAGAATACCAATCGGGGATAATAAAGCCATTATAATAAGACCTATCCATAGTTTTTTTTGAAAGCGTGTCATCTTAGTTCTCCTTTACTGCATAAATCAAATCGGGTTCATGTTTAATAAAGTATTTAAGGAGCAATATTGTTACTACACCTTCGACTATGCCGAACAACAGCAGATGTTCCAATGCCATTGCAGGCACAGCTATCTCAAGGGGATACGGAGCATATAAAGGTCTGCCGTCAGGAGACATGGCAATCAAAGGCTGAATGCCGAACTCGACAGCCGTAACAACCGCGCTTATGGAAAGGCCGGTATAACCTGAAAGAAAGGCAGCAGTGTAAAGCCTTGCTCCGGCCACAGCCTCTCCTTTCACAAGCTTAAACACCCAGTAAGATACAAAGGGCATCACAACAGCCATATTAAAGCAGTTTGCTCCGATGGCTGTTATCCCTCCATCGCCGAACACAATAGCCTGAATTATCAAAACCACAGATACTGCTATCACTGCAGTCCAGGGGCCAAGCAAAATAGCGACAATGCCTGCTCCGACAGCATGGCCTGTCGTACCTCCTGGAATCGGGATATTAAACATTTGAATCAGGAAAGAAAAGGCTGCTGCCATTGCAAGGTATGGGACATGCTTTACAGATAAATCAGTTTTAAACTTCCTAAGAGCGATCGTCCAGAAAACAAAAGATGCGCCATACAATGGCAAATATGTTTGAGGACTCAAATATCCGTCAGGAATATGCATGGAATCCTCCTAAATTAAAATCTCAATGTAATGCCTGCCAGTACCGTAAAATCGGTCTCCGGTTTTGTAACGAAAAACATGCTGTATGCAGTCCGTCCTGTTCCAAGTCCTCTTTTACGGTCGCCTGTTGGTAAAATAATGCCCGGCTTTAATGCAAAACTAAAACCTTCTTTTTCAAAAAATCGCCACTTGGCTTCAATTGTCATATCGGATATGCCGTCCTCCAATGTTGTTGACTCGGGGTCTGTATCCGTAGCTGCGGTCTTTGTCCTTATGTACTGATAAGGTATACCGAGAACTATATCCAGATTGTCTATAGCCCCATAAGTAAGAACCGTTGACATTTTGGTGGTGCTTTTTACAACACCATTCTCGTCTTCCCTTCCATACTCTCCGTTTACCTCAAGTTGAAATTTTCCCTTCCCCTGAGTGCCTGTGTCGTCAGTGATAAGGGGATGGGCAGCATAAGAGACAGCGGATAGTGAAAAGACAACAGTGAATAGTGAAAAGACAAGTAAGAACTTAGATCTTAAATCCTTAATCTTAAGCTTCATGTTCAAATGCCTCCACTTTAAAAAATAAAAAAGCCACAAAGGCTTTTCTTAACCTGATGGGGACCTGCTGGTCGCCGGTTAGGCCTTCGTGGCTCTAATATTCTGAGGGAAGGATAGCATTACAAAAAACTGTTTGTCAATATAAAAAAACTCAAGTAAAATAAATCTTACCATGCGGGCATTAATACAAAGGGGTTCAGAGGCATCGGCAGAGGCGATATGCAGCCACTTTTAGAGATATTCAGGGATTTTGCCAAAAAAGAAGGTATCGCTGATAAAGCATTCATTGTCGGCGGTGCTGTCAGGGACATTCTTTTAAGTAAAGAACTTAAAGACATAGATATAGCGATAATTGGAGAGGCCCTGAATATTGCCGAAAGGTTTGCAAAGGAAATCAACGGTTCCTTTGTCCTCCTTGATAAGGAATTCGGCACTGCGAGGGTTGTAAAAAATGGAGAATTTCTGGACATTTCAGTCATGCGAGGGGATTCCATTCTCTCTGACCTCTCAGAGCGTGATATAACCATTAATGCAATGGCGATTCCTTTAACAAACTTTCAGCCTTCAGCCTTTAGCCTTCAGCATTTGATAGATCCATATAATGGCAAAAACGATTTATTCAATGGAATTATCAAAATGGTATCAGAAGAGAATCTCATAAAAGATCCTCTAAGGATTCTCCGTATTTATCGTTTCGCTGCAACGCTCAATTTTTCCGTAGAAAAAGAAACCCTAAATGCAGCCGGAAGGCTTTCACCATTAATAACCGCTGTTGCTGTGGAAAGAATTACAGAAGAACTGAGACATATTATCAGGCTTGACGATTCTTATAAAACAATAAAAAACATGAAGGATGCTGGTATTTTGTCTTTCCTTTTCATAGAACTTAAAGAGTGCAGCCTTGAATTATACAAAACTGTTGAAAAAATCTTAAATAATCCATCACTTTATTTCTTAGATTATTCTGCGCCTATCTTCAAGTACTTTGAAACCGATTATAGGAAGATATGCTTAAAGTTATCCACCCTTTTCCCTGATTCCGATACAGCCAGGCAGTCAGCCATGCGATTGCGGATGTCAAAAAAAGAAGTAGAATTTATTCATGGGATGTCGTCAAATCGGAACCGAATTGCAGATTTGTATAAAAAGGGCACAGGCAGTCCTGACAATACAGCATCCATAAGTCTTTTAAAAGAGTTTAAGGATCATATATATCCATTGGCGATACTAAGCATAGCCAAAGAACCCCCTATCACATCTTTTTGCCATGAGATCATTATATTTTATAACGAAAAGTTCAAGACGAAAATGGACATCCTTCCAATAATTACGGGAAATGATTTAATAAAAGAATTTAATTTAAAACCCTCTCCTTTATTTAAAAAGATACTCGCTGCTGTAGAGGATTTAGTCTTGGAAGGCAGGGTAGCATCGAAAGAAGAAGCGCTAAAAGCAGTCAGAGGGATGCTCAAAACTGAAATGTGATAATATTAGATAAGAGATAGGGGGTGAAATATGCCTGAGCTAAGATTGAATCTGATAACGCGGGAGTGGGTTATCATAGCAAGAGAAAAGGGTAAAAGGCCTGAAGACTTTATAAGTGCTCGGGAGAAGAAAAGACTTCCCGAGTTTGTTGAGACATGCCCTTTCTGCCCGGGAAATGAATCCAAGACGCCTGATGAACAATACAGAATCCGCGATGAGAAAGGATGGAAGATAAGGGTTGTGCCGAATAAATTTGCGGTGCTTTCAAAAGAAGGGGAGCGCCGCAGGACAAATACCGGATTAAAAAAGAGTGTCAATGGAGTTGGGACTCATGAGGTCATCATAGAAACGCCTGTTCATAACCTTACAACAGCGACCATGCCTGTTGAGCAGTTAAAAGAGGTTATACAGACATACAAAGACAGATTCATCGAAATATATAAAGACCCGAGAATAGAGCATGTGATTATATTTAAAAACAACGGCCCTGCATCAGGCACTACCATAGAACATCCCCATTCGCAGATAGCAGGGATTCCTGTGATACCTCTCCAGATAAGAAGCAGGATTGAGAATGCCATGAGATTCTTTGACGATACAGGGGAATGCCTGCTGTGCAAGACAATTAACGACGAGATCACTGATGGCGCAAGAATTTTGTCAAACACGGAGCATTTCGTATCATTCATTCCATACGCTGCGCTTTCGCCGTTTCACATATGGATATTTCCAAAGAGGCATTCAGGCTCCTTCTCAGACCTGAGGTCGGAAGAAATATGGGACCTTTCAATAAATTTAAAATCAACAATGGCCAAGTTATATTACGGGCTGGAGCATCCTGATTTTAATTATGTCATAAGATCGGGGAAACCGGGCAATACCGACTCCGAATTTATACACTGGTATATCGGCATAGTACCGAGGGTGGCAATGGCATCAGGCTTTGAGCTCGGCTCCGGCATGTATATAAATCCACTAATGCCGGAGATAAGTGCGGAATTTTTAAGGGGTGTAAGGATACCGGCCAATGAATAAATTAATGAACGATGAGAAAATCCTTATAGTTGAAGACGAAAAAAAGATTGCCGATATTGTGAGGTCATATCTTGAGAGGGACGGCTTTAATGTCACAATTGCTGATACAGGAAAGACAGCGCTTCACCAAATCAAAAAAAATTTTGACCTCATAATCCTTGATTTAATGCTCCCTGATATAGACGGAGAGACCATATGCAGTTCCATCAGGGAGTTCTCTGATATCCCGATAATTATGCTGACTGCCAAAAGTGCTGAGGACGACAGGATTAAAGGGCTTGGAACCGGCGCTGATGATTATGTTATAAAGCCCTTCAGCCCGAGAGAGCTCGTGGCAAGGGTCAAGGCACATCTAAGGAGAACAAAGAAAAATGGTAAAAAAGTCCTGTCCTTTAACAACAGCCTTCTGGTGATAGATGCACCTTCCATGGAGGTCAGGAAAAACAGGGAAATCATACCTCTGACCTCAACCGAATTCAGGATACTTCTATGCCTTGCTGAAAAACCTCAAATGGTTTTTACACGACTGCAGATTGTCAATGCTGTTCAGGGATACGATTTTGAAGGGTATGACAGGGTTATCGACGCCCACATAAAGAATATTCGGCACAAAATAGAGGACAATCCCCAGAAGCCTGTGTTTATAAAAACGGTATACGGCACGGGCTATAAATTCATAGGTATTCCAGATTAATGAAGACAAAAATATTCCTTGCATTTATAGTCGTAATCCTTGCAGCAGTCCTTTCAAACTTTATCTTTGAGTGGCTCATAATAAAAGATTTTGATAATTATGTGAACGGCGTAAAAGAAGACCAGTTTTACTGGATACTGGCCTCGGTGGAAGGCAGCTACTCGGACGGCAAATGGGATACAAAGGCATTGTCAGAATCGATACACTGGGCAATGATGCTGGGGCTGGATATAAAGGTCTTTAATGCAAATGGTCAAGAGATTATTTCATCGCATGAGGTCATGGGTTCCCTCTCTGATACAATGAAGCGCAGAATGGAAGGGCTCTTTCATATCCACAAGACCGAAGGCAAATATGAAGCATATCCGCTCTATATTAAGGGAAAACAGATAGGAATGCTCTTTTCGAGACCGTTTGAGAAGGATGCGCTAAAAGAAAAAGAATCCATATTCAGAAGGAGGGCAAAAAACTTCATCCTCGTCTCATTCCTGATAGCAGGCGGAGGCTCGCTGGTTATAGCGCTGTTCTTCAGCCAATATCTGTCAAAACCCATAACGAGACTCAAGACAGCAGCAGACAGGATTGCAAGTGGCGATTTCAATGTGAGAATAATCGAAAAAGCAGACGATGAGGTCGGAAAATTATCCGAAAGCTTTAACACAATGGCAGAATCGCTCAAGAAGGAAGAAGAATTAAGAAAACACCTCATGTCTAATATTGCACACGAGCTGAGAACACCCCTTACCATAATGAAGACCCATGTAGAGGCAATGGAAGACGGAATAATCAAGGATGTTTCGAAAGGGATCGAAAACATAAAAAATGAGATTAACAGGCTTACCAAGCTCGTAAAAGGCATAGAGGACATCACAACTGCAGAGGCGAGCTTTTTTGTCAGGGGAGAGACTGCAGAAATCAATCTCGGGGAGTTCCTGTCAGGGCTTGCAAAAGAAATGAGGCCGTCATTCAAAGAAAAGGGGCTTGATATAAACATCTCAAAAAAAGATGACTTAATTATTATTACCGATATCGAAAAACTCGACAAAATAATACGGAATATCATCTCTAATTCGTTGAAATTTACAGAAAAAGGCGGTGTATGGATTGATTATGGAATTACAGGAAACAATTTCTTTGTTGAAATAAAGGATTCAGGCAAAGGCATACCCGAAAGCGAAATACCGCTCATATTTAACCGTTTTTATAGAATTGAAGGATCAAGAACCGCTGGATTAGGACTCGGACTCGCCATCGTAAAAGAGCTGGTTGATATTATGGGCGGAAGGGTCAAGGTAGAAAGCAACATCAACCAAGGCAGTAAGTTCACAGTTCATCTGCCATCTGGTACTTAATAATAAATATGAAAATCGCTTTGATACAGTTAGACATTGCTTGGGAATCAAAAAAGGCCAATTACGAAAGGGCAAAATCCTTTGTGAAAAGAGCTTCGGAGGAAAAATGCGATGTTGTTGTCTTCCCTGAGATGTTCAACACCGGCTTTTCCATGAATATCTCTGCTATTGCAGAAAACGATGATGGAGAGACCAATTCGGTGCTGTCAGAAATAGCAAAAAAATACGACATATATCTGATTGCTGGCTTTCCCGTAAAGGAGCAGGATGAAGAAAAAGGCAGGAATATAGCAGTTGTCTATGACAGAAGAGGCATACGCATTGCCGCTTACACAAAAATCCATCCGTTCTCCTTCTCCGGTGAAGATAAATATTATATTGCAGGCAACGATACGATCATCTTTAACATAGACGGAATTCCATGCAGTATATTCATTTGCTACGACCTCAGGTTTCCGGAAGTATTCAGGAAAGTAGCACAAGACGTGCATGCAGTCTTTGTTATTGCAAACTGGCCGGCTTCCAGAAAAGATCACTGGGAGACACTGCTAAAGGCCAGGGCAATCGAAAATCAATGTTTTGTTATCGGTGTCAACCGCACAGGAACAGACGGCAACGGCATTACCTATCCCGGAGCATCCCATATTTTTGATCCGTTAGGCAATGATATTCTCTGCGGCGGTGAAAAGGATGAGTTTCTTATAGGTGAAATTAATACCGCTGATGTGGCTGAAACCCGCTCGAAGTTTCCATTTCTCAAGGACATAAGAATTTAACTCTACCCAAAGTGCTGGTCATCTACACCTCTTCTATTTCAATCTTCATAATTTCTTCAATATCTGATGGTATTTTAAAACCATGCTTAGATGGATTTTTACATTTGTTTTCCTTGGCATTATATCTTCAGGTGTTTATGCTGAAGATAACACTGAAAAAGGGATTACACCATATGGAGACTACTGTCCATTGTGCGGCGCATACGGATATTGCAAGAAACAGCCAACACAAAAAGAAGTAGTGGATGCCCTTGATTCATATTATGCAAAAAAGGGGATGAAGGCAATTATTATAAAACAGGATGGAAGATTTATAGAGGCAGAGGTTTATAAAAACAGGGAAGTAGTTGACAGGATACTGCTTGACAGTAAAACTGGAAGAATGAGGTCAATATACTGAACCTTCATAATTTCTTCAAAGTTGGATGATAAAGTATATGAAATTCTTAAGAGGCTGTTCAATAACAGCGAATAGTTTTTGACAAGGAGTTAATAGACTGAGCAGATCAGACAATAAGGCAATGCAGACAGCAACTACAGCACGCCATCAGCTCAAACAATGCGGCTTGAAGTCC
>JAJYXI010000072.1 GCA_021791055.1 Nitrospirota bacterium | reverse complement strand
GGACTTCAAGCCGCATTGTTTGAGCTGATGGCGTGCTGTAGTTGCTGTTTGCATTGCCTTATTGTCTGATCTGCTCAGTCTATTAACTCCTTGTCAAAAAACTATTCGCTGTTATTGAACAGCCTTTGTCGTATCTGTCAGGGTCTATACCATCTATCTTCCATCCCCAAAGAATAGACATGACAACAAAAACACCACCATAGGCTGCATAAACCCTTCCAAAGTGTGCTTGTTGGAGGGGGGGAATTATTCCGTAGAGTACAAGTATGATAGCTCCAAAAAGCCCAACCCAGTGGTTTTTACCCTCTCTGAGCCACAGCCAGACAAGATAACCACCACCTATCTCGCAAATGCCTGCAAGTATGAACAGAAGAACTGATTTCAACATTTCCATTTTCTTAAATATACCACAAATAACTTATTGCATTCTCATAGTACGAATTTCTGCGACGGCGTCTTTGCACTCTCTTGACAGATTCATATTTTGTCTGGCATATTTTATTATAGTTGAATAAGTGTTCAATCATTTTAAAAATGCAAAAAGGAAAAGAAGAAATCTGCGAGATAGCTTACATTGACAGAAAGAAGGTGTCCTCTGTCAAAAAGAAGATGAAGCCTGAGGCCACAATGCAGCGTCTTGCAGAGACCTTTAAAGTTCTCGGTGACCCTACAAGGACAAAGATAATCTTTGCATTATCGCAAGAGGAACTCTGTGTATGTGACATTGCCAATCTTTTGGGTGCAACAAAGTCCGCAGTATCGCATCAGTTGAGGATACTCAGAAATATGCGGCTTGTGAAATACAGGAAAGAAGGGAAGATGGTCTTCTATTCACTCGATGACGACCATATAACCAATCTTTTTAGCGAATGCTTAAGGCATGTAGAAGAAGATGACTAAAAAGGACAATATGAAAACCCTTAATCTTACAGTAAAAGGCCTTGACTGTGCTGCATGTGCAGAGAAGATAGAAAGGGCATTGATGCGGCATGAGGGAATTAAAGGGATCACGGTATACCTCGGCGCCGAAAAGGTAGATATTCAGTTCGACCCGTCAGTAATAAAAGAGAAATCCATTATAGACACTATTAATGGTCTTGGATATAAGGTCTTAACAGGAAAGGAAGAAGCCCCAAAAAAAAATTTCTTAGCGAAAGGCGAGTGGACATTTGATCTGTTGAGAATAGGGTTTGTTTTTCTCCTGATTGTACTGAGTCTTACCGGAATAACAAAGAGGCTTTCACCAATCGATATTTTTTCAATAATCGCCATTGCAGTCGGAGGTTATCCACTTATAAAGCATGCATACATAGACCTGAGAGAAAAGGCTGTTACTGCTGATGTCTTCATGGCTCTGGGCGTTGTGGCTGCTGCAGCTATTGGCGAATTCCGCTCTGCCGCAATAATAGCCTTTTTCATGCTTATATCCGAATTCATAGATTCCTTTACCATGGAGAAATCGAGAAAGGCCATAAAGGATTTAATCGACATGGCGCCCAAAACAGCGAGGGTGAAAAAGGGAGATGCAGAGGTAGAAATCCCTGTTGAAGAAGTAAAGAAAGGCAATATTGTGGTAGTTAAGCCCGGAGAAAAAATCCCTGTGGAAGGGGTTATAATCTCTGGCAGAGGCTCCATAAATCAGGCTCCCATTACCGGCGAATCGATACCTGTTGAGAAAAAGGAAGGAGATGTAGTCTATGCAGCAACCATCAATCAACTGGGAGTCTTATTTATAAAGGTAACCCATACAGGGCAGGACACAACATATGCGAGGATTATAAAGCTTGTTGAAGAGGCAGAATCATCAAAGGCGCCTGTACAGAAAATTGCCGACAAGTTTGCAGCTTATTTTACGCCTGCAATATTAGCCATTGCTATCCTCACATTTTTAATTACATGGAAGATAACGAACGCCATTGCGGTTATTGTTGTGGCATGTCCCTGCACAGTTGCCATAGCTACGCCGCTTGCAGTGGTGGCGAGCATGGGCAGGGCAGCAAAAAAGGGCATTATTATAAAGGGAGGCCGTTACCTTGAGGCCCTTGCCAAAGTTGATACTATAGTGATGGACAAGACAGGGACAGTTACGATGGGAGATCCTGTAGTGACAGATATAGAAGGGTTTGTTGATCATGATGATAAAGAGATAATATCCTGTGCCGCTGCGGTGGAGCGTTACTCGGAGCATCCCCTTGCAAAAGCGATAATTAAAAAGGCAGCAGAGATAGGTGCCGCTGTTCCGGAACCTGAGGAATACAGAGTTGTTCCGGGAATGGGTATAGAAGCCACCGTAAATGGTAAAAGGATAATTCTTGGAAGCAGGGATATGCTCAGAAACAAAAACATAGTACCTTCAGAAGGTGTTGAAAAGTATATTCTTGAAAAGGAAGAGGAAGGCAAGACTGCCCTGCTCTTATCTCACGATGGTATCGTGTGCGGTGTTATAAGTGTGGCTGACATTATAAGAGAAGGGAGCATTGAGGCAATAAGCTCTTTGAAGAAACTTGGATTTGATGAGCCTATTATGTTAACTGGTGATAATCCCCGTACAGCCAATGCCATTGCTTCGTCACTGGGAATAAAAAATGTCATGGCTCAGTTATTGCCAGAGGAAAAGGTGAATAAGATAAAGGAACTTATATCTATTGGAAGAAGCGTGCTAATGGTTGGTGACGGGATAAACGATGCACCTGCCCTTGCACAGGCCCATGTTGGAATAGCTATGGGAGCTGTTGGCTCTGATGCTGCAATCGAGGCATCGGATGTGGCGTTGATGCGCGATGAGTGGAAGCAGATACCTGATGCAGTGATGATAGGAAGAAAGACCTTCAGCATCATAAAGCAAAACCTTGCGCTGGGAATAGTCTTTAATCTGGTGGGCATCACCCTTGCCTCAACAGGCATCCTCTCACCTGCAATGGCAGCAGTTGCCCATGTAATGCCAGATGTCCTCGTATTCTTAAACTCATCACGCCTGCTGAAGTAAGCTTTGCATTTTATCTGCCAATTTGAGATAATAACAAATTAAGTTATTATTCCATTTGAAAGGAAGAAACATCAATGGCAACTATCCATAGACTCCCACGCTCTCCATGGAGGGCAATGATAGAAAGCGCATTTTATGCAAACTCTGTAAGAAAGACAACAATGTCCGAACTCTATAAGCTGTCGCTCAAACAGCCGGAGGTGATGGCAACATCGCAGCCGTTTTATAAGCCTACACAGTTCGGTCTTCCAAGCGATGCAAAGGTTTTGATATCCAATGACGGCGGCATTGTGGGACGCACTGCGCGGGCAAGGAGACTTGTCAGGGAGATGGGTAAGGACAGGGATAAATATCTGAGAATCCTTGGAGAAGCCGTATACCAGTTCAACAGGCGTGAAGGATTATGGCTTGAAGCAATTGTTGGACTCCATTCAGATTTCATGATAAATGCGCATTTGTTAAGCCCTGTTACAGACGCAAAGAATATGCTCGATTGGGGAATCAACTTTACTCCCTGGATGAAGCCATGGAGCGATTTATACAAAAAATCACGGCAGTTGGACGAGCCTGATATTTTCGTATTTGCCGATCCCGAATGGTCTGATCCTGATTTCCCCAACGGTCTTGTGATAATCGATGAGGACGAAAACTGTATTGCAATACTCGGGCTGAGATATTTCGGCGAAAGAAAAAAAGGAACATTGACTCTCGCATGGACTATGGGTGTAAGGCATAACATGGTTGCATGTCACGGTGGAATAAAGACCATCGGCAGTCATGAACCTGTGGCTGTTTTCGGGCTTTCCGGCTCGGGGAAGTCCTCTATTACCAACAGCCATGACCATGCAGGAACATTAAAGAAGAATGAAAAGGTCACGGTTATCCATGACGATGCGTTTTTGATAGACCTTGATAACGATATTACCGTTGCCCTTGAACCGAGCCTTTTCGATAAGACGGATGCGGTTACATTTCAAGACCCCATCATCAAGTATTTCTACTCTGCGCAGAATGTTGCTGTAACAGAGCCAGAGCCCGGCAAGAAGTTTATCGTTGCAGAAGACATCAGAAATGACAATGGCCGCTGCATTAAATCCCGTGACATGTTTAACCACGCAGATTTTTGCAAAAGACCCGGAAAGGTCATTTGGCTCCAGAAAGACCCATCCCTGCCTCCTGTCTGCAAGATTTCTGATATAGGCCTCGCTGTTGCAATGGGGGCATCTCTTAGTACAATGAGGGCAAAGGGTGTAGAAAATGTTCCGAAAGAGGAGCTTGCAAAGCTTGTAATAGAGCCGTTTGCCAATCCGTTCAGGGTTCATCCCCTCACTGTTGACTGCCAGCAATTCAGAAAGCTATTTAAGAGCGGAACAGAGTGCTATATCATGAATACCCATGCCTTTGGATTGCCGGGACAGGAGGTTGATATTCCAAAGGAGTTATCCTTAACGATAGTTACTGAAATGGTGAGGGGTAACATAGAATGGAAGGAGTGGAGGGTATTCCCTGGCCTTATGGTTCCCAAGAACGGAAATGAGATATTTGGTTCTGACTTCGACAAAAAATATAAACCATCAAGGGATGCGGAGTATCTTCAGTTCCTGAGGAACAGGATGCAGGACCGAATAACATATCTATCAAATAAAAGGGATATAGACCACGATATGGAAAGTTCATTTATCGACCCGTTGGTTGCAGCACGATTGGTGATAGATAAGATATTAAATCCCATCTAATGGTTTTGGCCGGAGCAAAGACTTGGATTTCACACATATAATAAGACAGATTGCGATTACCGCTGTTCCTATTCTCATAGCCATCATACTGCATGAGGTTGCCCACGGCTTTGTTGCCTACAAACTGGGAGATCCTACTGCAAAGATGCTGGGCAGGCTTACGCTTAATCCCATAGCCCACATCGATATGTTCGGTACAATCATCATGCCACTGCTTTTATTTGTTTTTACCAACGGGCAGTTCGTATTCGGCTATGCAAAGCCTGTCCCGATAAATCCTTATAATTTCAAAAATCCAAAGCGTGACATGGCAATATCAGCAGCAGGCGGGCCTGCCACAAACATATTGCTGGCAATTTTAAGCGTACTATTTCTTAAATATGCAGTAATCCCTGCATCGGCCTTTGTGTCCGATGATGTGGTGGTAAAGGTCATCAAACCTCTGGTAATGATGCTTACTGCAAGCGTGACCATTAATGTGATACTGGCTTCTTTTAATCTCATACCAATTCCTCCTCTGGACGGAGGAAGAGTTCTCATGGGATTGCTGCCGCATAAGCAGGCACAGGCTCTCGGAAAGCTTGAGCCCTTCGGAATGATTATTGTATTAATACTTGTGGCAACAGGTATGGCAAGTTATATAATAATGCCTTTAATAAGATTGTTTCTTGGCCTGATTGATATGGTTTAGCGTAACACGACAGATGGCAGGTCTGCCTTTCGCAAAATTAATTAGTCGTATTTATTCAGGTAAAGTGTAAAATAGAATATAATTGTTTTTCTTAATGTAAAGGTAAGGGGCAGTCGTTACTTTGCCCCTCTGAGAACCCAGAAATTTTGCTTCAAGTCAGCCCTGCCATCTGTCGTACAAAATTGGTGGGAAACAATTGTGATTTAACGGAGGGGATATGAATAGAGAGCGTGTTCTGAGCGGCATGCAGGCAAGCGGAAAACTTCATCTCGGAAATCTTGTGGGAGCCCTTAAAAATTGGGTAAATCTGCAGGACAAATACGACTGTTTCTATTTTGTTGCAGACTGGCATGCACTCACAACAGGATATGCAGACCCTTCTACAATAAAGGAGAGCACGCAGGACCTTCTGATAAATTTTATTGCTGCCGGTTTAGACCCTGACAAATCAACAATCTTCATTCAATCAATGGTTCCGCAGCACGCTGAACTACACCTTCTTTTATCGATGATTACGCCCCTCGGCTGGCTCGAGCGGGTTCCCACGTACAAAGAAAAACAAGAACAGTTAAAAGACAGAGACCTTTCGACATATGGTTTTTTAGGCTATCCTGTGCTGCAGACAGCAGACATAATTATTTACCGCGCCAAGCATGTGCCTGTTGGCATTGACCAATTTCCACATCTTGAGATATCGAGGGAGATTGCGAGGAGGTTTAATTATCTATACAAAGAGGTATTCCCAGAACCTGAAGGTCTGCTTACAGAATTTCCAAAGGTTCCCGGTCTTGACGGCAGGAAGATGTCAAAGAGTTATGACAATGCCATATATCTAAGCGATTCTCCTGAAGTTGTTGAGCAAAAGATAAGGACGATGATGACAGACCCTGCAAGGAAGAGAAAGACGGATAAAGGTGAGCCTGAATTATCGCCTGTTTATCATCTGCACAAGATATTCTCTTCAAAGGAAGAACTCGAAGAGGTCGCACACGGATGCAGGACAGCAGGCATTGGCTGCATTGATTGTAAAAAGATACTCATAAAGAATGTCTTTGCATACATGGAGCCCATATGGAAGAAAAGAAATGAGCTTCTTTCCAATCCTGACATGGTTCTTGAGATAGCGAGAAAGGGTTCGCAAAAGGCAGGAAAGATTGCTGAGGAGACGATGCTACTTGTCAGAGAGGCAATGGGGCTTTCTTGCAGAGTGTGATAAACTTAACTCATGCCGCCGCTTATTCTTGTCACAAACGATGACGGTGTCCATTCTCCCGGAATAATCGCCCTTTTCAAGGCGATGAAGGAGATAGGGGATGCTTATATTGTAGCCCCTGACAGGGAAAGAAGCGCAGTGGGACATGCCCTCACGCTTCACAGGCCTTTAAAAGTCGAGGAGCTTCGTGAAAATGTCTTCAGCGTAAACGGCACTCCAACAGATTGCGTTGCCCTTGCCATTCACAAGATACTTCCGGGAAGGCCTGACCTCGTTGCATCAGGAATAAACAGGGGTGCAAACCTTGGCGATGACATAACCTATTCAGGCACTGTTTCCGCAGCCATAGAAGGCACTATTTTAAGCGTCCCATCATTTGCCATTTCTCTTGTTGGAGACAAGCCGTTTCATTATGAGACTGCTACGCCTTTTGCTATAGAGATTGCGAAATATATACTTGATAAATCTTTGCCTTATGACACACTTCTCAATGTAAATGTTCCCAATGTACAGAGAAAGGATATGGTTAAGGGAATGAAGATTACAAGGCAGGGCAAAAGGGTATATGATAGTGCTATACAGGATGTATATTCTCCGTGGGGTGATAAGCACTACTGGATAGGAGGAGGGAAGCCTTACTGGGAGCATGGAGAGGATATGGATATTCAGGCAGTACTTGGTAATTATGTATCTATAACACCCATTCATCTGGATTTGACGAATTATGAGGCGCTGGAATATTTAAAGAAGACATGGAGGAGTAATGGATAAATACGATGTGATAATCGTTGGCGCCGGGCCTGCGGGGATTTTTTCCGCACTGGAGTTGCTTGAAAAGGCCCCTGAGCTCAAGATTCTCATTGTCGAGAAGGGAAAGGACATCGACAAAAGGCAATGCCCTATGGATACACAGGGCGTGCCGTGCATATCATGTCCTGAGTGTGACCTTGTTAGCGGATGGGGCGGCGCAGGAGCGTTCAGCGATGGGAAGCTCAATCTCTCTCCTGAGATAGGCGGATTCCTTTCAAGATATGTGGATATAAAGACCCTCCAGTCATTAATAGATTATGTTGACAGCATATATGTGAAGTACGGCGCACCTGATAAACTTTACGGCGGCGATGAAAAGGAAATCTCAAGGATAAAGGACATTGCTGCAAAGAATGACCTCACATTTGTTCCTTCAAAGATAAGACATATAGGCACAGACAGGTGCAGGGATGTGTTGAAAAGGATGAGGGAGGCTGTCAATGGAAAGGTTTCAGCAATATTTGAGACAGATGTACAGCATATAATTGTAGAAAAGAAGAAGGCTGTGGGAATAAAACTGAAAGACGGCCAGGAGATATTCTCGGATTATGTGATCCTTGCGCCGGGAAGGGCATCGGCCAAATGGCTTGAAACAGAGTCCAGAAGACTCAAGCTTACATTGCTTAAAAATCCTGTGGACATTGGAGTAAGGGTTGAAGTGCCGGCACCCGTGCTTGAGCCTCTTACAAGTATTACCTATGAGCCAAAGCTGATATTTTATTCAAAGAAGTTTGACGACAAGGTAAGGACATTCTGTGTTAATCCATACGGAGAGGTAGTGAAGGAGCATATAAAGGACATATGGACTGTGAACGGCCACAGCTATGCAGAGAGGAAAACAAACAATACCAATTTTGCAATCCTTGTGAGCACTTTTTTTACAGAGCCCTTTGATGAACCCATATCATACGGCACATATATAGCAAGGCTTGCCAATTTCCTCGGAGGAAGCGTAATTGTCCAGAGGCTCGGTGATCTCATAAAGGGAAGGCGTTCAACGCATGAGAGAATATCAAAGGGAATAGTGGAGCCTACCTTGAAAGATGCAACTCCGGGAGATTTGAGCTTTGTCCTTCCGTACCGTTATCTCTCGGATATCATGGAGATGCTTGAGGCGCTGGATAAAATTGCTCCGGGCATTAATTCAAGGCATACGCTCCTTTATGGCGTGGAGGTGAAGTTTTATTCCATGCAGATTAAGCTTACAGATGGTCTTGAAACAGAGATAAAGAATCTCTTTGCCATTGGCGACGGTGCCGGTGTCAGCAGGGGTCTTATTCAGGCATCGGCTTCAGGAGTAATAGCAGCAAGGGAGATAGCTAAACGGGCGCTGAGTGCAAAATAAAAGTCCGTATTACCTTTTGTGCAAAATACTCGAAAACAAAAAGTAACGGGAAATGCGACAGCCTGACGGGTTTAATTAAATGAGAACTAAAGCAATACAGAGCAATCGAAACAGAATAATAAGACATCTGATGATACAGACGGTTCTAATTTTAAAGCGTTCAGCGATCAGCGCACATCACGCAATCGCTGAACGCGGGAGAGACGGAGGAGGATGATAGCAAAATATACCATCAATATGCTATCATTTTTTAGATACACATTATGAGTTTGAACTAAAGAAGCAATATGAAAAGAATTCTCATAGATACAAATACCTATGCCGCTTTTAAGAGGAATGACCATCATGCTTTACAGGTGTTCAGAACCGTTGAGTACATAGGTGTAAACATAATTGTGATAGGTGAACTATTGAGTGGGTTCAAGGGCGGCAGCAAGGAGGCTAAAAACAGAAAAGAGCTTGAGCAGTTTCTCGATTCTGCACGGGTCTATGTCCTTCCGTTGGATGAAGAAACTGCTGAGTTTTATGCAAAGATTTATTGGGATTTAAAGAGGAAGGGCAAGCCGATTCCTGTGAATGACATCTGGGTGGCTTCCTCTGCAATGAGGCATGGGCTGTCGCTTTTCACCTACGATGAGCATTTCAACGATATAGGCGGCATTATATTGTTTAATGGGGGGTAGCAAAGGAGGTACTCATGGCAGTAGTAACACTTAGAGGACTTGATGATTCTATGACAAAGGCGATTAAGGAGAAGGCAAAACAGGAAGGCACGAGCATTAATACTGTTTTGCTGAGAATCCTGAAGGAAGAGTTAGGGCTGAAAAAGAAGCCGCGGACAGTAGTGCATACCGACCTCGATCACCTTGCAGGCACATGGAGCGATAAGGAGTATGCTGAGTTTCAGAAACGAATAAAAGACTTTGAGACCATAGATGAGGGCATGTGGAAGTAACTATATCCTACAAAATGTGACGGACAAAAATAGGGACAGCGCTTGTTAAAAGATGAAGACAGGAGTTCAGGAGCTTTGGAGAGAAAGATATGACAATAGAAGGAACAAAGATGACATTTTCTCCCTGTTCGCATTTTTCAAAAATCTCTGGAGAGTAAATATCCTTCATGATGGAAACGGATAACTATAAAAGACTCCGCGATTTAATGGTTCAGACGCAGCTTGTCCCGCGCGGCATAAAGGACGAGCGTGTCCTTGCCGCAATGAGAAAAGTCCCTCGCCATCTTTTTGTTCCTGATTTTATAAGACACAGCGCATATGATGATATGGCACTTCCAATAGGCGATGACCAGACAATATCACAGCCTTATATGGTTGCAGTAATGACAGAGCTTCTGGAATTGAAAGGAGATGAAAGGGTGTTGGAGGTTGGGACAGGCTCAGGCTATCAGGCAGCAGTACTCGGCGAGCTGGCAAGGGAGGTTTATACTATAGAAAGGTTTGCATCCCTTGCAGAAGCAGCGAGAAATCGGCTAATAGACCTCGGATACCAAAATGTATATGCGGTAGTCGGAGACGGCACAAAGGGGCTTGAGGATAAGGCACCCTTTGACAGTATCATAATTACTGCTGCTGCGCCGAAAATTCCCGACCCTCTGATAAATCAATTAAAGGATGGAGGCATCATAGTCGCACCTGTTGGAGAGAGGTTTTCGCAGGTATTAATCAAAGGAAAGAAAGAAAAGGGTATTCTCGCTGAAGAATATCATACACCATGCGTATTTGTGCCGCTTGTGGGAGAATACGGGTGGAAGGGATAATATAGCGATTAAAATTAGAAATAACATGTTTCTTAGATATTTAAATAAAAAAGTGCTTGACCTTTAGTTTCTAAACCAATAGAATATCTCATTATGAGAAGAGAAAGATCAATATACGAGTTGCAGGCAGAAGTCTGCAAGATACTCTCGAGTCCGAAGAGGATAGAGATAATCAGCGCATTGAAGGACGGAGAAAAGACCGTTACAGAGCTCGTGGAAATCCTTGGAACCCCAAAGGCTAATGTGTCCCAACATCTTGCTGTCATGAGGCTCAAGGGCATTCTGCGGAGCAGACGGGATGGCGTGAATATTTATTACAGCATAGCCAATCCAAAGGTAATTGAGGCATGTAACCTTATGAAGGAAGTCCTTAATGAGCTTTTGATGGAAAGAAGCAGGATGGCTGAACTGGTCAGGAAGGGTTAACTCTCATCGCAAATACTCCTCGCCGACTTTTATCTAAAATTCAGGCTTGACATATTTTATTAGCTCGTGTTATTACTTATAGGCTTTTTTAGCCCATACCGGTGCCAGTAAGTTGGTGTCAGTGCCAATATATAAATAAAGTCTTTAAGGCTGACACTATGCATTGACACTAATCACTATATGGAGGAACCTTCAATGGCTCTTGCAACATTTAAAGGCGGAATTCATCCGCCTGACAAGAAGGAGCTTTCCAAAGAAAAGATAATTTCCACAACAAAACCACCAAAAAGAGTTGTTATTCCTTTAGTTCAGCACATAGGCGCGCCATGCAAATTGTCTGTCAGCGTCGGACAGGAGGTCAAGAAAGGCGAGGCTATCGGAACTCCTGAAGGATTTGTTTCTGCGCCTGTTCATTCATCTGTTTCCGGAAAGGTTATAGCAATCGGAGAGTTTCCCCTTGCCACAGGAAGGATGGTCACATCTGTCGTAATCGAGAATGACGGCAAGGAGGAGTGGGCATCATTAAAGGATAATCCTGATTATATGAAGCTCTCTCCTGATGAATTAAAGGGGAAAGTGAAGGATGCAGGAATAGTTGGAATGGGAGGGGCTGCATTCCCTGCACATGTGAAGCTGTCTCCTCCAAAGGAAAAGCCTGTTGATGTGGTTATCCTCAATGGCGCTGAGTGCGAGCCTTACCTTACTGCCGACTACAGGCTCATGCTTGAAAGACCTCAGGATGTTGTGGAGGGTTTAAAGATATTAATGAGAATCCTCGGAGTTAATAAAGGATTTATAGGGATTGAAAATAACAAGCCTGATGCTGTTGAGGCTATGAAAAAGGCTGCCTCTGGAGAGGGCAATATCCAAATATGTGCCCTTGAGGTGAAGTATCCGCAGGGTGCGGAGAAGATGCTCATCAGGGCAACTGTCGGCAGAGAAGTGCCGCCGAGAGGGCTTCCTATGGATGTGGGAGTTGTTGTGCAGAATATCGGCACAGCCGTAGCGATCTATGAGGCTGCAAGATATGGGAAACCCCTTATCGAGAGGATTGTTACTGTAACCGGAGAGGGGATAAAAGAGCCTAAAAACCTTATGGTAAAGATCGGCACGCTGGTGTCTGATTTAATAGAAGAGTGCGGCGGATTAAAATCAGAGGTGGCAAAGGTTGTATCAGGAGGCCCTATGATGGGTTTTGCCATGTATTCATTGGATGTTCCTGTAACAAAGGGCACTTCAGGAGTCCTTGTCCTTCCAGAAGAGGGTGTTATTCATGCCGAGGACTTTGGCCCATGTATAAGATGCGGAAGGTGTATCGATATATGCCCCATGGGATTAATGCCATCCATGCTGAGTGTGCTTTCCGAAAGGGGTTTTTACGAAGAGACAAAGGATTATAATCTCTTTGACTGCTTTGAGTGCGGCTCATGCACCTATGTGTGCCCTTCAAAAAGGCCGATAGTACAATTGATAAGACTTGCAAAATCACTGGTAAAACCGTAAAAAAATAGGTCATATAGGTCGTATGCGACTTATATTCAAATAGTTTTGGAGGTTAAATTGGCTGAGATAAAGAAAGAACATCAATTAATAGTCTCTGTTAGTCCCCACATAAAGAGCGAAGAGACCACGAGCAGGATTATGTGGAGCGTGACCGCTTCACTTCTTCCTGCAACCATAATGGGTGCTTATTTCTTTGGCCCAAGGGCAATCTTTACAGTAGCCATTTCAATAATAGCTGCTGTGCTTTCCGAGTATATATTTCAGAAGGCGCTTAACAGGAAGATTGCAGTAAGCGATGGCAGTGCAGTCCTTACAGGGCTTTTGCTTGGAATGAACCTGCCTCCTTCGGTTCCTTTCTATATCCCGATTATAGGTTCTTTTGTGGCGATAATCATTACCAAGCAGTTGTTCGGAGGTCTCGGATTCAATGTATTTAACCCTGCATTAATAGGAAGGGCATTTCTGCTCATATCCTTTCCAAAGCTGATGACCATATGGAAGGAGCCTACAGCAGCCTTTGTCCATCTCGATGCCAAGACCACTGCTACACCCCTCGGGATACTGAAAGAGGAAGGCGTTGCAAAATTAATGGAGGTCTTTGGCGACAAGATTAATCTCTATACGCAGCTTTTTGTAGGCCACAGGGCAGGCTCCATTGGCGAGACATCTGCAATCGCACTTCTTATAGGCGCTGCATTCCTTTTATACAGGGGTTATATTTCATGGCACATACCCGCATCATTCCTCGGCACTGCTGCCGTGATTGCATGGATATTCGGGGGATTATCAGGTAAAGGGGGCGCATTGTTTGCAGGCGACCCCATTGTTCATCTCTTGAGCGGAGGTATGCTCTTAGGTGCATTTTTTATGGCAACAGATTATGTCACATGCCCTTCTGTTAAAAAGGGACAGATACTTTTCGGTATAGGCTGCGGATTTCTTACAATGCTTATAAGGCTCAAAGGTGGATACCCTGAAGGCGTAATGTTTGCGATACTCATTATAAACTGTTTTTCACCCCTTATCGATCGTGGTTTTAAAACAAGGGTCTTTGGAGCTATAAAAGAAACAAAGGCAAAGGAGATTAAGAAATGACAGGCAAGGACATTATAAAGATAACCCTAAACCTTGTTATTGTATATCTCATCGGCGGAGCCATCCTTGCAGCGGTTTATGCAAAGACATCGCCTATAATGTTTAAAAACGCCGTAATCGAGAAAGAGAGAGCTCTTAAGTCGCTCATGCCCGAGGCGGACAAGATAGAAAAAATGGGTGATTGGACAATACACGAAAAGCACGCAGAATATTTTATTGCCAAAAAGGGGAATGACACTGTCGGCTATGTTGTCCAGTCCTTTGGCAAGGGATACTCGAGCTATATAAATACCCTTATTGCTGTGGACAAAGATTTTAAGGTTCAGAAGATAAATATACTCGGTCATGCAGAAACACCCGGCTTGGGAGACGAGATAGAGGCGGATTCGTTCAAGAATCAGTTTAAGGGCAAAGACCTTGAACATTTGAAGGTCTTAAAGACAGAGACGATAGAATATATACAGGCAATATCAGGAGCAACGATTTCGAGCAGGGCTGTCACAGAAGATGCTGTGAAGAACGGCGTTGACTTCCTTATAAAGACCATAAAGGGAGGTGCTGCTCATGGCACACACTGATAAAGTTAGTTACTGGGAACTCATAACAAACGGCATTGTAAAAGAGAATACCATATTCAAGCTTGCATTAAGCCTCTGCCCCTCCATTGCAGTTACCAGTGGTCTTAAAAATGGGGTATTAATGGGAGCGGCGGTTTTATTCGTTCAGGTAATGGTCAATATAACTATCTCCCTGATGAGGAAATTCATTCATCCCAAGGTAAGACTACCCATATTCATGCTTGTTATATCAGGATGGGTTACGGTTACAGATATGTCTATGGCAGCGGCAGTCCCTGATGTATACAAACAGATGGGTCTTTATATACAGTTGATCGTCGCCTTTGCATCCATACTTGCAAGGGCAGAGATGTTTGCAAGCAAGAACAAGATTGCACCTTCGATGGCTGACGGTATAGGAATGGGAATCGGATTTCTGTTCGCCCTGACAGTCATAAGCTTCTTCAGAGAACTGATAGGAAAGGGTTCATTATGGGGCATGCCTATAGTGGATGCAAAGCCCCTCTTGATAATGATTTTACCTGCAGGCGGTTTCTTTGCGGTTGGAATATTGATGGCATTCTTTAACTGGATAGATATAAAGTTTCTCAAAAAAGGCGTATCTGCATCGCACTGATGGAAGGAGGAATAAATGGGCAGCGAATTCACAAAGCTTTTTGAGCTGATTATATCGGCATCGCTTATAAATAACTTTGTCTTTACGAGATTCCTCGGTCTCTGTATATTTTTCGGTGTCTCCAAAAAAATGGAGACCGCTGTCGGTATGAGCATTACATTTACAGCGGTTATGATGATAAGCGCATCGCTGAGCTGGCTTATCTTCAATTATATAATGGTGCCTCTGGACATTACATTTTTGAAGATTATTGTGTTTATCGGCGTTGTGGCAGGCTTAGTGCAGGCATCGGATACCATCATGAGAAAGATGGCTCCGGGGCTTTACTATAAGCTGGGCATCTACCTTGCTCTTATATCGACAAACTGTATCATCCTTGCAGTTCCATTGATCAATGCAGGAGAGCATTACAGCTTTATCCAGAGTCTTGCCTTCGGTCTTGGCTCAGGTATTGGCTTTGCCCTTGCATTGATAATAATGGCGAGCATCCGCGAGAAGATTGAACTCGCCGATGTCCCTGCGCCTTTTAAGGGCCTGCCGATGGCCTTTGTTATTACCGGCTTGATTGCACTTGCATTTACAGGTTTTTCAGGACTGATAACGCTTTGATATAATAAAGAAAGAATGTAATCCGTGAACCGCGTTCCGTGAGCCGGGAACCGGCAAACGGTCGACGGTAACCGTTATTTCAAAGGAAGGAGTAACAATGTTTAATACATCGACAATAAAAAAGACAACCCTGTTTGCTATAGCGATTCTGTTCCTCGGTGCTTCTACCGTTTATGCCGGTGTGGGCGGCGGTGTTGAGGCAAAAGAGTATGTTGAGCTGATGCCTCTTTTGAAGTTCACATTAATCTTTCTTGCAGGCGTAGGGGCTATATTCGGTCTTGGGCTTGCGTTTGCTGCAAAGAGATTCTCTGTCAAGATTGACCCGAGGGTAGAGCAGGTGAAGGATGTCCTTGCACATGCCCACTGCGGCGCATGCGGCTATGCAGGATGCGAGCAGTATGCAGAGGCTGTGGTCAATAATCCTGATGTGCCGCCGAATCTCTGCACACCTGCCGGAGCAAAGGGCGCAGAGGCCGTTGCATTGATTACAGGCAAAAAGGCAGAGGCAAGGGAGCCTATATTTGCGCGTATAATGTGTCAGGGAGGCTGGAGCAAATCAACAAAGAGATTTAAATATGAAGGCGTTCAGGACTGCAGGGCAGCGGTCCTGGCAGGAGGAGGCGACAAGTCCTGCATATACGGATGCCTCGGATACGGCACATGCGCAAGGGCATGCCCCTTCGGGGCCATAACCATGAATGATGACAATCTGCCTGTTGTTGATATGACAAAATGCACAGGATGCAGAAAGTGCGAGGCAGCTTGCCCCAAGAAAGTTATCGAGGTTTTGCCTGCATCAAAGGTTGTCCTTGTTTCCTGCCACTCAAAGGATAAAGGTGTGGATGTAAGAAAGCACTGTCAGATTGGGTGTATTGCATGCGGCAAGTGCGTGAAGGTATGCCCATTTGATGCACCGTCCATTTCCAACAATCTCTCAAGGATCGATATCAATAAATGCAGGGTGTGCGGCTTGTGCGTCGGGGTATGTCCTACAAATGCCATTGTGGACTTTATACCCCAGAGACCAAAGGCATTCGTTACTGACAAGTGCATAGGATGCCAGATATGCACGAAGGTATGTCCTGTGAATGCAGCCAGCGGAGAGCCCAAGAAGAAACACTCCATAGACACCAACAAATGTATAGGCTGCGGGATATGCACTGCAAAGTGTCCTGTACAGGCAATTGGCGGCACATTCAACGCAGCAGAGGTGTTTGCAGCCGCTGCAGCAAAGAAGAAGAAGGCAGAGGCAGCCTGAAAATAAAGAAAATCCTTGACATTTTGGGCAATATAGGTTACAAATATACCTGTATGAATGGAGACTGCCAGAAGTCAGAAGTCAGAAATCAGAAACCAGAAATCAAAACTAAAAACTCAGACAAAAAAGTTCTATGCTCTGTTTTCTATGTTCTGTTTTCGGTGCTATGTTTTCTTGTTGTTCCTGCCCATGCTGATGTAAGCAAAGGCAGCGCTGATTTGCCAGCTCAGAGTCCGGAACTGAAAACCCAGAAGGCCGATAATTCAGTAATCACTGTTGCAGAGCTGTCAGTTGATAAACATAGCACAATATCCCAAAAAACTTCTGAAACGCCTGAGACCTTAACCAACCAGCCGAACATCGATAAGACAGGGGAAGGACATGATACTGCAAATTCATTCAATGACAATCAAGATAAAAATACGAACGCACCTCTGGGTATATCCTACAAATCGAATGAAACAGCCATAAAGGCCATAGAGAAAAATATAACCCTTTTTAAGGACAAGATTAAAAAGAGATTCTCTGTCTGGCTCGAGCGGTCTGCAAAATATGTGGAGATAATGCAGGATGTCCTGAGGGAAAAGGGGATGCCTGAGGAACTGGTATTTCTTCCAATAGTGGAAAGCGGGTTTAATCTGAATGCCTATTCACCTGCAAGGGCGGTGGGGCCGTGGCAGTTCATAGCCTCCACAGCCAAGAGATACGGGCTTGTGATTGACTGGTGGAGGGATGAGAGAAAAGACCCTGTCAAGTCCACCCACGCAGCAGCGGAGTATCTTAAGGATTTGTATAATATGTTTGGCTCATGGAAGCTCGCCCTCGCTGCATATAATGCAGGGGAGGGAAAGATCATGAAGGCACTTAAAAGAACTGGCGCAGAGGACTACTGGTCGCTCCTTAATACAAAACAGATAAGGAATGAGACAAAGGAGTATGTGCCGAGATATATTGCAGCTTCAATGATAGCCTCTACACCCGAGGAATACGGATTCCATGACCTTGCATATCACGAGCCTCTGGAGTATGATGAAGTAACCCTTAATTCGCCTGTTGATATAGAAGTGATTGCAGAGTGTGCAGAGAGTGCAGTGGAAGATATAAGAGAGTTGAATCCTGAACTGAGGAGATGGAGCACACCTCCAAATGTTTCAAACTATACTATTAGAATACCTCAGGGAAGCAAAGAAAATTTCATTGAAAATCTTAATGAGATTCCTGTCGAAGAGAGATTCAGCATAGATACTTACAGGGTTAAAAATGGAGATAATCTTAAGAAGGTAGCAAAGAAGACAGGCGTCCCTGTTAATGTTATCCTTGCGCTGAATTCCATGAGCGGGATTGAGAGCCTTGATGCAGGCGAGGAGATAAAGATACCTCCAAGAGGCAAATATTATGATGATATAGATGACAAGATGTCTGCTAAAAAGGTTTCTTATAGTAAAAAGATATCCAGAAAGAAGTCCGGCAAGTCAAACAAAAAATCTGCCAAAAAAGTCAGCAAGACAAAAGGCAAAGTCAAGACCAAAAAGATTTGATTTATTTCTCTCCCAGCCTCGCTCTTGCCTCATTTGATAGACCTGATTTCGGGAATTTATTGATGAGTTCTCTATATTTGGTTTTAGCCTCTTCGGCTTTCCCGGACAGTTCCAGAATTTTTCCGGTCTCCAGCAATGCCATATCCTGAAGGGCGCTGTCTTTAATACTGAGAAGACTTTTCAGCGCACTGATGGCATTATCCGTATCGCCTTTTCTTTCATATGCCATTGCCATCTTGTAATAAGACAGGGAAATAATCTTGGGGTCTGAGAATTGGCTGTTAAGCTCCTTAAGTGTCTTAACGGCTTCGTCATAATTCCCCAATTCGTAATGGCAGTTTGCAATATACAGAAGGACATCAGCTCTTTTCTTGGTTACATAGGATTTTTTGAACATTTCCAGCGCCTTTTTATATCTTTCTACAGGGGGGATCATCCGGGCCTGGTAATCTCCATGAAATAATTTGTAGCCTTCGAGTTCCAGTTCCAATGCCCTGCTCGAAGATGTCTTCTTGTATACAGTGAAAACAACAATGGACAACATCATGACAACAAAAGCAGTTGCAGCATATACCAAGGTGCGCTGTTTTCCCTTTAGTCTCTCTTTTATGTCTACTACCGTTTCTTTGATGTCAGGCTCTGCTGCAATTCTTTTTTCTGAGCGTTTCTTTATCGCCTTCGGCATCTATCCACCTCCCAGTGCTCTTCTTACGAGTTCCTCTGAATGCTCGAATATAGAGTGTACTGCTTTATCTTCAATGCCTGCAGATAAGAGTATCTGCCTTGCAAAGTCTTTTGTAATGAGATCTGATGGCGCATGCGCATCGGTATTTATCGTCAAGTGGACGCCTAAGTTCAATGCCTGCCTTGCCACATGACCATTGGAGAGGCTGTGCCCTTTTCTTGCGGTTATTTCAAGTGTTACCCCCTTTTCTTTTGCGAACAAGAGATCCTCATTGGTTATCAGCCCGGGATGGGCAAGTATATCTGCTCCTGCCTCAATGGCAGCCCTGTTGGTGCCTTCTGCAACCGGTTCCACAATGGATTCTCCATGGACAACCACAATCTTGGCGCCAAGCCTTCTTGCCTCCCTTACAATGTCGGGTATTAATGATGGAGGCACATGGGTTATTTCTGCACCCGGAATTATCTCGATAGAGACATGGGATTTCAATGCATCGACTGCTTTGGCAATCCTCGGAATTATCAGGTCGATGTTTGATTGATCCATATGGTCTGTAATTGCAACGGCCTTGTATCCCATTGCATAGGCTCTTCTTGCGAGCTCTGCAGGGATGAGTTCTCCATCGCTGAATATACTGTGGGTGTGTAAATCAATCATATCAAGATTTTTAAGGATACAGAAAAAGCTAATAAAAAGTAAAGATGATTGTCTGATAGCTTTAAATAATATTTGATATAATGGCTATGAATGATATAGATTATGGATAGAGATTAAGGATGAAAGGGATATCCCTCAGAAAAATTTTCACATCTAAGGTTATTTCTGTCTCTCCTGAGACTCCTGTTTCAGAGGCGGTCTCTCTAATGGAGAGGAATAGAATAAGCTGCCTTGTAGTTGCCCGGCACAATAAACCTGTCGGTATTTTTACCGAGCGCGACTTTGTCATGGCCGTACACCGCCAAAATCATCTGGACAGCCTTGAAATAAAAGAATTGATGAGCAGGCAGCTTATCAAGGCAAATATCGACACCAACATCTACGAGGCATACAGTTTACTCGAAACAAATAGGATAAGACATCTTGTTATCATTGACTCTGATGGAGACCTCGCCGGAGTAATTACCCAATCGGATATAATGAAGAATCTTGGCGTGGAGTATTTTGTCGAAGTCAAAAATATATCCAAAATAATGACAAAGACTGTGGTGACTGCTGGAAAAGAATTTATGCTCAGGGATGCTATATCAAGGATGGCAGAGTATTCCATAAGCTGCATAGTTGTAGAAAAAGACAGGTATCCTGTCGGCATATTAACCGAGCGTGATGTGGTGCGTCTGTTCAGGGGAGGCATTGATATAGAGAATTTAATGGTTGGAGAGGTTATGGCACATCCCGTCAGGACTATTCCCTCAAATGTTCCGGTTCATGAGGCTGCCAGGATTATGAACAAGGAAAAGATTAGGAGATTAGTGGTAGTGGACAAGGAAGGCAGAATAGCAGGCCTTATTACACAGTCCGATATCATAAAGAGGATTGAAGAGAGGTATATAGAGTTTCTGAAGGAGATTATACGGGGTAAAGAAGAGGCGCTGCAGGAGACCAGAAAAATGCTCAGCGAGAAGGTGGTCCTCGAAAACATACTGCGCTCCTCAACGGATATGGCTATTGTTGCCATAGACCGTGATTTCCGTATCGTGTATTACAACCCTGTGGCTGAAAAGATATTCGGATATAAAGCAGACAAGGTGATTGGCCGCACAGTCATGGATGTCCATACAGGGAAAAATGTTGATCCACTTCTTTTTGAGAAAGCCGTAGAGACAATAGAAAAGGATGGCTCATATAAATATACCTTTGAATATAAGAAAGAAGGAGGCATTCGGTTCATTGAGTCAACAGTCTCAGGCATACTTGACAGCAATAATAATCTCGCAGGGTTTGTGTTAATGGCACGGGATATTACCGAACACAAGAAACTGGGAGAAGAGCTTTTGAAGGCGCAGAAGCTCGAATCTATCGGTGTCCTTGCAGGAGGTATTGCACATGACTTCAATAATTTACTCACAGGTATCCTGAATTGCATTTCACTGTCGAAATCTCTCGTGAAGCCGGAAGATAAGGTGTTCGAAAGCCTTACTATGGCCGAAAAGGCATCGAGACTGGCAAAGGATTTAACCCAACAGCTTTTCACATTTGCAAAAATCGGTGAGCCGGTGAGAAAAACAACTTCTATTACAGAAATCATAAAAGATGCTGCAGGCCTTATGCCGACTGATTTTAATGCAACTTGCGAGATCTCAATCCCCGATGACCTCTGGCCTGTAGAGGTTGATAAGGGGCAGATGAACCGCGTATTTCATAATCTGGTAATAAACGCAAAAGAAGCAATGCCCAAGGGCGGCATAATCAAGATTCGCGCCGAAAATATCAATACCACTCAAAAGGACAGCCTCCCTCTAAAAGAGGGAAGGTATATAAAAGTATCCATAGAAGACCAAGGCCAAGGAATATCGAGGAAAGATCTGCAGAAGGTATTCGATCCCTATTTCACTACAAAGCAAAGAGGGAACAGGAAAGGCACAGGACTTGGTCTTGCAATATGCTATTCCATAATCAAAAACCACGATGGACATATCACAGTCTCATCAGAAGAAGGAGCCGGAGCGACCTTCTACATCTACCTGCCTGCTTCTACGAGATTATTCCGACAATGATGCATCAGCCTTCATTGAATACCCTGTTGAATATATAATCTATATTCCTCAGATAATATTGCAGATCAAAGATTTCCTCTATTTCTTGGTGTGAAAGATATTTCGTTATTTCGCTGTCTTTCTGGAGGAGTTTCATAAAGCTTATACCCTGTTTCCAACTCTCCATTGCGTTTCTCTGCACCATTGCATATGCATCTTCCCGGGTTATGCCCTTTTCCGTAAGTGCGAGCATGACCCTCTGGGAATTATAGAGGCCGTAGCTTCTGTCCATATTTGACCTCATCTTTTCGGGATAAACATGCATGTCTTTAAGTATTCCCTTTAATCTGTTCAGCATGTAATCAACGAGTATCGCACTGTCAGGGATTATCACCCTTTCAACAGAGGAGTGGGATATATCCCTTTCATGCCAGAGCGCTATGTTTTCCAAGGCAGCCATTGCATTTGATCTGACAATCCTTGCAAGGCCTGAAAGGTTTTCGCATCCAACAGGATTCCTTTTGTGCGGCATGGCAGAGGAGCCCTTTTGTCCGACACTGAATGGCTCTTCTGCCTCGAGGACCTCTGTCCTCTGGAGATGTCTTATTTCAACAGCAATCTTTTCGATGCATGCAGCAATTAGAGCAAGGGCAGTCATGTATTCCGCATGTCTGTCCCTCTGTATAACCTGCGTTGCTACAGGCTCGGCCTTTAGCCCGAGCTTTTTGCATATCATGTCTTCAAGTTCTGTCGGGATATTCGAGAAAGTTCCTACTGCACCGGAGAGCTTGCCGATGCTTATTGCATCTTTAGCTGTCTCCATTCTTTTAAGGCCTCTTTTTGCGTCCTCATACCAGAGGGCGAATTTTAGACCGAATGTCATGGGCTCGGCATGCACTCCGTGACTCCTGCCGATGCATGGAGTGTCTTTGTATTTAAATGCCTGTGTCTTTAATACATCCATGAGTTCTTTTATATCATCAATGATAATGTCTGATGCCTCTTTCATCAAAAGAGAAAGTGCGGTGTCAACCACATCCGAAGATGTCAGCCCTTTGTGTATGAACCTCGATTCAGGACCTACAAACTCTGCAACAGATGTAAGAAAGGCTATTACATCGTGCTTTACTGTCCTTTCGATCTCATCAATTCTTGATATGTCAAATCTTGCCTTCTCTTTTATCACTCTAAGGGCATCTTTAGGGATTTCTCCTAATTCAGTCCATGCTTCACACACTGCTATCTCCACATCAAGCCATTTCTGGAATCTATTTTCCGGTTCCCAGAGCCTTCCCATCTCGGGGCGTGTATATCTCGGTATCATAATGCCTCCCTATTCATAGTTTAAGCAGCCTCTCTATCTTAATCGAATCTTTCGAAACTTTTCCAATTCCGAAGAGTTTTCCTTCGGAGTCTTTTAACCTCACAAATTCCCCCTCACCCCCCTTTACTAAAGGGAGGCAGGGGGGGATTATTGGATTCCCATTCTTAGCCCTTTTTAAATCATCCCCCTCTAATTTTATTTCCGGAAGATGCTTTAAAGCAGCATCTATGGAACATAAAGACGCGGTTTTATGAGGCAGCTCGCTTATCTTTGCTGAATTCTCTATATCGAACTCACCTATCTTTGTTCTGATGAGTCCTGTCATATGTGCGCCAACACCGAGGGAGTTACCAATGTCATTGCATAATGAGCGTATGTATGTGCCCTTTGAACAGGACACCTTTAATGTGAGAAAAGGTGGAGCAAATCTTAATATTTCTATGTAGTTGATTTTTATCTTCCTCGGTTTTCTTTGCACCTCAATCCCTTTTCTGGCGAGCTTATAAAGGGGCTTGCCTGAAACCTTTATTGCCGAATACATAGGAGGTATCTGTTCAATCTCACCGACAAATTTTTGGATCACATTTTCTATTTCATTCCGGGTGATATTGAAATCTGTTGTTGCTTTTATCACCTTGCCCTCGGAATCATAAGTATCCGTGCTTTCTCCGAGCTTTGCTGTCATTATGTATTCTTTGTCAATATCAGACAGAAGCGATGAGATTTTTGTTGCCTCATTCAGGCAGACAAGAAGGACACCTGTTGCGATGGGGTCGAGAGTTCCTGCATGACCGGCCTTCCTTACTTTAAAAAGTTTTTTTACAGCAGTGACAGCATCGTGGGATGTAATGCCGAAATCCTTGTTAAGGTTTATGACTATGTTCATAGAACCTTGAGTATTCCTACCCCTTTTAATTCAATAAATACCAAGAAGTTGTATTCAGGAGGCCTTATGTTATCGCCGGGCTTCCTTGTCAGCAGTATGTTAACGGCCCAGCACTGCTGGGTATAAGTGGTTTTAAGTGTGGAATCCCTCAAGCCAGCGCCCTTTGCGTCATACCATATGTTTGCATTTACAGACCATCTTTTAGTTAGAACAGAATTGATACCTGCTGTATACTGCATTAACTTACTTGCCCTTGCATATCTTTCTCCAATGCTGACAGTAGTCTTGTCCGCTACCTTTACGCTGAGTCCAGAATTTATGGTTTCTGTTTTGCCTTTATTAAAGTCGTATGATGCATCAAAGGTCAGGGTAAAAGGCCCTCTGAGGGATGCGTTTAATGTTGTAAGAGATAATGGCCTGTCTCCTGCATTGAAATTTAAAGACTGGCCTACTGTTGCAGCTAATGAGAAGTTTTTAAATGCAAGGTTGTTATATATGGAGAAACTCGCCACCGAAGTCTTGTCAAAAAGCTCTGTGGAGTCGAAAACCGGGAGTTGATGGGTTTCAGGGATAAAGGTATAAGAAACAGAAGGTTGTATAATATGCGTAAAAGACTCATAATGCTTGATAAATCTTGTTAATGCATTTGCCCTGTATTCAAAAGTCTCCCTGTGAGGAGATGACTTATAGGGCGTCTCATTTTTCAGATTATAAGCCGTTTCCCTGAGAGAAAGGGATTGGAATATAGGTATTGTCTCTCCGAAGGAATAAGACAGTGTCGGATTAATATCAACCCTCTGCCCCCTTATCTCCTTTTCCCTCGAGAAATTAGTAAAACTTGAACTCATCATAAACATAAGAGGGCCGAGGTTCACAGGATTTACAACATAGCCTAATTCAGGCAGTCTCTGGGGTACATGGGCATTGCTTTCTTTCAGGTCTATCCAGTATTGGCCGAGGAGGTATAGCCTTGAATTTGGCAGCGGCGCTGAGATCTCTCCTGTCGACTGGAGGAATCTCTGGATTCTGAGGTCCCTTTTATATCCGTATTTTTTGTAAAAATCTTCATGGTTTACATAGTTTATATCCACATATCCTTTTATGTCTCCGAGCTGATGCTCATGCATTCCTTTAAATTCATAGAAGTCCTTTTTCAGCTCCCTGTCTTTGAGGTGATATATATACCACCTGCCTCTGTCATTGAAATCGAGGTATCTGTACTCGATGCCTGTTCCGATTCCCCTTTTGCTGTAATAATCAAGATAGAATGTTGCATCTTTGCTTTCATCTATTGCCCAGAAGAATGTGGGGCTGAACTGAAATCCCTTTGTTGAGCTATTGCCGATGACCGGAAATAAAAATCCTGTTTCTCGCTCTGCCTTTACCGGTGCCCATGCATATGGAGAGTATAGAATAGGCAGACCTTTGACCCTGTATGTTACATTTTTTGCAGTAAATTTTTTCCCGACTATTATGTCTACATCGCTTCCCTTAAAACACCAGTCAGGGCTTGAAGACGGCTCTGAATCGCAAGTGGTGAATGTTGCTGTGTTTGCATAATAGTGGTCTTCCTTTATCTTTTGTACATTTTCGCCGTTAACCCAGTAGTTGCCTTTTTTAAAGAAAATAACCGCATTGTAGAGTCTGCCTGTCTTGGTGTCGAGGTTTAATTCAGCCCGTTCAGTATTTATAAATGTTTCAGCATCCTCAAAAATAACATTCCCTATCGCTTCTGCGTCAGATGTCTTTTGATAGAGGACAGCCTTATCTGCATTTAATACGGAATCTTTCTCCTCTATTCTTACATTGCCTGTTGCCACATATTTATCTTCTTCTTTGAAGTATTCAAGATGGTCTGCTGTAATTGTGGTAGCCCAACTTGAGGCAGGCAAGAGGCAATAGGTAATAGGCAATAGGATAAAGATGAGAAACAGTAAATAATCCCCTATAGTCTCTCGCCTATAGCCTCTCGCCTGTTTCATAGCGTTTCCCTCAAGCTGCCGAGAACAGCCTTTTCGCCTAATATCTCTTTGGCCTCTCCTATGGTGTAGAAAGAGCCGGTGATTAAAATGAGTTTAGAGTTTAGAGTTTGGAGTTTAGCAATTGCAGAATCTACATTCTCTCTTTTCATTCTTAACTCTGAACTCTTAACTCCAAACTCTGACAATGCCATCTCAATAGCCTCTCTCACAGAATTTGAAACCTTTGAAGAAAAACCCATGTGTAATGCGATCTCTGCAAGTTTTTGCGGTGATGCAGCCCTGCCGTAATTAGGTGCAGTGAATATTACTTCAGAGGCAACGGGCAGGAGGGGTGACATGATTCCTTGGATGTCTTTGTCGGCCATTATACCCATTATGAGGATAATATTGTAATCAGTAAGATGTTTTCTTGCGAATTCAGATAATGCCTTTGCTGCATCGGGGTTGTGCGCGCCATCAATCATAATAACGGGATCATCGCTTACTATTTCGAGCCGTCCATGCCACCGAGTGTTGGAAAGACCCTCTTTCAAAAGGTCTATGCGTAATGGGGGAATTGAACTTTTTGAACGATTTGAACCATTATTGCTGTTCATGCATTGTTCAAGCCGTTTAATTCGTTTAAAATTATGGCTCTTGTCCCATGCCACGTGCACCGTTCTTTGTAGTGCGACCATTGCTGCTTTTGTTGCTATACATGCATTGAAAAGCTGGTGCTCTCCTGCAAGCGGCACGAACAAGTTCGTGAGTTCTGAGTCTGGAGTTTGGAGTTCATGGCCATGGTAATCAAAAGTAATGCCGTGCAGGTCACATGATTTTAAAGTTCCGCAAAAGTCTCTCCCATATATAAAAAGAGGAGAGGAGTTTTTGCCTGTTGCTGTAAGAATTACTTCCTCTGCTTCCCTTTCCTGACCTGCAGAGACAACAGGAATGCCTTTTTTAATAATCCCTGCCTTTTCATTTGCAATATCTGTGAGTGTTTCTCCCAAGAATTCTCTATGGTCATAACTTATCTTTGTGATAACAGAGACTTCCGGTATAATTACATTGGTTGCATCCAGCCTTCCTCCCATGCCTGTCTCTATAACCGCCCAGTCAACATTATTTCTCGAGAAATACAGAAATGCCATCGCAGTTACAAATTCAAAGAATGTCGGTTCAGGGATTTGAGATTTGAGATTTGAGATTTGAGATTTAATTTCTTCTGTTAGGCTTACCACTTCCGATTCAGAAATCCGTTCATTATTGATTCTTATCCTTTCTGTGAAACTGACCAGATGGGGAGAAGTGAACAGGCCGACCCTGAAGCCGTGTGCCATCAGAATGGATGCTGTCATCGCAGAAACAGACCCCTTGCCGTTTGTGCCTGCAACATGTATGGAACGGAAGTCCATCTGTGGATTTCCCAATTGCGATAATATCATTCCGGTCTTTTCGAGACCGAGTTTTATGCCGTATTTCTGAAGGCCGTATAAGTAATTAATTGCGCCATAATAGCTCATGATACCTCATTTGGAGATTGGGGCATAAAATGTTCGATCAGCTTATGGACAGTGCTTTTGAGATCCTTCCTTTCGACCACAATGTCGATCATCCCGTGATCAAGAAGGAACTCTGCCCTCTGGAAGTTTTCGGGAAGCTGCTGTTTTATCGTCTGCTCAATTACCCTCGGGCCTGCAAAACCTATGAGGCTTTTTGGCTCGGCTATAATTATATCTCCGAGCATTGCGAAACTTGCAGTAACACCGCCGAATGTGGGGTCTGCAAGTATGGTGATATAGAGGATGCCTGCCTCTTTTAGCTTTGCAATGGCTGCTGATACCTTTGCCATCTGCATCAGGGAAAACATGCCTTCCTGCATCCTTGCGCCGCCCGAAGATGATATAACTATCAATGGTATCTTCTTCTCCAAAGCCCTCTCAGCAGCCCTCGCAATCTTTTCTCCTACAACAGAGCCCATGCTGCCGCCCATAAATGAAAAATCCATTATGGCAATTACAACTGGTCTCTGGTTTACCAAGGCATCTCCGTATATAGCAGCCTCTTTAAGTCCGGTCTTCTTTTTATTGCCTCCGAGTCTGTCTTTATATAGCAGAGTGTCTTTGAAATCTAACGGATCAGTTGTGGCAAGCTCGGCATCTATTTCTACAAAACTTCCTCCATCGGCTATGAGGTTAATGCGCTCGGCAGCGCTGATTCTGAAGTGATAATTGCATTTCGGACATACCTGAAGGTTTTTTTCTATCTCTTTTTTATAAATTATCTCCTTGCAGCTATCGCATTTTACCCACAAACCTTCCGGTATCTTTACTTTTTTCTCTGCCCTTATTTCTTTTGTCTTTTTAAACCAAGCCATAAATTTATATTGCCTCTCTTAATTCATGGATAAATTTTTTTGCACCTGAAGGGTGCTCATAAAATTTTTTAACTATTGCACTTCCAACAATAACACCGTCAGCAATCTGCGAGATCCGTTTTGCATCATCGGGTGTTGAGACTCCAAAGCCAACAGCAACAGGCTTGTCTGTTGATTTTTTTACCGTATTGATATGGACTTTAAATGTTTCATCAAGGGATAGTTTTGAGCCTGTTATGCCTGTTATGGAAACATAATACACAAATCCGCTGCATGAAGGTACTACCTTTTTTATCCGCTCTTTTGTTGATGTGGGTGCGACTAAAAATATGGTGCTGAGATCCGATTCGCGAGACAATTTAATAAGACTGTCTGCCTCTTCAGGAGGCATGTCTGGAACTATTACTCCATCAATGCCTGCATCCACAGCATCTTTGATAAAAAGCCTTTCCCCATACTTAAATACGGGATTATAGTATGTCATCAAGACTATAGGTATCTGAGTATGGGTTCTTAGTTTTTTGACAAATGGTATTATCTTTTTCAGTGTAACCCCGGCCTTTAATGCCCTCTCTGCAGCCCTCTGTATTGTCGGCCCGTCTGCAAGGGGGTCTGAAAACGGGACTCCCAGCTCTATAATATCGGCCCCGCATTTGCTTAGCATTAAGACATATTCCATTGTCTTTTCGAGATTGGGATCTCCTGCCATGATATATGGTATGAATGCCTTTTTGTTTTCAGCCTTTAGTCGCCTAAATGTATCTTCTATTCTACTCATTTATAATTCTATCCCTTTAATCCTTGCCACCTGCTGGACATCTTTATCTCCGCGGCCGGAAAGATTGACTATAATTATTTTATTTTTAGACAATTTTGGTGCGAGCCTTACAGTCTCTGCAACGGCATGGGCTGATTCAAGGGCAGGGATTATCCCCTCGGTTTCTGACAGGAGCTCAAATGCGGATAATGCCTCGCTGTCTGTGGCATATGTGTACTGAACCCTTTCCATGTCCCTTAAGTATGGATGCTCAGGTCCTATGGATGCATAATCAAGCCCTGCAGATACAGAATGTGTGCCGAGCACATTGCCGTCATTATCCTGAAGCAGATAGCTCTTACATCCCTGAAAAACGCCCATAGAGCCTCCTGCAAACCGAGCAGCATGCTCTCCGGTCTCGATCCCTCTGCCTCCTGCCTCGACTCCAAGCATCTTTACATCGTCATTGAGGAATTCATAAAACAACCCCATTGCATTGCTTCCGCCGCCTACGCATGCAATAAGATAGTCAGGCAGCCTACCCTCTGTTCTAAGTATCTGCTTTTTTGCCTCCCTGCCTATTATGGATTGGAAATCCCTGACCATCATCGGAAAGGGATGCGGTCCGAATACCGTTCCCATCACATAATGGGTTGTTCTCACATTTGTTGTCCAATCCCTCAATGCCTCGTTAATGGCATCTTTTAATGTCCTTGAGCCTATATTAACCTCATTTACATTGGCGCCGAGCAGTTTCATCCTGAATACATTCAACGACTGCCTCTGTATATCCTCGGAGCCCATGTATATCTCGCACTCAAGACCCACAAGGGCAGCCCCTGTTGCTGTAGCCACTCCATGCTGTCCTGCGCCTGTCTCAGCGATCAATCTCTTTTTGCCCATCTTTTTTGCAAGGAGGGCCTGTCCCAATGCATTGTTGATTTTATGTGCGCCTGTATGTGCTAAGTCCTCGCGCTTTAGATATATCTTTGCGCCTCCAAGATGCTTTGTGAGTCTTTTGGCAAAATAAAGGGGAGTAGGTCTTCCGATGTATGTTTCCTGTAAGTGTTTAAGCTCTTTCTGGAATAATCTGTCCTTTTTTGCCTTTGAGTATGCTGTCTCGAGTTCCTGAAGCGCAGGCATAAGGGTTTCTGGGACAAACCTTCCGCCGTATTGTCCGAAATAACCCTTTTTATCAGGTAGTTTTTTGATTTTAATCCCTCCGCATAATATTTTCGAGATTTGCTATTATATCATATATTTTTATTGTGATATACTGTTTGTAAATAATGAACGGTGAACGATGATTCGGGTTAAAATATGCGGCATAACAAATCTCGAAGATGCGCTGGCTGCGGTAGATTACGGCGCCGATGCCCTCGGATTTGTCTTCTTTGAGAAAAGCCCCCGGTGTATTACCCCTGAGAAGGCGAAGGAGATAATATCTTATCTGCCCCCATTGGTCATAACTATCGGAGTGTTTGTGAACGAGGATACAAAAAGGATCAAGGAGATTATAAATTTTACGGGAGTGAATATCCTCCAATTGCACGGAGATGAGCCACCTGATTCATGCAATATCTCGCATAGGGTTATAAAGGCCTTCAGGTTAAGGGATTTTACGGATCTAAAGCCTCTCGAAAAATACAGATGTTCTGCTTTTCTGCTTGATACATATTCTCCAGAATCTTTTGGCGGCACAGGCCAGATATTTAACTGGGACATTGCCGTGGAGGCAAAGAGGTTCGGGCGAATTGTGCTCTCCGGTGGTCTTAATCCCGATAATATAGAGAAGGCTGTTATGTATGTCAGACCTTATGCCGTGGATGTGAGCAGCGGAGTAGAGGAAGACAAGGGCAAGAAGGATTTAAAGAAAATGAAGGAATTTATTGAGATGGCCAAAAAAGTACCTTTCTAAAGGGGGATTTTCAAAAGGGGGACTTGTTCCCCTTTTGACTCGCCACACGGATAATTGTCTTAACATTTCCTCTCGGATTGAAATCACCGATTACCTCGAGAAATCTCGGCTTAAGTCTTTTCTCCAGTTCTTCGTATATTTTATTTGTTACTTCTTCGTGGGATATATGGACATCCCTGAAGGAATTCAGATAGAGCTTCAGCGCCTTTAATTCTATAATTTTTTTATCAGGTACATAATTTATCTTTATGGTCGCAAAATCAGGATACCCTGAGCGTGGGCATAAACAGGTGAATTCAGGGAATGCGATGTTAATCTCGTAATCTCTCTCCGGATTTGGATTGTCCCATACCTCAAGTTTTGCCTTTTTTATTGCCCTGGTGCCGTATTTCATGGCGTAACGCATAAAAATAAAGTAACATTTAAGCTAAAAGTTTTTCCACTGCATCTAAAACTGCTTGAGCGCTGATATTTTCCGCCCGTTTGCTTTCACCCTGAAGAATAACATGTCTTACGCCCCAAGGCTTCCATCTGTTAGGGTCTGTTGAACCCCATATGGTCACAATAGGTTTGCCCAAGGCTGCTGCGATATGCATTGCCCCTCCGTCGCAGCAAACAACAATATCTGCAAGACTCAGGGCTGCGATGAGTTCTTTTAATTGAGTCGTTTTATAGGCAACCATGTTTGTTTTTATTGAGTTTATAATGATCTCTGCCTTTCCGTCATCACCTGGATGATATGGATTCTTTTCGCTTCCGGGAGACCATAAAAGCAATATGCGGGCATCATATCGAATGGCAATGAGCCTTGCAAGCTCTATAAAACTATCAGCAGGCCATCTATTCTCCGGGCGCCTGCTGCTGATATGAAAGGCTACGAGGGGCTTTTCTTTCTTAACGCCCGAAGCATTTAAAAAGTCCTTAACTTTTTGGATCTCGTCGTCTGCCGGGAAAATTCTTAATGGCGATGGCGTATCGTTTATGCCAAGGGGAGATAAGAGATTGAAAACCCTCTCTGCTTCATGCAATGGCTTTTCCGGATCGTATAAAGGGATATTATAGGACTTTGATCTGTCAACAGTTTTAGAAAGGTATCCTATCCTTGCGATAGCGCCTGTCATGTAAGTATATCTTGCAAGCCTTGGGGAATAAGACCCGCAGCCGATTGCAACATCGTACTGCTCTTTTCTTATCTTTAGAAGAACCTTGAGATTGTTCAGCCACACAGAAAATTTGCTTTTATCAGGCACATGTTTTGCCTTTTCATAGACATAGATATTATCTATGTCCGGATTATTCCTTACGGCATCTACATTATAGGTATTTACCAGTATGCCGATTTTCGCATCAGGATATTTTTTTCTCACGGCGTGAATCGCAGGCGTTGTGCATATAAGGTCTCCTATATTGTCCCGGCGGATGAAAAGGATCTTTTTTATCATCTTAAATTGGATAATTCTCTCTCTTTGGGAATCCTGTGCATGACGGCCATGCCTATTCCGAGCAGCATCATAAAAAGCAGCTTGCTGTCGTCGCCGTCAAAACTTCCAAAGAAGTTATCGACCCAATATCCGACCATCATTGTAAGAAGAGATGCTGACATGTAACTGGTTCTGTCATCCATGGCATTGCGCCAATAGTTCCAGCATACCCAAAGGAATGTACCTATCATCCACAAAAATATTATTAAGCCTTGAATACCAAGTTCAAAGGCTATGCCGATAAAGGTATTATGGGTCTGTGGATAGGTAAAATGTTTATTTTTATCAGTTCTAACTGTCTTGCCAAATAAAAATCTTCCATAACCATGAGGATAGAAAGGGTTTTTGGATAATTTGTCAATTGCAGTCTTCCACATAGCCAAACGCTGCTCCATGGATGTTGGAGATGGGCCTGCTATTTCTTTTGGAGTTAATGTCATATATTCTTTTAACGTAGGTATTTTATGAGTGTGCATCTCGCGAAACATTTTGTTTTCTATATATAGAAAGCTTACCGAGATTGCAAAAATTAAAATAATAAGACTCCAGAGCCATCGTTTCTCAGACAGTAGTAACCCAATTATTAAAACTGTTTGAACTCCCAATGCAAGTACGGCTGCGCGTGTAAAGGTTATTTGTAAAGCCAAAAAATTAATTACAAGTATAATAGACAATCCAATGTGTTGCCAGATTTTTTTAAAATAAAATATTCCCCAGAAAAGAAATGGAATGACCATTGTATGGTATAACCCAGCGACCTCGCCTCCGCCAGGATCCCTTAGCCCTCCAGCACGGTAGGTAATAAAAGGCCATGTCCCATCATGTCTATAGAAGTCATAAAAAGAATAAAGGCTGAAAAGGAAGCTACTTAAAAAGAAAATTTTTAGTAATAATAGTCCATCGGTTCCTTTTCTTAGCGCAAAGTAAGTTGCATAAAAAAGCAATATGGGTACAAGCAACTCGCCCCATATTTGATCCAAACTTTCATGGAAGTCTACAGAAGTAGGTAAAGAAGCTATCGCAACTATGAAAAATAAGAAGAGGGGTAATTCAAAAGAGGTTTTAATCCAAATAAAATCTTTTGCAAGATAATATCGCAATATCAGCAAAGCTACCGGTATGTAGAGAGCAAGATAACGGATTGTTGCCGTATGGGCGATGGGTAAAACAAAAACCAGAATACTAAAGCAGAATAGTATAGTACGGTCAATCCAGATGATAACAGGGCTGGAATTATTTGTCCCCAGTTTATTTGATATAATCTGAATGTTTTTCATCGGCATACATGTGAAACTATTTTTCTGGCGGTATCAACGATCTCCTCTATATTTATCTTTTCGATGCATTCTTTAGTCCACGTTTTGCACGTATGGGCTGTTTTAAAGACATAGGTGCAAGGTGAGCAGGAAATTTTTTGTTGTATAATTTTAACATTTTTTCCAGTTGGACGTTGCTCGGACACATCAATAGGGCCTGCAAGATGTATTATCGGGACTGATAGCGCATCAGCCATATATGTTATCCCTGTATCCACACCAATAAAGAGGGATAACCTTTCGATGAGCGCTGGAAGCTCTTTTAGGCTTAATCTTCCAGCGGCATTAACGATTCTATCTCTTTTGCTGGCCGCGTCTAATATTATATTGGCTGCGTTTCTGTCCTGAGTGGAACCTATTAGCACCACATAAATGTCCATATTGTCTAATAGCATATCTATAAGTCTAATAATCTTTTCTGTTCCCAATTCCTTCAGCTTATTACCGCTGCTTACTGCTATTCCGATGAGAGGCTTATCGCTCAATCCTAAAATCTGTTGGGCTTTTGCATCAGCTTCTTTTGATTTGTAAACTTCTTTAGAGATATCGTCACTTTCAATACCGATAGCCTTAAGCATTTTCATATAAGTTTCTGTAATCAACTGACCGCTAATATGTCTTTCAAGATAGCTGAAAAATAACGATGCCAACCTAAAGGTGATTCCTACAAAATTCGGCATAACTGATAACCTTATCGGAACTAATCCCCAGAACAATGCAATTGCAAACGGCACATTCGGATTTAGACAAATTGCGATATCATAATTCCCTTTGCGTATCAATTTGGATAATTTTAATTTGCCTGAAAATCCTCTGTAGTCTGTATTTTTAATTGTTATAATTTTATCTATATGAGGATTATACTTCAGCAATTCTTTGGTGATTGGATTCACTATAACGGTCAATTGAGCATCCGGATACTTCTTCTTTACCTCTCTGAAGACGGGGGTTGAGCAGATTAAATCCCCTATTTTTGCTGTCTGAATCACAAGAACCCTTGAAACACTGGATTTTCTTCTTATTGCAACCAGTAGATATAATAGAGACGAAAATATATAAGTTAAAATCAAATATATCAAAGCTCCAACACCTCTTTAAAGACCATTTCAACACCCTTTACATACTTCTCGATAGAAAAATTTTCAATCACTCTTTTTCTGCTTTTTTCTCCCATTTGTCTTCTCAACACAGGGCTCTTTATTAATTCTAAAATTTTATTAGCAAACATCTTAGGCTGTCCTGCCGGAACAAGAAAGCCCGTTTCTCCATTAATAACCAATTCTGCTGAACCTGTCACATTTGAGGCTATAACAGGCTTACTCATCAACATTGACTCAAGTATAACTCTCGGGAGCCCTTCTTTTTCAGAAGTCAGGACAAATATATCCATTGCATTTATATACGAGACAGCATCAAGTTGAAAGCCCGTAAAAATAACTTTATCATGAAGATTTTTCCTCTTTACCAAATCCACTAAATTTTCTCTTTCTGGGCCTTCACCAATTATTATACATTTAATAGTATGGCCGGTTTTGTTTGCAGCTATAGATATGGCTTCAATCAAATCATTTAATCTCTTTCTTTTAATAAGAGAGCCGACTGTTCCTATAAGGATGTCGTATTCTGATATTCCCCATTTTTTTCTTATCTCATGTGGAGGCATTGACGGTTTTGTTTCAGGATCTATTCCGTTATGCACTACTACACATTTCTCAGCGTCGATGCCTTGCCTCACGAATGTATTCTTAACACCCCCAGAAACGCATATCATTTTTTTAAGCCATAAGTTGGCAGTTTTGACCTCAAACGGATTGAGCCTTGTCTCTATTCTGCTGTGCTGTAATGCAGGGAGGCCTGTTATTTTTGAGGCAATAATGCCTTCAAGGTTTGACGATGGCTGGTTGTTCATATAAAGCAAATCTATTTTTAAGTCCTTTAAAGCATGCGCAATTTTCTTTGCATTGCGTTTGATTCTAAATTGGTAATCGATAATGAATACCATATATTTTTTGAGTTGTCTGCTGAAGAAAAACAATGCCCTGAATAGTTCTTTGAGTGTTTTTGCAATAGCCGGCTGCTTTTTTTGCTCTAAGAGCAAAAAGTCTATTCCGAGCTTTTCTATCTCGGACTTTATATCAGACTCATCACCCTTTTTGTAGTTGTTGTAAAACAGGGCAGTAAAATGATATCTGGTTTTATCAATCCTCTTGAGAAGTTCGAGAAGGCTGTTTGTTCCCCCGCCCCATTCCTTGCCTGTATCAAGAATTAGAATTTTTTGGGTCATGCATTCCATTCCGGATATCATGAGAAAACTTTTTGAACCTTGCAAATATAGCCAAGTGTGAAATGTTTCTTTTTATCAAAACGGTCCATACTTATCAATACAGGAGCTAATATATAGGTGAACGCAATACGTAAAAATATTTTTAGAATTTTTCTTAAAATAGGTAGGACTCCATCTACTTTATACATCTGATCGGGAAGATTTGCCGTCAAATATCCAAGTAGCGTATAGTAGCCTCCGCGGGGTGTAATTTCCATTAGTTTAAATCCGTTCATCTCCAGCAATTTGACGAGACTAAAGCTTGTGTATCTATAAAAGTCATAAGGTTGCATGTGTTCACCAAAGCACAATGGTACTGTCAGTAATAGTTTGCCGCCATTTTCTAATACACGGTTAAGTTCTTGCAATAACTTTTTGCTATCCCATACATGCTCAAGGACCTCAATGCATATAACGTTTTTGAAAGAAGAATTTTTAAATGGCAGAAAGCAGATATCACCTACCACATCAAGTCCTTGTATAGTAGATTGTTCTAATCCCATATCTATTGCAACGTATTGCTTATTTTTAAAAAGACATCGATAATGTCCGCTTCCTGCTCCAACATCAAGAATATTTTCTCCATCGTTAATTTCATTTGAAAATTCATTAACACTTTGATTTACTAAATAGCGATTTATATTTTTGAATTTATCTCTCATGGTTGTTTTATTTCTCAGATTTTCTGGCAATCACAAACAGATGGTCTCCACGATTAAACTTTAAAACAAGCCAGCCCAAAAAAGCCTTCAATGGTAATTGGATAGTTCTACGAATGCGTTTTAGAGGCACCATTTTCCCATCGGCAGATTGATAATCATTGCTCAGTTCTCTTATTGCTTCAGGTTTTTTAGGTTTTTGGGGCTTAGGTTTGCCAAAATTAATCCCAAGCTTGCGAAGGTTTTTGCCTATAGCAATACGATACTGATCAAAATCACGGGTTTTCATATCTAATATATCAAAAGAGTATTTTTTCAATAAATAGTTTAGAGAGCAATGTGAAAAATAGAATTTGTGTTCTGGGGTAATCAGTTCCCACCCTTCTCCTTTGTATTTGGCATATGGGCTTGCGATGTTTGGGACCTCTATGACAAGTAAGCCACCTGGTTTAAGCCACAAATATATTTTTTTTAAAACCCCTGATGGATCCTGAAAATGTTCCAAGACATGGAACATGGTTACAATATCAAAAGAATTCGGAGGAAATTTTATATCCTCTACAAAACCTTGAATTACATCAAGTCCTAATATTTGGGCAGAATTAGCATAATAAAAATCAGGTTCAATTCCTTTGGCATAAGTGATATAAGATTGCACTTCTTTCAAAAATGTGCCTTCACCGCAACCTATATCTAATAGTGAACTCCCATGAAGATATTTTTTTAATAGCTTTAACCTTTGTTTTATATTTCTGGTTCTTGCTCTTAAGGTATCTGCTTTTATTTTATGCTGCCTATCCTTATAATATCTTTGGTCTAAAGCTTCTTTTGTGTCAAAGACCATGCCGCAATTTATACATTTTTGAATAAACGTATTGGTTTTAAAAAAAGGTTCTGTATATGTACAATTGCAGATAGGGCAGATGTGATTAAATATTTTTTCAGACTGATTCATTAGTTTTTCTCTACTAAAAGGTATTGCATTGTTGGCAGCCTGCATTCTTTTCGCTCAAATACATTTTTGCCAAAATATATTGCACAGAGGTTATAGATATATTTATATAACCTTATCTTGCCTATACCTATAAATTTTATCCTTTTGATGTATTTTTCAATAAAGCAGTAATCGTGAGAATGTTGGTGTTCGACAATAGAAAAACCAGATGATTTTGAAAAAGCTTCTAATTCTTTATAGAAAAATTCACGGATGTGATATTTGTCATCTGGAAATTCTTTATGTCTGATAGGTGTCGATAAAAATAAACATCCTCCATGGGTTAATATATTAAAACAATGTATCATAAATTCGATAGGATTATATAAGTGTTCAATGACATCTGTGGCAACTATTAAGTCGGCTTCTTTTGCATAGTCAAAGGCGTTTCCGCACACAAAGGAAAGGTTGGTAAATGATAATTTGCTTGTTTTTTCTTTAGCCAGTTTTATTGCTGTTTCATCAGTATCAAAACCTATTACAGTTGAATTTTTATAAAATTTAGCCAGCCATACAGTAAACACACCATCACCACAGCCTATGTCTATTATGAGGTTTGGATTACGGCAGTTCTGGAAAATAATGTTTGCAGATATATTATATCTTCCCGCAAGTCCAGCATTATATCTTTTTAGATTATTTTCAAGCTCTCTCCAATGATACGCACCTTTTTCTTTATATTTATTGAATTTTTGAGCTTGTTCCATTTTGTATTCTCGTTTTCATGGTGTCATAAACTTCATCCACACTTATATGTTCCATGCATTTTTGATATTCACATGCCTTACCTTCACATGGCTCGCAAGTCCTCTCTTTCTGTATGACAACATGCTTTCCTAAATCATAATAAGGTCCTGACTTTTTCGCATCTGCCACTGCAAAAAGTGCCACAACTGGTGTTCCGACTGCAATTGCCATATGCATTATCCCCGTATCTCCGGTGACCAACGTTTTGAATCGCCTGACCACTGATGGTATATATTTTAAAGGAATCTTTCCTGCAGATACAATCGCTTTTTCACCTATATCATCTGCAATTCCTTTGCAGTAATTGTATTCTTGAGGAGAGCCTGTAATAATTATTCTTATTTTGGTATTGGAATCAACAAGTCTTTTCCCCAATTCAACGAATCTGTCTGCAAACCACATCCTGCTTACAGTAGATGCCCCTACTTGAAAACCTATGAGTATATTGCTTTCTCCGATGCTGTTTTCTTTCAGAAATTTATCAACTATGGCATCTCCTTCTCCGGACAGCGGGAGAGTCATCCTTTTGTCCGATATCTTACAACCTGCCATCTCTGTGACTCTGAGTCTTTGTTCTACGCCATGAGAAAAATCCTCCCATCTGAGAACCTGATTTTTGTTAGACAGGAGAAATCTGTACTCACTTGTATTTGGAAGCTTCACAATAAACCTCGCTCCTGAAAGATAAGCCATTGGTGTTGCCTGCGGCTCGTTGCCGTGAAATATGAGGGCAAGGTCAAACTTATATTTACGAAGTTTCCCGATTGTTCTGAAGAAGTTTTTGTATCTGCCATAGTAGGGGATAATCCCGTCTACATAGGGATTGTTCTCAAAAAGCTCCATGTTTTTGATGTTGAAGTGTGCAATAATCTTTGCATGGGGATAACGCTCTCTTACAGCCCTGATTGCAGGGGTCGAAAGCAGGGTATCTCCTATTGCAGTTGATGAGACCACCAGGATGTTCTTAACCTTGTCTGGATCAAAATATTTTAAATCTGTCTGCCTTCTATCTATTGATTTCAGGAGCCTCATGGACAGAAACAGCAGACCATCAATGGGATTAATTCTCATTTCTTCTTTATCTTGAGGTAAAACTCCGAAAGAACTGGATTGGTATATATTAACATCCTTTTTTTGAGCCATGCAACGCTGTCTTTGACAACTATCCTCTTAATTGCAAAAGGATCGGAGTCTTTTTTTACAATGCCGTGGTGTGTTGTAAATATGGCTTTATAACCAGCTTCTTGGGCAATACGCAGTGCAGTTTCATTGTATTTGCCATAAGGCCAGCAGAGGTACGGGCATGGTTTGCCAAGCCTTTTTTCGATAGTTTTTTTAGATTCGCTTAGTTCTTCCAAAAGCTCGCTTTTAGATAAACCATTGCATTTTTTATGACTTTTTGTATGCGAATAAATTTCTACAATGCCGCTATCTGACATTTCCTTTATGAGCTCCCAGTTAAGCACAACTTTATAATCCTCATTTTTCTCTATGAGCAGTTTTGATTCATTATGAGTTGGAACTATAGCAGGAGATTCTGTTTTGTTTTCTGATGCCCTTTCTGTCCTGTCAGTAATTACGAAAACAGCGGCGTTGATAGTGTATTTCTTAAGCACAGGGAAGGCATATATATAATTGTCGAGCCAGCCGTCGTCAAAAGTAACAACTGCTGCCTTCTGCTGTAACTTCAGTTCTCCATTTATATAGGACAGCAACTCATCCATCTTTAATGTCTTATATCCAGCCCTATGGAGATATTCCATCTGTCCTTCAAACACCTCCGGCCTTACAGTCACCATGTCTCCTTTATGGGGGTTAATATGGTGATACATCAAAACAGGAATGGGCCTCATAAGCTTCTATCCTTGCAGAGAGATGCATAGAGGGCATACATCTTCTCGCACATCTTTTCTACGGTATAATTTTGCTCAACAATTTTTTTTCCTTCCATGCCCATGGCCCGTGCTTTTTCTTTATCGCACAATATTTTGATAATTGCATCTGCCAATTCATGTGGATTGTTCGGCTCTACGAGATAGCCATTCACGCCATCTTTTATTACTTCGCTTACGCCGCCGACATTTGTTCCTACGACCGGTTTTTCCATGGACATTGCCTCTATGAATGAAGTGCCCAGCGCCTCCTGAAGAGTGGGGAGGACGAATACATTGATTGACTTTAGAATATTGGGAATATCTTTTCTCAAGCCGAGCAGGAAGACTTTATCCGCGAGTCCGAGTTGTTCTATTTTGGGTATAATGTTTTCTTTTTGAGGACCATCGCCTGCAAAAACAAAAACAGCATCCGGAATTTTTTTTAGTATCAAAGGAATTGCCTCAAGCAGTATGTGATGTCCCTTCTTTTTTCTTAAAATTGCAATGGTTCCTACGATTGGAACATCTGATTTTAATCCCAACTCCTGCCTAAGATTTCCGTCAGGCTTATTTGGATCAAACCTGCTTATATCAATGCCTGTTGGTATGGCAATCACTTTTTCTGAAGATATGCCTTCATTTATTAAATACTGTCGCACATATTCGCTGACAGTGACAACCTTGTGAGGCAGTAAACTATATGTAACCTTTGATGTTATGGGCAGTGCAAGATGCCTTGTCCTTACTATAATTGGCTTCCTTCTCGACAGCCTTCCGGCTATGCCTGCAAGCAGGCTGTCCCTTCCGCTATGGGTGCTTACGACATCGATTTTTTCATTTTTTATCAGATTAAGCATATATTTAATCGCAAAGAGGTCATAGCTTTTTCTCATTTTACATGTACGCACCTCGATGCCTTCTGCATGAGCCCTCTTTGCAAGCACACTGTCAGGCTGACAAAGAATTATTACTCTCACGCCAAGTCTCTTCAGACCGATGGATTCCTGAAGCGTCCTGTTTTCCTGTCCTCCCCATCCTTTGGAGGATTCCGTATGTAGCATGGTTAGCATTTATTTCTTTATCCCTTCCAATCTCTCTGACAGGATACTTTTAACTTCTTCATGACCGATGTCTTCAAGGCATCTGCTTATCTTGCTTCCTTTGCAACCATCTTTTCCACACGGGATGCATTCCCAATTCCTTTGTATAACCGTATGTATTCCAAATGTCTGTATCCCGTTCCTGTTGGAATAAGGTGATTTTTCTGTCTTCTGTCTTCTGTCTTTTGTCTTCTGATTCTCCCACGGGCCCCAGTGAAATGCGCCGCTCGGACCAAACAGGGCAACAACAGGTGTTCCGACTGCTGCAGCAATGTGCATTGGTGCAGAGTCAACGCCGAAGAACAAATCGGATGCCTCTGATATTGCTCCAAGCTGCTTTATTGTTATTTTGCCACATAAGTCTAATAACCGTGAACCGTGAGGGGACTGTCCCAGATTTACGGGCAAAGCCGTAGAATCGGGACTGTCCCCAACTAAAGATAGAATTCTCCTTGCCTTTTCCATTTCTATCCTGTCAGGAGATGATGTAACAATCACGATTGCATTGTTATCAAGCAGCCATTTTATAATCTCAGCCATGTATTCGTCTTTCCAGCATTTGAAGAGCCATCTCGAAGTTGGATGAATATGTGCAATGTTTGCATTTTCATCCACGCTATTTTCTTTTAGAATTTTCCTGACATAGATTCTATCTTCTTCTGGAACAAAAAAATCCACAGAAAGATTTTCTGTATTTATTCGAAACTGACTGACAACTTCAAGGTTTTGTAAGACCATATGTTTTTCCCCATCAGGCTCGGATAAATGGGTATAGATATATCTTTTTCCAATAAAGCCTTTCTGAGATTTCCATCCCAGCCTATATCTTGCTCCTGATGCAAAGGATATGATTGCAGCCCTGTCTCCACCTGTGAGGTCAACTGTCATATCAAAGCCATTTGCTCTGATTTTTTTGATAAAGGCTATTTCTTTTGCATATCGCTTTACAGGAGAGAGTCTTTTTACGCTTCTGTCCATGACGAGTATTTCATCTATCAGAGGGTTCCCCTTCAGGATATCCTCTGTGCCGGAATTTACAAGGGCTGTTATGTGTGCATCGGGAAATGTCTCCTTCAATGCCCTGAATACAGGTGTGGCGAGAAGCACATCGCCGATGTGCCTCAGCTTAATGACAAGTATTTTTTTTATTCCATCAAAGCTCATTTTCGTAGCTGTTCTATCGCAAGTGTGAACTCAGCAACTGCTCTTTCTATTGGAAAGGATTCGGCTTTTTCCCGCGCCTTCTTGCCCATAAGCTCAAGATGCTCCAGTGATAGATTTATCTTTTCTGCCAACTCCTGCGAGTTGAATAAATCGTCCATAACAAAACCTGCATGTCCATTCTCTATGAGTTCGGCCACGCCGTTATTTTTTGTCGTTATTACCGGAATGCCGGATGCCATTGCCTCTAATGTCGCATTGCTGAAAGGGTCATAAAGTGTCGGCAGTACAAATAAATCTGATGCAGCATAGAACCTTTCTATTTCCTTTTGTGTGCCGAGGAAAGTAATTTTGTCCGGGACTCCCAGCCTTTCTGCTAAAGCCCTGTATTTTTCTATATCGCCCTTGCCGATTATCAGGACTTTAATATTATCATCTTTCACAAAGGGAATGGCATTTATAAGGGTTTTCAGCCCTTTCCTCTCAAAGCCCGAACCGACAAAGAGCAGCAGCTTTGAACCTTCCGATATGTTAAGACTATTCCTTACACCCTCGCGCCATTTATATTTATTTTCCGGGCTGAATCTTTTTAAATCAACGCCATTATAGATTATTGCTATTCTTTCTTCCGGCACAGCATAGTGTTTGATTATCTGATCCTTTACCATCTTTGAGTTTGCAATAATAAGTCGGGTTTTTGAGAATAGCTCTTTTTCAATATTAAGGAGTGCGATGTGCAGCGGATTTATTTTGAAAGAGAGATTTTTATAGGGCGGCTCAATCGCTGACCTTATACCGAGCCATTCTGCATGGCATCCCTCTCCTGCCCTATATATATCCTGATGGGTTGTCCTTTCAAAGCTTACAACACAGTCGTAAAATCGTGACTCGTGACCCGTGACCCGTGACCGTGTGTTCATATTAAATGTCAGCGTGCTGAGGAATGAGCTAAAGGGCAATATGTTGACCTTATGAAAGATTATCCCTTCTTCATCAGCCCATTTATTTGCGAATACATGGATTTCATGGCCAGCCTTTTTTAAATATTCTATGAGTGTTTGTAGATACCTTTCTGCGCCGCCGTGAATGGAAAATCTCTTCTTTACGAATGCGAGTTTCAATCTTTACTCTTCTCCCAGACCTTTGCGTATTTAAGAAATGTATAAAAGCTGTAAAGCACAGCGAGCATAAACCCGTGCACTCCGTCCCTGAATCCCTGCTTTAAGAAAAACATCTTCAGGAAGGTAAAAATCGGGCTCATTATTATTTTGAGGGTTAATGAAAGGGAAGATGGCTGCGGATTTTTTGAGAGCATCTCCTTTGCAGAAAGCGTGGAATAGTTTTCCATTTTTTTAATATAATCTGAGATCGTCCTGTATGTATAATGCTCAAGAGGATTTTTCAGGTAGCCAACGGAACCGTTTACAAGCACTTTTTCGTGCACTTCCCTTTGCTCAACATAGGATAAATCCTTTCTGAAGAGCCTTAATGTGTGATCAGGCCACCATCCGCTGTGCCTTATCCATTTGCCGAGGAAGAAATTCTTTCTCGGAATATAAAAACCGCCGAATCCACTGCTTTTAATTTCTTCCATAATCTCTGATTTCAATTCAGGCGTGACCCTTTCGTCTGCGTCGAGTATCAGAACCCATGGTTTTTCTGCATAATCCACGGCCATCTGCTTCTGTTTTGCATAACCCTGCCACTCATGCTGAAATACCCTGTTTGTGTATTCCCTGCATATCTCTGTTGTTTTGTCTTCGCTGACGGAATCAACAACCACAATATCTTCAAAATCTTTTACGCTCTCAAGGGCATCCCGTATGTTTTTCTCTTCGTTCTTTGTTACTATGACAGCAGAGACAGGTATCAATTATTCCTCTGAAAAGTGGATTTTAAAATCTAATTTTTTTTATTATATCAGATTAGCTAAGAAGTGTGAGGTTGTCGAATGGTAGAAGATTTTATTTCAGGCAAAAGGAAAATAGCTGTTGTAGGTCTTGGGTATGTCGGTCTGCCTTTATGCATCGGCTTCGGGAAGGTATTCAAGGGAGTGATAGGCTTTGATATAAGCGAATCGAGGATAAATGAACTAAAATCAGGCCATGACTGGACACTCGAGATCTCATCTGAGGACATAAAAAAAACATCCGTTGAGTTTACTGCCAATCCTCAGGCATTAAAAAATGCCGGTGTGATAATCGTTGCGGTCCCCACGCCCATTAACTCCCACAATATCCCTGATTTGAAACCCCTTGAATCAGCCTCAGAAATAGTCGGCAGCAATATGTCAAGAGGGGTTACGGTTGTATACGAATCAACGGTATATCCCGGCGTGACAGAGGAGATTTGCGGCTCTATCCTTGAGAAATATTCAGGAATGAAGGCTGGCGTTGATTTTAAGCTTGGATACTCTCCGGAAAGGATAAACCCTGGAGACAAGATTCATACGCTCGAAAATATAGTTAAGGTTGTTGCCGGGCAGGATGATGAGACGACAGGGCTTCTTGGTGAGGTATACGGCAAGGTGGTGAATGCAGGAATCTATAAAGCGCCTAATATAAAGACTGCCGAGGCTGCAAAGGTTATTGAAAACATCCAGAGGGACCTGAATATAGCATTGATTAACGAGCTCTCTGTAATCTTTCACCGGCTCGGCCTTGATACAAGGGAGGTACTTGAGGCTGCAAAGACCAAGTGGAACTTTTTGTCTTTTGAGCCCGGCCTTGTGGGAGGACACTGCATAGGCGTCGACCCGTATTATCTTACCTTTAAGGCGCAGGAGGTCGGTTATCATCCGGAGGTCATACTCGCAGGCAGACGGATAAACGATTACATGGGAAAATATATCGCCGAGCAGACCATAAAGGAATTGATAAAGTCCCATGTTGCAGTCAAGGGAAGCAAGATATTGATTATGGGATTTACCTTTAAGGAAAATGTAAAGGATGTGCGTAATACGAAGGTGATTGACATATATAATGAACTTAAAGAATATGGTGTTAATCCATTTGTTTACGACCCTGCGGCCGACAGAGAAGAGGTGCGCTTAGAGTACGGTATCGATACCATCGAAAGGCCCGGAGACTTCTCGCCTTATGACGGTATCGTCGTAACTGTAAAGCATAATGAATTCAAGGAATTTTCTGCCGGGCATCTGCGTTCTCTGTGCGGGAACAACAGCCCTGTTCTTATCGATGTAAAAGGTCTCTTTAACAGCGACATTTTAAAATCATCGGGCTTCAGGTACTGGAGGCTTTAATTTATCCCCCTATCTTTGACATGGGCTTCAGATGGGCAAAGCACTTCTCATGGCTTATGGAGTGCCCCTCAGGCTTTATTTCAATAGAGAGCCTTAAAAGTCTTTCGATCTCCTCATCAGATGCCCCGCATCGAATAGCTGATTTTAGATCTATTTCTGTCTCGGAGAACAGGCATGGCCTGAGCTTTCCGTCAGATGTCAGCCTGAGGCGGTTGCAGGAACTGCAGAAGTGGTGCGTTATTGGGCTTATAAAGCCTACAACTCCCGGGGCGCCTTCAAATCTGAAATATCGTGCAGGGCCTGATCTCCTGATTTTCACAGGGATCAGCGGCGCAATTTTTGATGCCCTCTCCTTTATTTCTTCTGTGGAGATGTATTTTTCATGGCTCCAGATATCTCTTGCACCTATGGGCATGAACTCTATGAATCTCACATTATAGGTGGTCTTTAATGTCAGTCTTGAGAATTCCTCTATCTCATCGTCATTGAATCCCCTTATTGGAACCATATTTATCTTTATCGGCAGAAGACCTGCCTTCTCTGCCTCATCAATTCCTTCCATGACATCATTTATGTCTCCGCCCCTTGTTATCTCTCTATACCTGTCCGGACGGAGTGAGTCGAGGCTTACATTAACCCTCCTCAATCCTGCTGATGCAAGCAGTTGGGCATATTTTTTCAGCAAAAGGCCGTTTGTCGTGAGGCTTATATCTTCTATTCCCTCTATGCTGTTGATGGATGCTATTAAATAAGAGAGATTTTTTCTCGTGAGCGGCTCTCCTCCTGTTAGCCTTACTTTTTTAACGCCGAGACCTGCTGCAATCCTGACTATTCTTATAATCTCCTCATAGCTCAGGATGTTTCTATGCTCTAAGGGTTTTATCCCCTCTGAGGGCATGCAGTAGATGCATCTTAGATTACAGCGGTCGGTAATAGATATCCGCATGTAATCTATAGTCCGTTCGTATTTATCTTTTATCAGACTCATCCGATTGGATTGTTACTTCCTCTTTTTCTTTGTACCGTTTTTAGTCTGCGTTTTGTTTTTGGAGAGCATTTCTGCAATCTTCTTTTCTGCGAGTTCAGCCTCACGGGAATTCGGATACTTCTCCATAACCTTTTCGAGCAGTACCTTTCCTGTTTTTCTGTCCCCCATTTCAACAAAGGCGAATGCCTGTTTAAGCATTGCACCCTTTGTCTTTTCGTGAGCAGGATATTTCTTCAGGAAGGATTCGTATGCCAATATTGCGTCTTCGTATTTTTTATCCGCATAATAGGATTCTCCGAGCCAGAAATAAGAGTTTGGAGCCAGCGCATGCTTTGGAAAATCCTTTGCAAATTTTTCGAACTTTTGCCTCGCATCAGCATATCGTTTTTCTTTAAAGTCTATCTGTGCATCGTCGTATAATTTTTGAGGGTCAGCAGTGTCTGCAGCTTTCGAATCCTTTGCTTCAGGCGGAGCTTCTTTTTGGGTTTCTTGGGGATTTGTCGCTTCCTTCTTTTCAGAAGGCTGGCTGCTCATTTTTGTCCTGAGTTCTTTGAGCTCATTTTCGAGGCCTGCTATCTTGGCCTGCTGCAGCTCCCTCTCTGAGAGCAGGTCTTTTATAGTCTTGTCCATGAAATACTTGTTTTCGTCGAAACGGCCTTTAAGTGTCTGCAGCTCTTTGGATAAATCGGATGTCTGCATTACAAGGGAAGACTGACTCTCTTTTACAGCGCTTAGGGAGTATTCCTTTAGCGTGGTTATATCCTTTGACATGTCCGAAAGATTAGCCTTAATCTGGGCAATTTCCTTTTTTTGATTTAAGGACTCTATCTGGATATTTGTAACGCTGCCTCTCAGATTCTCCATATCGGCTGTTGTCGCACAGCCGGTTATAAAAACAAGTAAGCAGTAAGCAGTAAGCAGTAAGCAGTGAAAAGAGTAACGAGTTTTTTTAATTTCTGACTCCTGACTCATTTGCCCCCCTCAACGAGGACAAAGTGTGCCCTCCTGTTTTTAGCCCAGCACTCCTCGCTCTGCTCTGTGCAGAGCGACTTTTCCTCGCCATAGCTTATTGTCTCTATCTTGCCGGATGGAATGCCAAGGGACAAGAGATATTCCTTTGTAGAAATTGCCCTTCTATCTCCGAGCCCGAGGTTGTATTCGTTGGTGCCCCTGTCGTCGCAATGTCCTTCTATTATTACCTTTATCCCTTTATTTTTTGAAAGTATTGATGCTACTTCCTTCATAACCGGCTTTGCCTCATCCCTTATATCATACCTGTCAAAATCAAAATGAATATCCCGAATCCTTGTTTGGAGCTCTTTCACCGAGGCTTGAGCATCTGCCGTCTGTGCCTTTGTTATCTGCCTTTCGATTATGGATTCTTTCGGAAGCTCTTTTGCAGCCATTGAGTCAGTCGTTGTTTTTTTATCTTCTATTTTTATCTCAGGCTGTGCAGCAGGCTGTTCAGGTGCATGTGCTATCTTCCTTTGAGAACATCCGATAATCGAGACCATTCCTAAAATTATTAAAGCAGCAAAAAATAAGCGTCTCATCGCCACCTCCAAGACTTGGGTTTATTCTGTAATTTATCAAATATCGCATTTATATGCAACACTACCAAATCTTAATTGACTCCATATTTAGAGTAAGGGTATTATTAATTAAAATGACACACAAAAAATCCCTTAATTCCCTTACAGGAAAACTGATACTCGCCATAGGCAGCATGATGCTCATCGTGGGCCTTGTCTTTGCATATGTATTTATCAAGCAAAACCCCGATATCAGGCTTGAAGTGGTGCTGTTCTACGGCGGTTTTTTTGTGGTTGCAATATCCTTTCTGCTGTGCCTGATACTTTACAACTTTGTCACAAAGCCAATCTCGCTGCTGGTTGAAGGGATGAATAAACTGTCGAAGGGCGACATGGACTACCGCATAAATCTCAATACAAAGGACGAGATCGGGCTGCTGGCCAACTCTTTTGATTCCATGGTCGAGGAGTTGAAACAGTACAAGGATAAGATGGAAAACTGGACGAGGAGTCTTGAAGAAGAGGTCCAGAAAAAGACCGCAGAGATAGTCAGGGCGCAGGAGCAGCTGATAAATGCTGAAAAACTTGCATCCCTCGGCAGAATGGCTGCAGGAGTGGCGCACGAATTGAACAGCCCTCTGACAGGGATAGTGACATTTGCCCATTTGATGCTAAAGCGCATACCTCCTGAAAACACTCAGGATGCAGAGGATTTAAAGGTAATAATAGATCAGACGGAGCGGTGTTCGAGAATTGTAAGGGGACTCCTCGGCTTTTCGAGGAAGACCGCATCAGAAAAGGCAAATGTCGATATGAATACATTAATCGAAAATACATTATCAATGGTCAGAAACCAGGCAAAATTTTACAATATTGCATTTGATGTCCAGCTTGACAGAACAATTCCTGAGGTGAATGTGGATCCTAACCAGATTCAGCAGGTGTTTCTGAATCTACTGATAAACTCTGCCGATGCAATGGAGGAGAAGGGCAGGATAGCCATATCGTCAAGGATGGCAGATGATGACGGCAATAAGTTTGTGGAGCTTGAATTTACAGACACCGGGCCCGGAATCCCTGAAGATATCAGAGGCAGGGTGTTCGAGCCGTTCTTTACAACCAAGCCGGCAGGCAAGGGGACAGGCCTCGGTCTTGCCGTAAGCTATGGTATTATCAAGAAACATGATGGACAGATATTCGTAAAGAGCGAACAGGGAAAGGGAGCGAGCTTTTTTATACGGCTGCCGGTAGCAACAGGCGATAAGGAGAAATCGACCCTATGAAAATCAAAGATTCCATAGAAGGATGCTTTCAGTTAATGGGCGGCGATTTCACAAATGCAGGTGCTGCCTCAAGCGAACTGAAGAGCACCCTCGCAAGGCTTGGGGTATCACAGGATGCTGTAAGGCGTGCAGCCATTGCCGCATTCGAGGCAGAGATGAATGTCATAATACATGCCGTGGCAGGCACAATGCATTATGTGATTACCACCGAGGAAGTGAAGATAACACTTACGGACATGGGACCCGGAATAGAGGACATCGAACTTGCAATGCAGGAAGGATATTCTACCGCCCCTGACTGGGTAAGGGAGATGGGATGGGGGGCAGGCATGGGACTGCCGAATATAAAAAAGAATGCCGATAAATTTAAGATAGATTCGGTGGTGGGCGAGGGCGCGACCCTTGAGATTACAATCTGCATAAAGAAAGGCTAAAGATGCTGAAAGTTAGCGATATTGCCGAAAAAGTTGGACTCGATATAGGGGTAAAAGGCGAGCTTAATAAGGACATAACAGGCTGCTACATAAGCGATCTTCTTTCAGATGTTATGGCAAACAGCAAGGACGGCGAATTGTGGATTACCCTCCAGACACATCCTAATATTGTTGCAGTTGCAGTAATCAAAGGCCTTTCCGGGATAATCATAACAAACGGCAGGTTCCCTGAGCCCGATACCGTCAAAAAGGCCGAATCAGAGAATATAACTATTTTTACCACCCATAAAACTACTTTCGAGATAGCAGGATTGCTTTATAACATGCTTAAATGAATAGATTTGTAGCAGACCTGCACATCCACACCTGCCTGTCGCCTTGCGCTGAACTCGATATGACCCCCCTCAGGATAATAGATGCTGCAGTTAAAAATGGTCTGGATATAATAGCCATATCAGACCACAATTCAGCAGAGAACGCTGAAATTGCGATGAAGATAGCACAGGATAAAGGGATTACGGTACTGCCTGCAATGGAGATTGCATCCTATGAAGAGGCGCATGTGCTTGCCATTTTTGACTCTATAGATAAGGTTATGAATCTTCAGGAGGTTGTTTATAAAAACCTTCCGGATGGTATTGCCGATGAGAAGCTGCGCGGCTATCAGCTTGTAGTTAATGAAAGGGATGAAATACTCGGATTCAACAAAAGGCTCCTTTTCGGAGCCACAAACCTCTCTGTCAAAACACTTGTGGATACCATTCATTCCTTCGGAGGGCTTGCTGTGGCGAGCCATATAGACAAGGAGATTTTCAGCGTCATATCTCAATTAGGATTTATTTCGGATGACATTGCATTCGACGCCCTCGAAATCTCGTATAATACAAAAAGGGAAAGGGCAGAGGCTGTATTCGGAGAATATAAATCTATCCCTTGGATAACATCGTCCGATGCCCACCATTTAGGTGACATAGGCAGAAGGACTACCACGTTTTTACTTGAGGAGCCGTCTTTGGAGGAGATAGCACTGGCGTTTAAGGGGAAGAGAAGAATTGAATGGAGTGATGGAGTAATGAAGTAATGGAAGACCTGTCATTGCACATGCTCGATATCGCAGAGAATTCCATAGATGCAGGCGCAACAAGAGTGGAAATAGAAATAACTATCAGCAAGAGTGCCGATAGGCTTGTACTGAAAATAAGGGATAATGGAAAGGGAATGGACGAAGAGACCATCAGAAAGGTTAAAGACCCGTTTTTTACAACAAAGACTGTAAGGGCTAAGAAGTTCGGCCTCGGCATACCTCTCCTTGCTCAGGCTGCAGAGGAGTGTAACGGCAGATTTCTCATAGACTCGGAGATTGGCAAAGGAACGGTTATTGCGGCAGAGTTTCAGCGCAGCCATATAGACATGAAGCCACTTGGCGATATTGGTTCTACAATGGCAGTCCTTATAAGCGGACATCCAGAGATAGATTTTCTGCTATCCTATGAAAGGAACGGCTTTTCTTACAGGCTTGATACAGATGAGCTTAAGGAGGAATTAAACGATGTGCCCATTAATCTGCCTGATGTTTTGAGATTGATAAAAGACGACATAAATAGCGCCTTGAAAGGAGAAATTTAGAATAGAGGGGGCATAAATGGAGAAGGGAAGGATACTCGTGATAGATGACGAAGAGATTGTCAGGCTGAGCTGCAAAAGGACTCTTGTGCCTGAAGGATACGAAGTGGATACTGCCGCTTCAGGGAAAGAAGGGATGGAACTTTTTGAAAAGTCTAAATACGACCTCGTGCTCATAGACCTCAAGATGCCGGGCATAGACGGCATAGAGGTTTTGGTAAACATAAAGAGGCAGCATCCCGAGCAGAATGTGATGATCATGACAGGCTACGATACCATCGAGCATATAGTTGAATCCATATCATCAGGAGCAGCCCATTATCTTGAAAAACCCTTTACACCCGACACATTAATCGAGAGAATAAACGAGGTGCTTGGCCAGAGGATATAGTTATGACATTAATTAATCCGGGCATACTTATAGTCGATGACGAAGAGATTGTAAGAAAGAGCTGTATCAGAATCCTTTCGCCTGAAGGCTATAATCTCGAGACTGCAAAGAGCGGTGGAGAGGCGCTGAAGAGACTTCAGGACGAGCCCTTTGATCTTGTGCTTGCAGACCTTGTTATGCCCGACATAACAGGCATAGACCTTTTGAAAAGGATAAAAGAGGAATGGCCCGAAACAGAAGTGGTAATAATTACCGGTTACGGGACAGTTAAAACAGCGGTGGATGCCCTTAAATACGGGGCATACGACTTTATAGAAAAACCCTTTACCCCCGAGGTGCTGTTAAATTCTGTTGAGAGGTGTCTTGAAAAGAAAAAGCTTGAGGTGGAAAACATACGGCTCAGGCAGGAAATTAATGCCCTATACAGTTTAGACAACATCATAGGCGCATCAAAGGAGATGCAAAAGGTATTTAAGCTGGTAGCCACTGTTGCATCTACAGGCAGCACCATCTTAATAACAGGTGAAAGCGGCACAGGAAAGGAGCTTGTTGCGAGGGCTATACATCACAACAGCGCAAGAAGGGAGCAGCCCTTTATGGTTGTTGACTGCGGCACAATACCTGAAAATCTAATGGAATCAGAATTATTCGGACATGCCAGAGGTTCGTTTACCGGCGCAATTTCAACAGAAAAGGGTGTGCTCGAAGCAGCCAACGGCGGGACTGTCTTTCTTGATGAGGTAAGCAATCTCCCTTTATCCATGCAGGCAAAGCTTTTGAGGGTATTGCAGGAAAAGGAGTTCAGGCCTGTTGGAAGCAAAAAGACAGTAAAGATTGATATAAGATTTATCGCAGCAACAAACAGGGATCTGTCAGAAATGGTTAGGGAAGGGGCATTCAGAGAAGACTTATTTTACAGGCTGAATGTATTTCCCATAGACCTCCCGCCTCTAAGAGACAGAAAAGAAGACATTCCTGCCCTCGCATACCATTTTCTTCATAAATACAGCAAGGAAATAGGCAGGGATGTTCCGCATATTTCTGCAGAGGCCATGCGCCAGCTCATCGCCAATGACTGGCCGGGCAACGTAAGGGAGCTTGAAAATGTAATCCACAGGGCAGTAATAGTATGCGACAGCAGGATGCTCAAGCCCGAGCATATAATGATACCTCTGAATCGGGAAGAAGAGATAGAGACCCCAAAAACGCTAAAGGAACTGAAATTAAAGAAGAAGGACTTAAGGACAAGGTCCATAGAGGATATAGAGAAGAGCTTTCTCATTGCCGCCCTTAAGCGCAATAACTGGAATATCACGAGGGCTGCTGCGGAGGTCGGGATGCAGAGGACGAATTTCCATGGGCTTCTGAAGAAATACAATATCTCAAAGGGCAAAGGAGAGTGAACCCTTATAGCAGATATGCATACGGTAAAAAGCTTTCCAAATGCACGACTGGGTTTAAACAGATATGCAGTTCTTTATCCACTGAAGAGTGATTGTTTTTTAATATACAAATGTCTCACATCGGTGGTGCTTGTAAATCTTTTTACCGCACGCATACCTGCTATGCTTAAAAGGCAGCGTTCTTAACTTATGGAACAGGAAAAAATCGACTGTTTTAAGTGCAAGCATTTTTACATCACATGGGATAAAGACTTTCCTTATGGATGCAAGGCCATGGGATTCAAGACAAAAAACATGCCCTCTGATGAAGTCTTCAAGGCCTCTGCAATGGAGTGCTTGAAATACGAGGAAAAGACCAGAAATCCTAAAACCGTTCAAGAATAAACCGCCCGATTGCTTCTCTGGCAACAAGGTTGTCGAATTAAAAAATTTAGTCCGGCAGGATGAGCCGGTTTCGTAGAAGATGAATGGTTACTTGCTGCCTACTATTTTAGAAACAGCCTTTATAAATTTTTCCGTCTTTTCAATTGCATCTTCAACTTCACTCTTTTCATAAGAAATTTCCTCAAGGCCATAAAGCACCTCATGGCGCTGTGTTCTGTAAACATCTATGGAGTGAAGATAATCCTGCGACAGCAGGTGTTTTTTTACATAGTTCTCTTTAAGGTATTCAATAACGCAGTAATGACTTCGCTCGAAGATGCCGTCTTTAAAAAGTAAGGCTCTTGCAGACTGAAACATGGCGGTATAGGCTGCAATAATCGCCTCAGAATAAAAGTTGTGTTTTAGAAGGCGTTTTGCTTTAACAAGACTCTTTTTTGATATTTCAAATGCCTTTTCGGTCTTAAGCGGATCTGGCCGCCCTTTTTTCAAAAGCCTTTTTTCAAAACATTCACTAATATTCATTCAACCACCGGCTTTGTGCCGTAAAGCACAATCCCTTCGGTAATAACATCAAGATAAAAAGCCCTGTTTGCCCTTGCCTGTCTGCTCCATTCTGCAGGACTGAAAAAAGACAGGTTAACATCTCTCCTCATGAGAGTGGATATTTCGCCTGAAATATTTTTTTTAACAGGTGTTATTACGAGGATATCAATATCGCTGTCTTTAGTTTCCTCTCCTTTTGCATAACTTCCATAAATGATTATCGAGCTTACACCTGGGACTTTTTCTTTTATGAATTCCACAATGCCTTTTTGCATAAGCACCGAAAGGCTGCGGGAAATTTTTATATGCCTGAAGGCAGGGTTCTGCATATTTGCAGAATAAAGAATCTGGTTCTTGCTCTTTTCTTTAACTATAAGGTTGTTTTTAAGAAGAAAATCGAGGGAGCGTTTAAGTGTCATGGGGCTGATCTTAAGGAGCCTTGCCGCTTCCCTAAGATAATATTTTTCGTATGGGTTGTCCATAAAAAGAGAGAGCACTTTTAGGTGTGTTATCTTTTGATACATTTGTATCAAATATTATACTAATTGTCTCAAAAAATCAAGCAAGGAGGGTGTTCACAGATAAACCGCCTATTAATTAGCAAGTCAGCAAGCAGGTAAGTCAGCGAGTTAGAGAGTCCTGTAAAAACTCCACAGCAGTTTACCAACTTCGGAAATCAGGTCTTCGATGTGGCAATGATCTGTTTTGTGCAGTCCGAGACGCTTTGCAAAACCAAAAAGGTATTCGGTTTCTGCATGTGAACCTAATGCGATATTCAGAAACTGCTTGAATTCCTTTTTGCTCTTTCGTGCATTGCCTTCGACTATATTAGTAGGTATTGATAAAGCTGCACGCCGTAATTGGGACGTCAGACCATATGTTTCGTCTTTAGGAAAACTTGCAGTCATTCTGTAGATATGGAATGCAAGTTCATCTGCTTTCTGGAATACGATAAGGTCCTGATATTTCCCCATGCCAGATATTTTACCATAGTTGCAAGTTCGCAACCGCGTAAGTTTGCAAGTGAGCAAGACTGCAAGCTTTCTTACATATTTTCCTGCTTGCCTACTTATGTGCTTTCCCGCTTGCCTGCTTTTTAAATACAAAAATGTGTTCATGCATAATTAAAAGAAAGTTGTAATTCTTTGACTTTTTCATCCAAAAGCCTGTTGCCTTGCAATTGTGCTGGACTTTGATGATATCTTCCTTTAGTACAAAGCCAGCCTTTAAGAATCGTTCCATTACTTTATATGCGAGGGGGATGTAAAACTTCTTCCGCCTTGTATCACCGATAAGAACATTGTTGCCATTCCGCACTTGATGCGGATATAAATGGTTTTTAGATGTGACTTATAGTCTATAGACTTATAATCATCATTTGATCAAGAATGATCTTCAATAGAAGATGCCTGACATCAAAAAAATATTCGGCAAAAATGTTCGCACTTATCGAGAGGCAAAAAACCTGTCTCAAGAGCAGCTCGCTGACCTTTGTGGGCTTCATAGGACATACATTAGTCATGTCGAATGTGGGAAAAGAAATGTTTCTGTTGAGAATATCCAGAAAATAGCGCAGGCACTACGTGTAAAAATCTCTGATTTATTTGCAGGAGCCGATGCAAAAAAGAACAAATAACAAAAAATCGAAAGGGCGCAAAGTTAATGAGAAGCAGACCATAACTTATAACATTCCAGAAGGCCCGCTTAATTTTTACATTTCTGAAGAAACGGCTACTTATGAGCATAAAAAACTATTCAAAAAATATTACGATGACCCAGAACATTCAGTAAGACTTCTCAAAGGTAATTGTATCGAGATACTGAATCAGGCAAGGGAAAACAGTGTTGATATGATTTTTGCCGATCCACCCTATTTCCTTTCTAACGGAGGGATTACCTGTCATGCCGGGAGGATGGTTTCTGTAAATAAAGGCAAATGGGACAAATCCAAAGGGGTCGAAGAAAATCATAAATTTACTCTTGAATGGCTTAGGGCGTGTCAGCGTGTTCTGAAGCCTAATGGCACTATATGGGTATCAGGCACAACACATATCATTTACTCGGTTGGATTTGCAATGCAGGAACTTGGGTATAAAATCCTTAATGATATTATCTGGTATAAGCGTAATGCGCCACCGAATCTTTCATGCAGATATTTCACACATTCAACAGAAATTGTTTTATGGGCTGCAAAGAACGCAAAGAGCAAACATTATTTTGATTACCAGTTGATGAAGAAAATGAATCAAGGTAAACAGATGCGTAATGTGTGGGAGATATCATCGCCGCCAGCCGAGGAAAAGAGGTTCGGCAAACATCCAACTCAAAAACCTGCGGAGCTTTTGAAAAGAATTGTCCTTGCCTCTACAAAAGAAGGCGATTTAGTGCTTGATCCCTTCTGTGGCAGTTCAACAACAGGGGTTGCAGCAGTTTTGCTTAACAGGAAATATGTGGGGATTGATTTAGAAGATGAATATCTTCAGCTTTCTAAGAAAAGAATTGAGGAAATTATTAAGAAACCATCTTCTTTTCTAAAGCATGAAGAGAGGCAGGTTTATGCCTAAACAGGGAACATTAGCTAACGACTCGGGAAATATACTGGAGCAGACAGTAAAAACTATTTTTTCTGCCAAAGGGTTTACTAAGGCGCTTTATAGAGAATGGACTAAAAATCCTCAAAAATATGGAGATGAGTTGCTTTTGATGAATGTGCCATTCACAACAATTTATCAGCATGGCGGGAACACAGAATTCAGGCTGATATCTAAACGATACAAAATGGATATAAGAATAGAATGTAAATGGCAGCAGGTCGCTGGCTCTGTTGATGAGAAGTTGCCTTACTTATATCTGAATTGCATAGAGGCCATGCCTGAAAAACACATCATAATAATCATTGATGGTGATGGTTGGAAAAAAGGCGCTATTACATGGCTAAAAAATGCTGTAAAGCAGAGAAAATATACGACTCCTGATAATAACGAAAAAGCAATTCAGGTTATGGATCTGAAAGAGTTCATAACCTGGGCAAATAGTACGTTCAGGTAGAATAACTTTTGCAAATTAATTAACAACTCTGAGACATTTATCGTTGGTTAATTAATATTGATTTTTATATGCTTCATTGGATGTTCCTTTACAGGAATTATCTTTTTTGCTGTAGTTATTGACTCAGAGTTCTTACAAAATATTCCAAACCTTTTAAGAATCGAGCATTTTAAATACAAATTATGTGCAATTTCCGTAATAGTTAGGCCACGATGCTGTTTTAATAAATCAAATGCTACAGGGATAATTTCTATAGGCTCAGATGCGGGTTCTGTTTTTGGTGGCTCAGCCCGCTTCCAACCCTTTCTACTTATATGCACATAAGCATTACGATATTGGACTGCATTGATTAGCCCAAGGTCATACGCACGTTTTACAATTGCCTGAATACTTACTCCCCAACGTTTTTTTAATTGAAAAATTTTATTCCAGTCAAATCGATTTGTCTTTGGAAATTCTTTGACAAAAGCAATACGAGGCAACAAAAAAGCACTTGCGAATTGATTTGCCTGTTCCTCTAAAACAGAGTCGCCAACTTCAAGATTAGAATGCATTACTAAGTGACCACATTCATGTGCTAAATCAAATCTCAATTTAGAGGTGCTGTTTTTAGCTGTATTTCTTACGATAATAGGCCGTGAGCGGAAATAAGAAAAAGCATCAATCTCTTCGGACACACCTTCAAAAGTTGTTACGACACATCCAACACGCTCAAGCGTCCTAGTCATATTATGAATTGGTGCGTCTATATAAAGCCCCCAGAGTTGTCTGCATTTTTCAGCAGCCTTTTCTATATCCTCACGATTTTTGACTTGAATAAAGGGGATATTAATCTTTGGCAATTCAAGTTCCTGTTCGATGTAGGAAACAAGCAAATTAAAAATTGTACCATTAGAAAGTGCACGAATACGCATGTTTAATGGTGTTGTATGTAGTTTGCGGAAATGACATTCTTCTTCTCTCACTTCACCAGCTAATGGTTCAAAAAAGAATGGGGGTTCAACGCTCAACGTTTCAGCTATGGCATGCAACATATCTCTACTTGGCGCAACTTCTGGCTCGCTTTCAAGACGCTGCATGTATTGTCTGCTCGCAGACACTTGTTCCCCAAGTTCAGCTAAGGTCAGACCATGAAATGTACGTGCAAGACGAAGCCTCGCGCCCTGGAAAAGTGGTCTATTCCTATCCATTGTGAGCAACTCCAATAGTTTTTTCTACTTTGGGCTTGACCACTGGTTTTTCAAGAACAACACTTTCTCTGACAGTGTCAAGAGATGGCGTTTCAACAGTTACAGGCTCTGTGATAGGAATTTCCCATAAGTTTTTCGAATCACCAGATTCTGTGTACTGCAACATTACTATACGAAGTATTTTCCCATCATCAGCAGTCTCTGCAACAATACGCCAAAACCATTCAGGTTCATAAAATGAGAAAAGATACTGTTGTGCTTCGAGTTCGGGGTATCTTCTATGGAGTGAACGCATAGTGGGATTGTCAACATCACCTTTATAAAATCTTATTGGAACGCCATCGATAAGAATAACGAAATACAGGCCATTTTTTATTGTGTCGAGCCAAGATATTTTTTTACTTTCACGGTCAATTATATTTATTGTTCGTTCGTATATCCGACAACCAAGACTCCAAACTCCATCACCATCATTTGGATCATGCAAATCTATTGTTCGATTTCTTACATCACTGATGATATTGGCAATACAGCAAAGCCTATCTTCCATTAACGCCGGATGTACATCCCAAGGTTTTTGGTCCATTCTGATTCCTCCTCAAAGCTTCAAGATAAAAGACAATAACAAAAATAATTAATTTTGTCAACCATTATTTTGCATGTCAACAAAATATTTTATTGTCAACCAGAGGACAAGGGAAGTATCAATTCAAATAACATTCGCCCCAATATCCGCTCGAAGCGAGTCTTGCGAAGAGTCGCACTGACCAACATCCAAATAGTCCGGAAGTCCAGAAGTTCGGAAGCGCGGAAGGCTGAAAGAGCTACAGTTCGTTAAATTCCTCAACAGTGAGTCCGGCTTGTTTTATAAGCTTGTGAAGAAGGCCTGGCCAAGCTCATCATGGAGGGGGATTGATAATGTCCACTGATAACTCG
>JAJYXI010000059.1 GCA_021791055.1 Nitrospirota bacterium | reverse complement strand
TGTTAATGTTACTTCTGTTAATTCTTTCATAGGGTGTATCCTCCTTAAAATTGATTTGCCGATCAATGGAGAATACACCCTTCTTTTTATTAATCAAAATTTACACAGAGAATTTTACGCTACCTAAGGATGCCATTGTCTTGATAAAACATTTGTTATTCAATAAACTAAAGTATCATATTTCAGGAGGGTAACGATGTATTTTGTCGGACTTGATGCCGGTTCGGTGGCTGTAAAGCTTGTTGTGCTTGATAGAAATGGCAATAAGCTTGCCAGTATACTTGAAAAACATTGCGTAAGACATTATGGCCATCCTGTCAGGATAGCGCTTAAACTCTTAGAGGAAATTAAAGAGAATTTTCCTGAGAGTTCCCTTTCGGTTACCGGTTCTGCCGGAAGGGTTATTGCCTCTGCACTAAAGATAAAGCCCATCAATGAAATCGTCTCACAGTCCTATTCCGTAAAAAGATTATTCCCTCATGTCAATACCGTCATTGAGCTTGGAGGAGAAGATTCCAAGCTGATTATTCTGGAGGATGGAAATATAAAGGATTTCTCCATGAACTCTGTCTGCGCTGCCGGCACAGGCTCTTTCCTTGAACAGCAGGCTGAAAGATTGAGGCTGAGCATAGAGGAATTCAGCGAGATTGCCGCACAATCAAAGAGGCCTTCCAAGATTGCAGGCAGATGCAGTGTCTTTGCAAAGTCTGACATGATACACCTCCAGCAGATAGCAACGCCGGTTGAAGATATTGTTGCCGGATTGTGTTTTGCAGTTGCAAGGAACTTTAAGGGCACTATTGCAAAAGGCAGGGATTTGAAACTGCCGGTGGCATTTCAGGGAGGAGTGGCTGCAAATAAGGGAATGGTAAGGGCGTTTAAAGAGGTATTTGAACTTGACGAGCTCTTTGTTCCTCCTGATTTTGTATTTATGGGCGCTTTGGGCGCTGCGCTCAGAGATATGGATGATGGTCGCATAAATGTCTTTAATTTAGAAGGATTGGAGGAATTCCTTTCGGCTGTAAAACTCTCTGAAAACAGCCATGCACCTTTAATATCAGAGGCAGATGATTTTTTCGAAAGACATCTTAAAGGCAGTGACGAGTTAAGAGTTAAGAGTTATGAGTTAAAAGAAAGAGAGAACTCAAAACAGGGCTCCAAACTCCAAACTCCAAACTCTAAACTAATTAAGGCTTATCTTGGCATTGACATAGGCTCTATCAGTACCAATCTTGCTGTGATTGATGAGGAAGGAAATCTGCTGGCCAAGCGTTATCTCATGACTGCGGGCAGGCCCATCGAGGCTGTAAAACAGGGGCTTGAAGAGATTGATGCTGAAATCGGAGACGGTGTGGAGATTGCGGGTGTTGGGACTACCGGCTCGGGAAGGTATATGATAGCAGATTATGTGGGTGCCGATATTGTTAAAAACGAGATTACTGCACAGGCCACTGCCGCAATCTTTATTAACCCAAATGTTGATACTATTTTTGAGATAGGCGGGCAGGACTCAAAATACATCTCCCTAAGGGACGGCATTATTGTTGACTTTGAGATGAACAAGGCATGCGCAGCAGGGACAGGCTCTTTTATAGAAGAGCAGGCTGAAAAGCTTGATATTTCCGTAAAAGGCGAGTTTGCGGAATGCGCCTGCCGCTCAGAAAGCCCATGCAGGCTTGGAGAGAGGTGCACGGTCTTTATGGAAAACTCCCTCATGGCTAATCTTCAGAGAGGTGCTGATAAAGACGATCTTCTGGCTGGACTTGCATACTCTATAGTCCAGAATTACATAAACAGGGTTGTTGCAGGCAAACCAATCGGCGAGAATATCTTTTTTCAGGGCGGAGTAGCCTCTAACAAGGCGGTTGTTGCTGCCTTTGAGAAGTATCTTGACAGAAAAGTGACTGTCCCGCCCAATCACGATGTTACAGGAGCAATCGGCATGGCGCTTATTGCAATGAGACACATGAAGGACCGGAATGCGTTAAGCGTAATGAGTAATGAGGTCAAAGGCGCATCACGCATTACGCATCACGCATCACGATTCAAGGGTTTTGAGTTTTCAAAGAAACAATATGAGATAAGCTCTTTTGAATGTAGGGGATGTCCTAATGTCTGTGAGATAAACAGGGTTAAGGTTCATGGCGAGGAAGGCTATCTCTTTTACGGCGGAAGATGCGAAAAATATGATGTAAGGCATGCTCAAAAATCAGCGCTCCCCGACCTTTTTGCATTCAGAGAGGAGATGTTATGGAAGGCGCACCTTGAAAGGCAGTCAGCAGTCAGCAGTCAGCGGTCAGCGGTCAAAATTGGAATTCCATATATATTCTTCTTCCATGATTATCTGCCTTTCTGGTCAACTCTTTTATGGGAGCTCGGATTTGAGGTTGTTGTCTCTCCAGATACTAATAAGCAGATTGTGACCCTCGGTGTTGAAAATGTCCTCTCTGAGGCATGCTTTCCTATAAAAGTTGCCCATGGCCATATAAAATGGCTTAAGGATGCAGGTGTGGATGCTATATTCATCCCCAGTTTTATCAATATCAATCAATCAGCCTCAGGCGGAGGCGATGAGTATCAGAGGGGATTGTCATGTCCCCATGTGCAGACAATTCCATATGTGTCGAGGGCTGCCATCAGGGGCATGAAAACAATTACTCCCGTTATTGATATTGGTCTTGGTATGGATTATCTCAGGAAGGAATTGAAAAGGTCTTTGAGTGAGTATGGCGTGAGGGACAGAGATATTGAAAAAGCGATTGGAATTGCCCAATCCGCTCAGGACGAATTCCAGGGGGCAATAAGGGAAAAGGGAAAAGAGATATTAAAAGCGGTGCATGATGCATCACCTAAAATTGTCATTATCGGAAGAGCGTATAATGCCTTTGATTCTGGCGTAAACCTTGAGATTCCAAAGAAGTTATCCCATATAGATGTCATTTCGATACCTATGGATATGCTGTCTCTGGATAGCGTAAGGCTTCAAGACTCGTGGCCGAATATGTACTGGAGGTCGGGCCAGAGGATATTAAGGGCAGCAAGGATTGTAAGAGATACTCCAAATCTCTATGCGATTTATATAGGAAATTTCTCATGCGGCCCTGATTCCTTTATCCTCAAATATTTCAAGGAAGATATGGAGGGGAAGCCTTTCCTGCATATAGAGATAGATGAGCACAGCGCAGATGCAGGCGCAATAACACGATGCGAGGCATTCCTTGACAGTATTGAACAGCAGCGAAGCGGTGATTCGGGGAATCGGAGAATCGGAGAAACAGAAATGCAGAGATACGGAAAAATCACCCATTCACCCATTCACCCATTCACCCATTCACCGTTGAAAAAACGCACTGTCTTTATCCCGCACATGGCTGACCATGCCCTTGCCCTGAAGTCAGCCTTTGAATACTGCGGTGTTCCAGCAGAAGTTCTTCTCGAGTCTGATAAGGAGTCTGTTGACCTTGGCAGGAGATATGTATCAGGCAAGGAGTGTTATCCTTATCTTGTAACAGCAGGTGATATGCTTAAAAAGGTCTTTTCTTCCGATTTCAGGCCGAATGAATCAGCCTTCTTTATGCCATCTGGCACAGGGCCGTGCAGATTCGGACAGTATAATGTATCCCACAAGCTCATACTCGAAAAACTCGGACTCAAAGAAGTCCCGATTTTTGCGCCTAATCAGGACGTCCAGTTTTACAGGGACCTCGGCATTGTGGGCAAGGATTTTTCCATGAGGGCATGGGAAGGTATTGTTGCATACGAACTGCTCACAAAATGTCTCCACGAGACAAGGCCTTATGAAAAGGCAAATGGCGATGCCGAGGGGCTTTATAAGATTTATCACGATAGGATTTATCAGTCCCTTGGAGGCAGAAATGGTGCTATTGGAGGTCTTTTAAAAAATATGAGGTCTGAATTTATGTCCATTCCTCGGAAAGAAGAAAAGAGACCCGTAATCGGTGTTATTGGAGAGATATTTGTCAGGTCTCATAAATTTTCTAACGAAGATTTAGTAAGGAAAATAGAAGCACTTGGAGGGGAGGTCTGGCTCGCACCTATAGAGGAATGGATATACTATGTAAATATAATGTCTTTTAGAAAGGCCTTGATAAAAAAAGACAGGTCTGCTATGATGAATATCTTCTTAAAAAGGCTCTTTCAAAAGAGGATTGAACACAGTTTTGGGAAACCATTTAAAGGCTTCTTGAAAACCCTGAAGGAGCCGGAGACAAAGGAGATATTGGCAAAGGCAGCGCCCTATGTGCACGACTCATTTGAGGGCGAGACCATCTTGAGCGTGGGCAAGGCGATAGATCTCATCGAAAGAGGAGCGGCAGGTATTATAAATGCCATGCCCTTTGGTTGTATGCCGGGCACTATAGTTACGGCGCTGATGAAGGCAGTAAGCAGGGATTATGGTGTTCCCTGCATAAGTATTCCATATGATGGAACCGAATCATCAACCATCGAGCTTCAACTCGAGGCCTTTATGGAAGCAGCACATTCACGCTGATAGTGCATGGCTCATAGCTGATGGAGAAAAAACATGAGCTATGAACGATGAGCTATGAGCTAAAAAGGAGGTGATGGTGTGGGTAATGTAGCAAAATGGCGTAAAAAGAAGATGCGTAAACACAAACACAGAAAACTCCGCAAAAGGACAAGGGCACAGAGGAGAAAATAGGCGGGGAGAAAATAAAAGGAGCCAATGATGAAGGATATTATTGCTTTGCAGGAAAGACTGACTCTTATGGAACAGGAGATAAAAACCCTTACGGACAAAATCACCAAGTTAGAAAGGGATTTGAAGGAAGTTGAGGATTTGAAATCTGAGATAAAGGGGTTAAAGGTCTTTATCGGGAGAGTTCACCCTGACTTCAAGTCCCAGTTCCCTGATATACTCAAAAAGGTATAAAGACTAACGAAGCCTTGCGATCTTAGCTCCTATGAAAGGCATTTTTCTGATGTAGTTTTTAAATAAAACCTTTTTTACGGCTCCTCCTTTTCCCTTTGTGCCGCTTGCATGGATTAAATAAACTTCTCTATTTTCTTTTCTGTTTTCTGTTTTAACTATCCCTATGTGTCCTACTATCTCCTGTGCAGATCTTTTTTTGGGGTCTTTTACGAAAAAAATTATATCGCCGCTTTTTAAGTTCTTTATCCCTTTTATTAACTCTTCAGGTGTAATCATATCAGTAAGGCTTGTACCCCTCGACCCCTTTATCTTTCTGATTCTGCCGATATCCGAAGTTATTTCGTTGCCCCACTTGCCACTGTATATCATATCCTCGCCATACTCGAAGCGGTCATCATAATTCATCACCTTGTTATCTTTAAGGATGCCTTTTGCATGAAACCTTTTATCCAGTGCAATCTCAATTGACTCATCCGGAGTATTGCTCAGGGCAAGCTCCACTGCCCTGAAGGTCAGATACATGCAGTCAACCCTTTCATCCGCCACAATAACTGCTTTGGAGACATACTCTCCCATAGGGTCATTATCATAAGGGATGCCTACAAATTTTTCAGCCCAGAAGGCTATTCTCTCGCCAACAGGTTTGTCTTTGAGCTCGGACTGATATCTAATAATTTCCTCACCAGGAAGGGCAAGGCAAAAGTGGGAAGTGAGAAGTAGAAAGTAGGAAGTAAAAAATAAAAAAATAAAAAAATTTTTCATCACTTCCCATTTCTCACTTCTCATTTCCTGCTTTCTCCTTGTGCTATAATACCACATGTCAGATATTATCAAACCCTTTTCGACTACAGGCATAGGCAGTCTTCCGCACAGGAGTCCTGATGAGGCTTGTGAGCTTATTCTCAGGACATTCGACATTCCATTCTGGCCGCAGTTGCCGAAGCTTTCCTTCAAAGAATCAATGATTGTCCAGTATTCAGAGGGCATGCCGTATGTCAGGATAAATGAAAACGAACAGGAGGATTGGGTTATAAGGGATGGCAGCGACGAACTCGAGAGGTTTTATGAATCATGCACAGACAGCACAAAGATAGCAATATCCGAGGATTATGCAATTGGATTGCATGCATTTTTGAGGATAATAAAGGGAAGGAGATTTCAGATATTGAAGGGGCATGTAACAGGCCCGCTTACATTCACGCTCGGACTTAAAGACAATTACGGAAGGTTTGTATATTTTGATGAGGAGCTGCGTGAAATCTCATTAATGCTGTTAAAGGCGAAGGTTCGGTGGCAGATAGATTTATTAAAGCAGCATTCGGACAATGTTATCATTTTCATTGACGAGCCGATTCTCTCAGCAATAGGCAGCTCATCTTATCTCGGCGTTGACAGCGAGGAGGTATTGAGACTGCTTAAGGACATGGTGTCCGCCATTGAAGAGGCAGGTGGAATATCCGGCATACACTGCTGCGGCAGGGCAGACTGGCCGACGGTGATTAAGAGCGGTGCGAGGATACTAAACTTTGATGCCTTTGAGTATTTCGATACCCTCGCCATATATCATGAAGATATAAGAAATTTCCTTCAGGGCGGCGGATATCTTGCATGGGGAATTGTGCCCACATCGGATGCCATTAACTCTGTAGATGATAAATTCCTTAAGACATTGATGGATAATAATCTTAAAAAAATATATGACCATATACCTTCTGAGCTTGTTGGCTCTCAAATGCTCATTACACCTTCATGCGGCACAGGCTCAAGGAGCATAGAAGAGACCATTAAGGTTTTTCAGTTGGTTGTGAGACTGAAAGAGGCAATGGTATGAGGGAAAGTCAGAAGTTAAAAAAAGGCATCTTTATATCATTTGAAGGCATAGAGGGAACAGGAAAGACCACACAGGCAAGGCTCCTGTCAGAGCGTCTTGTTGAGAAAGGCTATGAGGTAATACTGACTCAGGAGCCCGGAGGAACCGTTATCGGAAACAGGATTCGTGAGATACTTCTTCTACCTGAACATAAGGAAATGTCTTACATGACGGAGCTTCTTTTATACAATGCAGCAAGGGCACAGCATCTATCAGAAAAGATAATCCCTGCTCTCAATGAAGGAAAGGTTGTAATTACCGACAGGTTTACAGATTCCACCGTTGCATATCAGGGTTACGGCAGGGGCATAGACATATCACTTGTTATGTCTATTGACAGCATAGCAACAGGCGGAATCAAGCCGCATCTTACCATACTCTTTGACCTCGATGTTGAAGTAGGATTAAAAAGGAACAGGGGGATAAACAAGGTTGACAGGCTTGAGCTTGAGGATATCGAGTTTCATAAGAAAGTCCGTGAAGGCTATTTGAAGATCGCAGAAGCGGAGCCTGATAGGATTAAGACTGTGGATACATCCCTGCCGCTGAAAGATGTCAGTGAAAATGTGTGGGAAATTGTGAGATGGCGCTTAGAGAAATAATCGGTCAGGACAGGGCATTGAGGATACTTTTTGGCACTTTAAAAAGGAATAGAGTGCCTTCGGCTATTTTGTTGTCGGGCGATGCAGGAATCGGAAAGAGGCTTGCTGCCGTAAACTATGCCAAGGCTATAAATTGTCTGGAGCCTGTTGATTTTGACTGCTGTGGTAAATGCATATCGTGTAAAAAGATAGATTCGGAAAACCATCCTGACATATCAACGATTGTCCCTGAAAATGATCTGATCAGCATAGAGACTATAAGAAAAATTGAAGAAACCATTTCTTTAAGGCCATTTGAGGGAAGGAAAAAGGTTGTTATAATCGACGATGCGGATGCAATGAATATTTATGCTGCCAATGCATTTCTTAAGACACTTGAAGAGCCTCCGGAGGACAGTCTTATAATGCTTATATCGTCCAATCCTGACAGACTGCCTGATACCATAAGGTCGAGGTGTATAAATGTCCGTTTTTATCCCTTGCCGTCTGATGGGTGCAGAGAAGTGGTTTCTAAAAATATCGATGCCAAAAATATGAAATTTATCCTTAATCTCGCCATGGGAAGACCGGGCCTTGCAATATCAAGGGATTTCGAAAAAGAGAACGAATGGTTTGCAAAGCTTCTCAATAATATGGTCCAAGGGGAATCAAAAGACACATGGGCAGACAAGAGCGAAATTAAATTATGGCTTGATATGGCCTTTATCCTCTTAAGGGATATGGCTGTCTATAAAATTACAGAGAGGGAATCTGATCTGATGCTGGACAAAAAGCAATTGGCAATGAAAGGACAGGGAATAAGGAGTATTCTGGATACATATCAGGACATGCAGCAGGTAAAGGGACTCCTTGATTTTAATCTGAATAAGTCCATAACATGGAATTATGTGGCAAGTATTATGAGAAAATGTGTGAATGAGTGAATGGGTATATGAGGAGGAGACTTCCTTTTGAGCAAATCTCTACTCATTAACTCATGCACTCATCAACTCATTTACTTTTACGGAGGTATAAATGCCTGATGTTGTCGGTGTAAGGTTTAAGAGCTGCGGTAAGATATATGATTTTGAGGTAAATGGCATAGATATAAAGGAGGGAGATGCCGTAGTCATAGAATCGGATTTCGGACTCGGCATTGGTAAAGTGATAAGGGGAAGACATTTTGTGGAGTCTCCAGAAAGGGAACTGAAAAAGGTTATAAGGCTTGTTACCGAGGAAGATATAAAGACCGTCGAAGAGAATAAGAAGCTCGGAAAAGATGCAAGGGATTTCTGTATTGAAAGGGTAATGGCGCGCGGTCTTCAGATGAAGCTTGTTGGCGCTGAGGCTACCCTTGACAGAAAGAGGATAATATTCTATTTCACTGCAGACGGCAGGATAGATTTCAGGGAGCTGGTAAAAGACCTTGCCTCAAAATTCAAAACGAGGATCGAGATGCGTCAGATAGGAGTTAGGGATGAGGCCAAGCTTATAGGAGGTCTTGGCATCTGCGGCAGAGAGCTTTGTTGCAGCACATTTCTGACCTCTTTTGATCCGGTATCTATAAAGATGGCGAAAAAGCAGGAGCTGGCATTGAATGTCGGAAAACTTTCCGGCCTGTGCGGCAGACTTATGTGCTGCCTCAGATATGAGTATGACGGGGATATGGAAAGTATTTCGGCTGATGATGAAATCCCTGCAGAGGATGAGGTTACCGAGGAGAGAGGAAAGGGCGGAATTTCGGCAGTCCTGTCAAAACTGGAACAAAACGGCGATACAAGCGACGAGATGCCCGAAGATTTATCCGAAAAAGAGGGTGCCGTTGAAGCCAAGAAAGAGGAAAAGACAGGAAAAAGTGAAGACAGACATAACAGGTTTAGGCATAAGAGGAGGCGTTTCAGGAGATGACCATGTTCTATGTCACCACACCTATTTATTATGTGAATGACATACCCCATATCGGCCACGCATATACAACTATTGCAGCAGACATACTTGCAAGATATAATCGCCTCAAAGGCAATGAAGTTTTCTTTTTGACGGGAACAGACGAGCATGGGCAGAAGGTTGAGAAGGCTGCAAAGGAGAGGGGCAAGACCCCAAAAGAGCATGCAGACAGCATGGTCGATAACTTCAAGGATCTTTGGAAAAAGCTGAATGTATCCAACGATGCCTTTATACGCACCACAGACACCGAGCACATTAAAACCGTCCGGGAGCTTTTGCAGATGCTCTTTGACAGGGGAGAGATAGAAAAGAGGAGCTATGCCGGATGGTACTGCGTGCCTGACGAAAGGTTCTGGACAGAGAAGGATTTAATCGAAGGGAACTGCCCTGACTGCGGAAGACCTGTTGAGCAGATACAGGAAGAAAACTATTTTTTTCTCATGTCGAAATATCAGGAGCGTTTAATAAGGCATATAGAAGAAAATCCTGCTTATATACTCCCTGAAACCCGCAAAAACGAAGTCCTCGGTTTTTTAAAGAACAATACTCTGGGAGATTTATGTATTTCGAGGCCAAAACAGAGGCTTTCATGGGGAATTCCCCTTCCATTTGATGATAACTTTGTAACATATGTATGGTTTGATGCGCTGGTGAATTATTATTCTGCGACACGGTATCTTACGCCACTACCCCCCCATCCCCCCCTTACCAAGGGGGGGCAGAGGGGGGGTAGTGACTGGTGGCCGGCAAGCCACCACATCATAGGCAAGGATATACTCACTACTCATGCAGTCTATTGGTCAACAATGCTCATGGCTTTGAATTTTCCTTTGCCCGGTAATATTTTTGCCCACGGCTGGTGGACAGTGGATGGAAAAAAAATGTCCAAATCCATCGGCAATGTTGTTGACCCAAATGCCATGGCTGATAAATACGGCGTTGATGCATTCCGCTATTTTCTCTTCAGGGAAGTGCCATTCGGACTCGACGGCGATTTTTCAGAAGACGCTTTGATAAGGCGCATAAACACAGACCTTGCCAATGACCTCGGAAATCTTTTGAGCAGATTTCTCACAATGGCAGAAAAATATTTCGATGAAAGGATCGATTGGGTCGCCAACAAAGATGAATTTGTAGAGAAGTGCATCAAGACAAATGAAAATATCCATAAAGAAGAATACTGGTTGCGCTTGAGTTTTAATCTCATACTGGAAGGCATCTGGCAAATGATTGGCGATGCAAACAATTATATTGCTCAGAAAGAGCCGTGGAAACTTGCCAAAAGCAATTTAGAGGAGCTTAAAATTGTTATATTTAATATCTGGAATTCTTTGAGACTGACAGCTCTTTCCATTTATCCCTTTATGCCCGATACAGCAGAAAAGATGTGGAAGCAGCTCGGTCTTAAATCATTAAAAGAGGAAGCGATATCACGGTGGGAATGGAAGCCCGACTATGAAATAAAAGTCTCCAAAGGCGAACAGCTTTTCCCGCGCATAGAGAAAAAAGAAGAAAAACAAAAAATAGAGAAAAAGGAGAAGGCTAAGATGATAGAGGGAGTTAAGGAATTAATTGCCATAGATGACTTTGCAAAGGTTGAATTAAAGGTTGGTAAGGTTGTAGCTGCCGAGAAGGTTGAAAAGTCTGAAAAGCTGCTAAAACTTCGAGTCGATATAGGAGAGGAAAGGCAGATAGTCGCGGGCATTGCAAAGTCTTATACGCCGGATGACCTTATCGGCAAAAAAATCGTTGTGGTCGCAAACCTCAAGCCTGCAAAGCTTATGGGCATAGAGTCACATGGAATGCTCCTCGCTGCTACCGATGAAGAAGGAAGGCTCTCTGTTCTTACCCTCGATAGGGAAGTAAAGCAAGGGGCAAGGGTGAAGTAAAATTTATAAATGTTGTTAGGCGAAGTTTACGGTTAATCTCCTCTTTGTTCCTTCTCCCATAATGCCTTTAGGTCTCTCTTTCCATGAATAAGACCCAAAATAACAACCCTTGATTCTTCAATGTTGTAAATAAGACGATATTCTTTGACAAAAATTTCACGAATATCAGGATTACCAACTTCAGGGACAATACGTCCCCTTTCAGAAAATTCATTCAGGGAACGGCTCATGTCGAGGACTTTTTGGACAAATGATGCTGCGTAAAAGGTGGAATCCCTTGCAATATATCCGGCAAGAGCTTCAAGGTCAGCGGTGGCTTCAAATGACCAGATTACTTTGCGAGCCATTTTGACATCATCTTCTCAACTTCTTCCTGTGTATAGACCCGCCCTTGTTCCGCATCCTTCAGTCCACGCTCAATTTTTTGAAGAACATAAAGATGATACTGAACGTCTTCTAAGGTGCAATCATCCGGCAAACGTTTGAGCAGATTACTCACTTCTTGTTTGACTGTCTGCATCTCTCCCTCCTGGTCATTGTCTTTTATCTTAATTATACTAAATTTGACCGCGAATTTCGCCTACCGTTTACAGGCTAAAAGAAGTGCGTAGCATTTGCTTCCTTTTAGCCTGTTTGATACCCCAACCCCCTTTCACGATTTTTTTCTTTGAAGAAGCCAGCAAATGTGCTATATTTTAATCATTAAGTGGGGGAACAGGGAATTCATGTGGTAAATGTTATGTCTTAAGGAAAAGCATATGGGAATGTTTTCTGACCTATCGAAAATTGTTGACTTGATCCGATCAGTCTTACGTGATCTGCAGAAAATTAAAGCAAAAAAGGAGAGGGAAAAAGCTGTTTTTGATGTTTTAAAAACTTATTTCTTAATGAAAGACATAGTTGATGATGGTATTCGCCTAATATCGAGTGCAGGTGATGATCCGGTAAGAAAAATAGAAGAAATGAATGCAAGTCATGCAATTAGGATGCTTGAAGAATGGGACTTGATAATTCGGAGACAGGGCAAACGTTTATATATTCTGCAAGGATATATATACGGCTAGGATCATCTTGCTATTATAAATCCAGAGCTTCAAGAAAAAATAGGTAATATTGTGGGTTACAAAATGAATCGGACTGTAACATTGCACGAAATATGAGCAGCTCTTTTTTTCAGAAATATGTTCCCGATAGAAAAAAAGGAGAAAGAAAAGGCAAAGTATGTACTTTTGATGCTTGGCGCTAAAAATGATGGAAGCTTGGATATAGAGAGAGCTAACTTTGAAATAAATGAATTAAAACACTCGCTGAATGAATATCGTGAAGTGCTCGAACGTTTGGTTTCAATTGAGGAACTAATGGTACTATCGGATCGTGCGAGGCAAGAGACATTAATGCAAAATAACGCATAGCACTAAGGTAAACACAGGTTTGCCAGCATGGCTGATTTGCCTGTACAACTCTGAAAAATGAAATTAATTGATAAAATTGCTAATAGTTTGGGCGATGTAGTTTTTTCGCCTTTAGCGATTGCTGGAAACCAGACAATTCCTTTTTTTGTTTTTAATTCATATAGCGACTCAAATAAATGGAGAATTGAGCGTCAGGTTTGCCAATCTTTAAGTGAGGCCGGATTAATTGCGGCTCACCATTACAGAGAGTATATTGTTTTTCGGGATATTTATTTTATTTTGTTTTGCCAGACACTCCTCGAAAAAGAGGGGGAATTTTGGGGCTTTTTTCTTTCATCTGATGAATCAATTGATAGGCAAATGAAATTAAAGAAGTGTTGGAAGCGTTTTGAAGAACTTGATATTACTACCCTGTTTGAATATCAGTGGAGATTTCTGAAAAGGCTTTCTACAAAGAATCTTACAAGGAATCTATTATTGTTCAAGTCATTATACAAGAATACAGACATTGTTCCAAAAGAGTCCATAACTGCTATTAAGTTCCTTGAAACTCAAAGGTATCTGTGGGGGCTTTTTTTAACAAATAAAAATATGGATGATTTTCGATACTCTTATTATCATTCAAACATTATAGAGCAAATTCAGGAAAATACACGAATACGGTATGTAACGAGTAATAAAGAATATCTGATTCTGCCTGGTTATCAAACAATAGAGCCTTTTGATTTTTATATAGAACTACTTCAATGTATTGATAAAGCAACTATTCGTAGTTTTTTACATGATTGCTTATCCAATGTTCCACCATATCATGGAGTACCTGATATTATTACTTATGACAGGCAGAGTAAAGAGTACATATTACTTGAGTGTAAGACAAAGAAAGATTTCTTTCACGGTAGTCAAATCACGTGGTTTCAACGCAATGCTGAATTTTATGGTTTTAAAGTAGGAGTAGTAGTAACATCACACGATCAAATAGATAAGCTGAAAGCAACAGAACCGGTCAAGTATCGCTAAGGAAAAGGAACAGGGTAAGGTACTGTCAACTATTTTGTGTAAATTTGATAAAGGGGCAAATTGGGCCGCACCTTTCCTATCGGATTTGATCGCCAGCTCAACTCCATCTTTAACGATATAAATGCAAGAAGCCTATAACAGGC
>JAJYXI010000027.1 GCA_021791055.1 Nitrospirota bacterium | reverse complement strand
GACCGATGAGTTGCTTCAATAACACTGAAAGCATTGAAAGGATAGTCTATGCTGTTATGAGCCACTTGAATGATACATGGGGAAGAAAACCCTTAAAAGAATTTACACATAAATCTTGACACTACCGTTGAAAAAATCCACGCTTATGGATATATTTAGATATGGCCACATTGTGCAAATATAAAGTCCTGATCGTTGACGACGAGCCCATGACAAGGGACCTCGTCTCATCCATACTGTCCTCCAAAGGTCATACATGCGTAACAGCATCAGACGGAGCCGAAGCGCTGGATAAAGCCAGCACAGAAAAGTTCGATGCTGTAATCACCGACATAGTCATGCCCAATATGGACGGCATCACGCTCACCAGAGAACTATCAAAGAATGACCCTTCCCTTCCGGTTATGGTTATAACAGGGTTCACCGATGAGCATTACTATGAGGAGTCCATAAATGCAGGAGCCACCGACTTTATAAACAAACCCTTTTCCATCGCCGAGATCACTGCACGGTTTCAGAGAATGATGCGCGACCGTGAAATCCTCTGTCAGATAAAGGCACACGAACAAGAGATAGAAAAAATAGGCTCCGAGATGATAGCAGGCATTCAGCACGACTCCATGGAAAGGATCTCAGCCCTTAAGAGAGAGATCGAAGAGCTTAAAAGGGGAATGAGAAATCCCTGAGCAAATGTTCTCTCTGATCCGCTTTTACAGATTATTTACAAGGACTTCTTATAAGATAAAGTATGACCTAAGTCACAGAAATGTTTATACCCTCGTATGTAATATGAACGGATAACAATCCCTATGAAAAGATGGAAAATAAAATTTAACCTTACTTACAAAATCGGCCTTCTCATAATCACTGCCGTCCTTATTACAAGCCTCACACTCAATTTCATATTCAGAGACCATTATAAAAAGGATGAAATCGAACACACCGAAGAACATGTCATGGCGATGTCAAGGCTCGAAGCCCCACACTTTGCCCATCATATCCTGAAAAACGAACTCCAGATAATGCATAAACATATAACAGATTACACTTCTGCCGTCAAATATCTATCAGATATTCAGATATACGACAACGAAGGATATTTGATTGTGGATAAAAACGGCTTAAAAAGGGAATTGCCCTCCGACAAAAAGATAAAAGAGGCAATACAGTCAAAATCCATGCTGCATCTGTGGGATGGCTATAAGTTCATGCATTTCGAGCCAATATTGGAAAACAAGGAAGTAGTCGGTTTTTTGTACATGGAATATAATGCCGATTATCTGCCGCAGTATTTTGCAAAGAGGCGAACCCTCTTCATGACTCTGACCGGCATCATGGCGCTGGTCTTTATCGCAATTGGAATAACTCTGTCGAGAAACCTCACAAAACCATTAACAGCCATCACTGATGCGACAAAGAGGATTGCTGACGGCGACCTCTCCGTATCCGTGCCTGTCGGATCAAAGGATGAGTTGGGACTGCTCGCGGAGAACTTCAATACCATGCTGGAGAGTATTAAGTCAGCAAAGACAGAAGTGGAAAACTACACAAAAAACCTCGAGCATGTCATAAACCTCAGGACAGAGAGACTGGATAATGCCCTTATGGAACTGCAGCAAGAAAAGGGGTTCATAGAGAAACTCCTATCTACCATTGGAGCGACCATAGCCGTGCTCGACCGTGAAGGAAAGATAATAAAGGTCAACAGGGCATGGGAAGACCTGAGAGGATTCGCAGAAGGGGAGGTCAAGGGGAAATATGTATGGGACCTCATGCCGTCGGATTCTGCCCATCTGGCAAAGATGATTTTTGAGGAGATGCTCGTATATAAAGCTCCGACTACCTTTAAAATCAAGTTGTTGACAAAGGACGGCAAAGAGAAAATCGCAATAGCAAATAATGTAGTCATTACAGATGGAAATGGTGAAGTTAAATATGTCATTGCAACAGGCATCGATATTACGGAAAAAGAGATCCTCGAAGAACACCTCATGGAGTCGCAGAGGCTTCAGTCAATAGCCACCCTCGTAACAGGGCTCTCCCACAATTTTAACAACATCCTTGTGGGAGTCGTAGGATATGCAGGGCTGTTGAGAATAAAGTTATCTTCCATAGACCATCCTGATACAACCGAGATATTAAAATATGTCGATACCATAGAAGACTCCGCGAACAAGGCTTCGGAGCTTATAAGGCACCTTGCCACATTCTCTAAAAAGGCGGAATTCAAGACAGAGGAGACAAACCTGAATGATATTGTCACGGATGTGATTGATATGATAAAACCAACATTTCCCAAATTCGTTACTGTCGAATCGCAGCTTCAGGACGGCCTTTATAAGATAACTGCGGACAGGAACAAAATCCAGCAGGCCGTCCTTAATATATGCCTCAATGCACGGGATGCCATGCCTGAAGGCGGCAGACTGCTGATAGAAACCTGCAATAAGGATATTATTAAACCCGAACATACATTGCAGAAGCTGGGCAAATATGTTGTGATCAGGATAAGCGATACGGGGCAAGGCATGGATGAAGAGACAAAACGCAGAGCATTTGAGCCATTCTTCACGACCAAAGGCCTGCTTCATCACACAGGACTTGGTCTTTCAATAGCATACAACACCGTAAAAAATCACAGCGGCTACATTACAGTAGAAAGCGAAATAGGCAAAGGCACGACCTTTACAATCTTTTTGCCGGCTGTATAGAATAACTTCAGCTATCATGGAGGACAAGATACCTTGTCCTCCCACATTCAAAAGAGGTATCTTTAGTGAAATATGTAATCGTGGGCAATGGCATCGCAGGGACAACAGCAGCCTTAAATATAAGGAAATTAGATAATGCCTCGGAAATAATCATCATCTCCGAGGAAGCTTACCCATTCTACAGCAGGATACGGCTTATTGATTATCTTGCAGGCGAAACCGATGAAAGAGGGCTCATTATATTCAAAGACGAATGGTATGAAAAAAACAGGATTTTGCCAATTCTTAATACAAAAGTTGTCGATATCTCGCCAGATTCAAAAGAGATAGCCCTCTCTGATTCTCAGAAGATAAAATACGACAGGCTGCTGATTGCAACAGGCGGCAATTCATTTGTCCCGCCCATAGCAGGCTCTGACAAAAACGGCGTATTCACTTTAAGAAACATCGCCGATGCAAAAAAAATAAAAGAATACTCAAAAGATAAAGACAGTATCATTATCCTTGGGGGCGGCGTCTTAGGAATAGAGGCCGGCAACGCGCTCAGGAAAACAGGCAAGGCTGTATCAATCGTGGAATTTTTTCCAAGATTACTTCCAAGACAGATGGATAAGGATGGTTCAGAAATCCTTAAAAAGACTCTTGAGAATATGGGACTCAGGTTTTATCTCGATGCCAGGGCCAAAGAAATTGTTGGCGAAGATGATGTGAGGGGCTTGCTGCTTGAGGATGGAAGACTCGTAGAGGGGGGCATGATAGTAATATCAGCAGGCATAAGACCAAACACATTGCTGCTGGAAAACATTGGCATTAAGCCGGGCAAAGGCATACCGGTAAATGACAAAATGGAAACCGCTATCAATGATATATATGCAGCAGGAGATCTGGTCGAACACCGTGGAGTTTTCTACGGAATATGGCCAGCAGCAGAAAAGCAGGGAGAGGTTGCAGGAATTAACATGGCAGGCGGTAACGCCTTATATGAAGGGACACTGCCGTCAAACATCCTCAAGGTAGCAGGCGTAGAGCTATTATCGGCTGGAGACATAGATGCGGAAGGGAAATTGGAATCCATTGTCTCAAAGGATGCAGATAAAGGCATTTACAAAAAAATCGTTATCAAAGACAACTGTGTTGTCGGCTGCATATTATGCGGAAATATGGAAGGAAGGAAAGAGATTTTAGCGGCAATAAAAGAAAGCCGCAATATAGAGGAGATGACCGATATTCTTGATGAATTGAAATTTATTCAAGCCTGAACAGCAGGTATGCATACCTGCTATACTTATTTGATTTAATCAATGTGTTTGTTTTAATTTATCTCATGGTGAGAATCGTTACGCAGATACTCATGGGGCTGATGCTGTTATTCGGGACAGTTACCCTCACCCCGAAGCTGTTATTTCATTTCAGAAATAAAAATATGCCGCGGGCATTATACTTTCTGCTCATCTGGCTTATGTCCCTGGCCTTCTCATCAGCGGCGTTCTACTATGCCTATGTCGGCTTAACAGAATAGCGGATTTTGAGAAAACTACTGGTTAGCCTGGTTTGCTGCCTGCTGCTGGCGGTATAGAATCATGTATTCCTTTTCGAGGTCCTCGTACTGTTTCTGCATATCTTCAAACAGTTTGCTTTTTTCCTCAAGCTTACCCTCAAACTCCTTGAGTTTTTCGAGCAGCTCTGTCTTTTCGCCCATTACTTCCGCATACTTGCCCTCATCAACCGCTTCGCTCTGCTCGGCCTCTTCCCATATTTTTTTCAACTCCTCCTCCCATGCCCTGAACTTCTCAGCAAGGGTCTCATTTTCCTTCGCAAGGATTTCCATATAGGAATTCAGTTCGTTATTATTATTCTCAAACACCTCCAGTGCCTCTGCAAGACCTTTATTCTCTGAAGATTCTCCCAACAGCCTGATAAATCTGTCCTTTAGATTATGATAGCTGTCCTGAACAACATGCAGCTTTCTCTGGGCACCCTCAAATATGTCTTTATAGCACATCAAATCAAGTATCTTGCCCTTCTGGAAGTTTATTATGCGCTGTAGTTTGTTGACCTTGCCCGCTAAAGAGCTTTCATCTACCTCCTCCTCCGTACTCATAGAAGGCTGCGACTCCTCAAATGGTTCAGTTATAGGCTGCTGTTCCTGAACTTCCTGCTTCTGTAGAGGCTCCTCTGTTTTTTGGCTCTCGAATGCATCCATGCCTTCTCTCATATCTGACAGCTCTTTCAAGGTCTTCTGGTACAGCTTCTTATGCTTTCTGTTCCTCGAAAAAAGATACAATGTCGAAAGAAGCAGTATTAATGAGATTTCGCCTAATATCAAGAGATGCAGTGCATCAATGTTTATTGTCATTTCTTATTTCCTTTCTTTTTTGCTTTTGTTTTACTTTTGATGATTATCTTCCTTGCAAGAAGTATTATCCCAATTACACCCAGTAATGACAGATTTATAATGCCAAATTTAATAAGTACCGATTTCCACGAAGAATCTATCTTTTTTGCTCCACCCTTCTTTGCAGGAGACTTTTGATCTGATGCTTTATCAGCCTTTTGTGCAGGAGGCTCAGCTGCCTTAAACTGAATGACCTTCTCTCTTTTGAATGTCTTTCCTTCCGAAACTATTTTGATAGAATATTCGCCTATATTATTTACCTCAAATCCAGCAGAGTACCTGCCATCCCCCTGTTTGTCATCGCCTGATTTTCCCCCAGAGCTGCCATCATCCATAAGGTCAAGCCTCATGCTTTTTCCGTCAGGGGTAGAAACTTCAGCGAAAAATAATACCTGCCCAAGAAAGTCCTTTTCTGCTAATGTACCGCCTTCCCTTTCCAGCCATGCGTCTATCTTCACCAAATCTCCCTTATAGACAAAACCCTTATCAAAAGAGCTTTTAAGGCTTAGATTCGTTATTACAAACACCTTATTTCCTTCTTTTGTGCTGAGCTTTACCTTCCATTTACCCTGAGCAGGCTCCTTAACCGTAATCATGTCGAATGCCTTTGATTCGTACCACTGCATGTTCTTGCCGTATTTTGCAGGGGTATGTTTCCCTTTTGAAGGATCAATAACCGTGGTTGATGTGCCCGGCTTCTTGCTGATAAGCAGTATCGCCTCGTTTATATCCTTGTCTATCTCAAATGTATCTCCTTCTAAAGGTATGGTGTCCGGAGATTTGATTTTTTCAAATATGGATGCAAAAATAACATGGAGGTCTTTATCAGCCTTTGCGAGTCTCGAAAAGCCTCCTGTTGACTTTGCCATGTCTTCAAGGAGCTTCATATCAGACATCTCTGTGAAGGCTACGGAATACAGCTTTATGCCTGATTTTGCCAACTCCGGCAAAAGTTTTGATAATTCTGCAAGGGCTGCATCGTCCTTCTCCTTTGCGCCCAGTGCGAGTTTGCCGTCGGACATAAGGATAAGAATCCTGTTTTTCCTGTCAGAGGATTTAAGCTCCTCAAATCCCTTTTTCACAGCATCGGTGATATTTGTAGAAAACTCCTTTGATGATATTTTATTGATGGCGCTGAAAAGCCTTTCCTGATTCTTTTTTGAGTTGTCGGTAAGAGGCATCAATACCCTTGCAGAATCCCCGAAGCCTATAATCCCTATTCGGTCGCTCTCTCCGAGAAGCGATATAAAAAGTCTTGCTGCCGGCTTCCTGTAGCTCTGAGGGTCTGTCTTTTTCATGCTCCCCGAGCAGTCCATCAAAACAATGATATCAAAACCTTCTTTATTTGGGTTCTGTTCAGAAATCTTCCGGGGCTCTTTCTTATCGGGAAAGGCATTATCAGCAGCAAACACCATAGATGACAGGAATGCAAAAATAAAGGCACATATGAGCGCACTTGATTTTTTCATGGTTATTTTTTTATCGGAATTTTTATATAGAACTATAGCATAAATAGCTCATAGTTCATAGCTCATGGTTCTTTTTTATAAGCATCCATGAGCTATCAGCCATCATCTAATTTGGCGGAGAGGCAGGGATTCGAACCCTGGGTGAGGTTGCCCCCACAACGGTTTTCGAGACCGCCCCGTTCAACCGCTCCGGCACCTCTCCATGATTACGATTTGTTATTGTAGCTGGTGAGGCCGTATTTCAGCAAGATTGTCTGGGTTCTCAGTAGTGGCAGAAAACTACCTACGACTCTGAAAAAACCTTTTTAACAGCGCTGCACACTCTTCTTCCAGCACGCCGGAAACAACCTCAACCTGATGATTCAGTCTCTTATCGGAAAGTAATTGATAAAGGCTCCGAACTGCCCCGCCTTTTGTATCCCCGCATCCATACACAAGTCTTCCCAAACGGGCATTTACCATTGCGCCTGCGCACATTATGCACGGCTCTTTTGTGACATAAAGTGTTGCATCGGACAATCTCCAGTTCTCAATCTTTCGGGCGGCTTCTCTCAGAGCGATTATTTCTGCATGTGCAGTTGGATCAAAACAAGACTCCCTCTTGTTATGAGCGCTGGCAACAAACTCGTTATTTATAACAACTACAGCGCCGACAGGGACCTCATCTTCATTAAACGCATCTTCTGCCTCTCTAAGGGCAAACCTCATGAAATCAATGTCTGAAGGCATTTTGTCAACTAACTCTCCACTTCCAGTTCCGTTAACTCCACTCCGTTTCCGGATTTTATTATAACCGAATCGCCTCCGCAACATGGACATTGGAAGACAAAATCTTTATCTACGCTGAACTCGCCACTACATGTCTTACAACATCCGGTTGTTGGTATTTCCACAATCGTCAGGGATGCTTCGCTTGCGATGCCTCCTGCCTTTAATGCATCAAAGGCAAAAATTAAGGCCTCGGTTGATACTACCGAGGCCTTTCCAATCTTCACTTTTATGTTTTTTATCTGACTGAAACCGCTGTCTTTACATTTCCAGATGGCTGTCTCAAGAAGGCTTTCGGCGATGTAAACCTCATGCATAATTTAAAGACATGGAGCAATGGAGTATTGGAGTATAACTCCATAACTCCATTAATCCATTATTTTTTCACTTCCTTTTCGTAAGCCTCTTTGCCTGCCTCAAATGCTGCTGTTATGGCAGATTTTTTCTCGTCAAGAATGTGTTTGCCCTTTTCTACCGTCGAGGTAATCTTTTCCTTTGCCTCGCCCGCATAATCAGAAGCCTTTTCCTTCACATCATCTGTAAATTCCCGAATCTTTCTCCTTGTCTCTGCCCCTGACTGAGGCGCCATAAGCAAAGCCAATCCTGCGCCCACCATGCCGCCTAAAAGGAATGACAACAATACAGAACCTGCGCTGAAACCACCTTCTTCGTGTCTCATTCTATAGCCTCCCTTCTTTGAATTGTTTGATTAAAACATTCAGGGCTGTTTTAATGCCCGCCTTTACACCCAAAACCCTTAAAGACAATCCTTCCCTCAAATCGCTTACAATACCGCTGAGCACCCTGACATTATCAACAATCTCATGCATTGCACCCGAAAAATTTCTCACATTCTCTGTTGCAGTCCCCACATCATCGCTCACCTTTCTGAGGCTTTTAAGGGTCTGCTCTGCTTCCTCAATTACTGGATTAAGCCTTTCCTCTGCATTTTTTAAGAATTCCTTGAAGGTGTTTGCTGCCCTCCTTATCTCCACAGAGGCATAGATAAGAAAACCTATGGCAGCCAGAAAGCCGACTATCATTATAAAGAAACCCATGCTCAATATTACTACCCACGACTGGTTATCCATCCCGCCTCCTTTCTATCGAGAGTATATCACATTTAGTCCTGATTTAATATGTCTACGAATAATCTCACCAGTGTGGGGTCAAACTTGGCTCCGGCTCCGGATTTCAGTTCATCTATGGCTGTCTCACGGGTCATTGCGATCCTATAAGGTCTGTCTGCTGTTATGGCATCGTATACATCAGCCACTGCTAAAATCCGTGCCTCAAGGGGGATATCATCACCGGCAAGGCCGTCAGGGTATCCTGAGCCGTCATATCGTTCATGGTGGTGTTTCATTATTGGTATTATATCCCTGAGGGACTTCAGAGGCATTAGAATTTCAGCCCCCTGGGATGGATGCTTGTGGATCAACTCCACTTCTTCTGATGTCAGGTCGCCGGGCTTATCAAGTATTGCCTCGTATGTACCTATTTTCCCGATATCGTGCAATATGGCTGCCAGCTGGAGTTTCTCAAGGGTATCCTTTTTAAGCCCCACCCTGCTTCCGAGTTTCATAGCATAATCCGCCACCCGCAGGGAATGTCCCTTTGTCCATTTGGACTTTGCATCGATAGCCGATACCAGGGAAGTAACGGTACCTAAAAATATTTCTTCGATATTCTCCATCAATCTTGCATTTTCAAGGGCTATGCTTACCTGCGTGGCGATCTTTTCTGCAGCTTTTATATGATCGCTGGTAAACCATGCGGGCCTTACGCTGGACAATATAAGTACTCCCAGAAAATTCGACTTAACACTTAAAGGCGCACAGAAATAAGAAAAGACATTTTTCTCCGAAGCCCACTCTGCCTGCCTTGGATATGCATGGAAGTCGAGGGTTATATCATGCTGATAGAACGGCCTCCCGCTCTTCAGAGACGAATAAAAAGGACTGTCGTCTTTTCCAATCTCTTTTTCTTTATCAATGCCTGTACCCCATGATGTGCTGACATGGAAAACATTTCTGTCGCTGTCAAAAAGAGCGACTGTGGCGCCATCGCAAGGAATTATCCTCCTTATCATCTGAACAACTGTTTCCACTATTTCATCAGTCTTCAGATTAGACAATATTTCCTTGCCTATTTCATACATCAGGTGAAGGGTCTCTATTTCGTGAACCAACCCTACACGACTCTCCAACCCCTCCATATGTAGCATCTGGTTTTCTGTCCCGATGGAAGCATATCGAGATATTGCATCTATCAACTTGACATCCGTATCATCGAAATTATCCGCTTCTGCTATCAAAATGCCATTGCCCTCACCTCTGTAGATTAAGGGGCATATAATGGCCTTTGCCTGCACCGACGATACACCGAGTTCCTTCGGTATACCGCAGACTGTTGCAATGTTTTTATTTTTCAAGATTTGCCTGATAAACGATACGCCATCTCCGGTACACCTGGCATTCATGAATTCGAGAACCCTATCCCTTCCCGTTTCGGATATCCCGATTATTTTAAATTCACTATGCTCCCCTTTCATGATAATTATGCATCTATGGAAGCCCTGAAAGGATGTAATCAGATTAGCAATTGCGTTGCACATCTCATCCATGCCCTTTGAATCAGCAAAGATCTCGGACATTCTGAAAAACGCCTCGTGTATCTTCTTATTTCCCATCTTTTCCGCCATGTATATATCTGGAGAATCCCTTATCAGCCTGTATGATTTCCATTATTTCTACAATAATATCAACAAGGTCGCTTTCTGATAATGCGAGTATGTCCCATCCATCCGCATCAAGCATAGGGACAAAAGGGTCTCCGCTGTAAGAAATACCTATGCCCTTTACAATAATATCCGAAAGATGAACTATGGCGGTCTCTTTTTTATGCCCGCTGCACATGCCCGGCTTGTGGTGATATGCAATAATGTCTTTTATTATTGACGGAAGGTTCCATGTATCGGCAAGCCATAATCCGACATCATCATGAGTAATATTAATAACCATCCTCTCTGCATCCAGGATAGTCATTCCGTTGGATTTAACAGCAGCCTCTATCTCCTTTGATTCCTCTAACAACTGTTTTTTTATCAGCACCTTTCCTATATCGTGAAGCAGCGCCCCCGTCATTATTTCCTCGATGGTTATCAGATTAAATCTCTTTGCCAGAAAACCTGCAACCGTAGAGCAGCAGTAGGAATGATCCCATAGACCCGGAAGTTTGTTGTCCGCAATATCGAAGAGTGATGTGCTTAATATTATACCTTTAATGAGATTTGAGCCGAGCAGGATTACTGCCCTCCTTATGGTCGCAATCCCGCTATAAAGACCGTAAAATGGCGAATTGACAAGCTTCAGCACCTTGCTGGACAATACCTGATCCTTCTCGATAAGCTTGCTCACCTCATCGACAGAATAATTGATATCCTCCATGAGCTTAAGTATCCTGCCGTGGATTGCAGGAATGGTAGGCAGGTCTTTTATGCTAAAGAGTCTATCCTTAATCTGTGAGTTAATCTGCATACCGGCAGCAGTCAAATCATGAGCTCCTTTATTATATCCCTTATTCTTAAGACAACAGGGTTTGAGCCTGCAGTAATGAATCTTCTATCTATTTCATTACAAATGGAGCCTGACATATTGTTTTCCCTCTTTACAGGACAGCCTTCAACAACCACTTTCTTTATATCCCTGTTATGCAGTATGTTGATATGTCTTTCTGTTAACTCCACTCCCTTAAGGAATAAAATATTGCCGTCTTTGTCCTTTACCGTAGCAGCAAGTACCATGGAGGGTTTTATTTCGTCAATATCTAATTTTTGCATCTAAGACCCTTCCCTTAGAAAGATTATAAATTTTACCATTTCTTAACAAAAAATCAATAAAAAATATGCAGGCAAATGAGTGGATGGGTAAATGGGTGAATGAGAAAATATTTTAAACTCGTAGACCCATATACTCATTTACTCAGGCGTGTCATCTTATATACATGGAGGATTCTCTGGATTGCAGTGACATGGCTGAAGAAAAATAGCATGACAATTATTGGAAATAACCATCCTGTTATGCATCCAAAGGCCAGAAGCACCACCCTTTCCGGTCTTTCCATGAGTCCTACATCACATTCAATGCCGATGCCTTCGGCCCTTGCCCTCACATAGCTTATTAACAAAGCACCAACAAGACTGCCCGCAGCGAATATAACGCCCGCAAGATTATTTCTGTCAAAAAAATACCATGCGGCAGCAATAAAGATAAAGGAATCGGAATATCTGTCGAGGGCCGAGTCAAGAAGCGCCCCGAATTTAGTGTTTTTTCCGTTTGTGCGGGCAACAATGCCGTCAAGCATGTCAAAAAAGCCTCCAAGAAGGATTAGAAAACCTCCGGTAATGAGGCTAAAGGGGATACTGACAGCAGCCGCTGCCGTAATCAAAAAACCGAGTATGGTAAGGGTGTTTGGATTTACCGATATTCTCTTTGCTATGGGTGCAAGAGGCTTGTCAAGGAAATGCCCCAGTTTTGCGCTTATCATCTCTCCCTTTTATCGGCTATAAAATCTTCTACCATTTCCCTTGCATCTTCGTCTGAAAACTGGATCTTCGGATGCTTCATGAAATAAGCAGACGGGGAAACAATAACGCCTCCAATACCCCTGTCCTTTGCAATCTTGCAGCACCTTATGGCGTCTATAACAACCCCTGCGCTGTTCGGAGAGTCTTCAACGGATAACCTCATTTCAAGGTGCATCGGTATATTGCCGAACCCCTGCCCCTCTATCCTCAGAAAGCAGACCTTATTGTCATTCATCCACGGCACATAATCCGAGGGGCCTATATGTATATCGTCATTGGTTAATTGGTGCGCTACCTGCGACTGTACCGCCTCTGTCTTCGATATTTTTTTTGACTTGAGCCTGCTGTGGTTCAACATGTTAAGGAAATCTGTATTTCCGCCCACATTCAACTGATATGTGTGGCTAATCTTTACACCCCTGTCCATGAATAATTTTGTAAGGATTCTGTGAATTATTGTTGCGCCTATCTGTGATTTTATATCATCTCCGATTATAGGTATGCCTCTCTCCTCAAAACGCCTTATCCACTCATCGTCTGATGCTATAAAGACAGGAATGCAGTTAATAAATGCAACACCTGCCTCAAGACAGGCATTTGCATAATACTTTGCGGCATTCTCCGACCCGACAGGCAGATAGTTAATAAGCATATCCGCACCGCTGTCTTTAAGAACCCTAACTACATCGCATGGCCTCTCATCTGCGGCGATAAATCTCCTGTCATCAGGGTAATCGGCAATATGCGGAGATATGCCGTCGAGGACTTCGCCCATCTGGACTTTTACAGGATGGTCGGGGAGCTCGGGGAAAAATACCTTTGTACAGTTTGGCCTTGCGAAAATTGCCTCTTTCAGTGTCTTATTCACCTTTCTGACATCGATATCAAAAGCAGCCACAACCTCTATATCTCCCGGCATATATCCACCAAGATTGTAATGCATCAGTCCATTAGATATATCAGGGCTGTCAGCCTTCAAAGATTTGTAATACTCTATTCCCTGAATCAGGGAGCTTGCGCAATTACCGACTCCGGCAATAGCAATTCGTATCTTTCCCATTCTTGACTCCTTAATGTTTAATGCCCAATATTTAGTGTTTTAATTATGGGGAATCATCCATTGATTAAACATTAAAAATTAAACATCTCTTACTTAATCTCTATATGTCTTGGCAAATCCTTAACCTTCTTGGGAAGGACTATCTTCAGAATACCGTCATTAAGCGTCGCCGTTATGTTGTCCTTATCCACATCTGCGGGCAGAAGGAAAGACCTCGAAAATCCACCATATGCCCTCTCCACCTGATAATAACTCCTGCCCTCACAATGGAATTTTCTCTCACCGCCAATCATCAGGACATTACCCTCAACCGTAATATTCATATTGGACTCGGTAACTTCCGGGAGTTCTGCCTTCACAACAAATTCCTCTGATGTTTCATAAATATCTACAACAGGCGCCCATGTGGGCGAATCCGGCAATCCACTGCTTGCCTGCGAAACCTCGAAAAGCTTGTTTATCCTCTCCCTTAGTGAAAGGGGATCCCACTTTTCCATCCCTGTTTTACTCCCCCTGTCTGTAAACTATAAACAGATTTTTATAAATTAAGTCATACCCTTATGTCAAGGCAGCATTGCCATCACAGTGAGAAATTAACCAAAGATTAACATAGTTTTCTTATAGATTTATCTGATAGTATAAAATTATGTCCATATTTGTTGCAGTTTTCATAGCTTTTATTTCAGTACAATCTTCGTGGGCTGATACAAGCCATGAGGTAGGATAGGAAAAGTGGACACCAAAAGTTGAGGTAAAATAACTTAACGGAGGTGTCAGAATGGAAAGATTACCGTATGGAAGGTACACGAAGGAATTTCGGCAAGAGGCAGTAAAACTCGT
>JAJYXI010000067.1 GCA_021791055.1 Nitrospirota bacterium | reverse complement strand
AATGGACATAGATAGAGACCTGGTCACGTAAATAATGGGTCTTCGGAAAAGCAAACTCGAAATTCAGGACTAAAACTTCAATAAAGGACAGGATAATTTAAAAACTGACTTTTTCTACAGACTCGTTGGATGATATTGCATGACCCACCCCCTTTTTAAATTTTAATCCTGCTTTAAAGTATTCTCCGGTAAATAAGTGATTTTACTCAAAAAGAGAAATAAACCTTAAGAGTAATAACTTAATTTAAACAATATCACATTTAATATGGGACTTCAACTACTATCGATTTCAATAAAAATTTTAAATTAAATGATTATTTAGGAAGATAATTAGCATAGATTTGAAGACTTATGTTAAATTTTAGAGAATTTAATCGAGAATAACATGAACAACCACAGAAAAATTGCCATAACCATCGGAGACCCGGCTGGCATAGGCCCTGAGATAGTTTTGAAAGCGATCATGTCGCATGAAATCGCGGGATTATGCGAACCTATTATCATCGGGGACATCGCTGTTCTTGAGGAAGCAGTTGAGAAACTGAACATACCGGTAGACCTGAATAGCCTCAAAATAATAAATACCGGTGAAATCAAAGACAGAAACTTTCAGAGATGCAAATCCACTGCCGAAGGCGGCAGGGCGTGTGTAAGCTATATCAAAAAGGCTGCGGAGCTTGCATTAAATAAAGAAGTGGATGCAATTGTGACTGCACCTATTTCAAAGGAATCTCTGAAAATGGCCGGTTTTAAATGGCCCGGGCATACCGAAATGCTGGCAGAATTAACCACCACGAAAGACTATGCAATGATGTTTTACAGCGATAAATTGAAGGTTATCCTCGTTACGATACATACCGCTCTAAAAAATGTTCCGGATTTAATAAAAAAAGAAAAAGTCCTGAAAACTATCACACTCGCTAAAAAATCATGCGATATGATGAGCATAGAAAATCCCAAAATTGCAGTTGCAGGATTGAATCCCCATGCCGGAGAGGCAGGAATATTCGGAGATGAAGAAATAAAAGAAATTATCCCGGCTATTAATGAAGCACAGGCATCAGGCATTTCTGCCTCTGGCCCGTATCCAGCAGACACCTTGTTCCACAAGGCATACAAAGGCGAATTTGATATAATTGTATGCATGTATCACGATCAGGGCTTGATACCCCTTAAAATGATAGCCTTTGACAAAGCCGTTAATGTTACAATTGGTCTGCCGATAATAAGGACATCTCCCGACCATGGTACAGCTTATGATATAGCATGGAAGGGGATTGCCAATCCATCAAGCATGATTGAGGCAATAAAACTTGCGGCGAGGCTGAAAAGATGTGAGTAAAATTTTCTCGGAAATTGATCGAGATAAATAAATTGCTTTCTCGCTTACAAATTAATGCTAAAATTGTTGTTTTTGACATACCCTTATCGACCGATATTTTGCGGATACGGCAAGAACTAATCGAAGGGAAAATAGATTTTCAAAGGGCATATGATAAAACATCTATTTAAGGACAAAAAGATATGCTATTTGACGTCACTGGTTTTTATGCTTAAGACCGTGAATACGTCAAAATTTGTAGATATATTTTATATGCTCCTATTAAAAGGCGGGAGGCATGATGCAAAAAATTAACGATACTCTCAAAAAAATTGACTCCATCGAATCTGTCCTTGATAGCTATTGTCCTTTCCCCGACCATGTTGTCAAACAACTCAGGGATTATTACCGCATCGGTCTGACCTACACATCCAATGCTATTGAAGGGAACACGATTACAAAGATCATCATTAATGATGTTTTTTGCTTTTACTTTTTGCAATTAAGTAAAATTATAACAAAGGTTTTGAGGCAGAGGAGCAACAAATATGAAGAAACTTGATGAAATAAAAAATATTCTCGCAGCCCACAGGGATACCCTTGAAAAGAAATACAAGGTTAAGACCATAGGAGTATTTGGGTCATATGTGAGAGGAAAGCCAAAAAAAAGGAGTGATGTTGACATCCTCGTTGAATATACAGAGACCCCTGACTTTTTTGAGTTTCTCGATTTAGAAGAATATCTTTCCGATATACTGGAGATAAAAGTAGACCTTGTTACAAAGGATGCTCTGAAGCCTTATATAGGCAAGCGTATCCTGAAGGAAGTTGTATATCTGTGAAGAAAAGAGAATACAGCGACTATCTTATCGAACAAAAAATCTCAGACGACAAATGATATTGTTGAAACAATGAGAGGTGTGTATATGCTATTCGAATCATACAATTTAGCAGGCATAGACATAGAAAACCGCATTGTCCGCTCTGCAACCTATGAAAAAAGGGCAGATGTGGACGGTTTTGTTACAGATGCCCTCATCGAATTTTATAAAGAACTCGCAAAAGGCGGCGTGGGATTAATAATAACCGGCAACGCTCTGGTGCATATCTCAGGCCGTTCTGTGCCGCAGATGATATGCATACATAACGATTATTATATAGACAAATTAAAACTGCTTACAGAAGCCATTCACAAGCATGACGGAAAAGTGGTCATTCAGCTTGTTCACGGAGGCAGGCAGTGCTTCCCTGCTCTGCTCGGAGGTCTGCAGCCGATTGCACCATCTGAAGTCTATGACCCGTCAACGAAAATCACGCCGAGAGAAATGACCAATGAAGAAATATGGGAAGTTATCGAGGCATTCGGAGATGCAGCGCGAAGGGCTATGTATGCAGGATTTGACGGAGTACAGATACACGGCGCGCATGGTTATCTCGTGAGCGAATTTCTATCGCCTCATACAAACAGGAGGTATGACTACTGGGGAGGAGACGAAGAGAGGAGGTTCCATTTTTTAGAAGAAGTCTATAAAGCAATGAGAAAAGAGGTGGGAGATAATTATCCCATACTGATAAAAATGAATGCGGATGATTTTATCGAAGGCGGATTAAGGCCTGAAGAAAGTGTCAGGATTGCAAAAAGGCTTGAGGAACTCGGCATAGACGCCGTAGAAGTAAGCGGCGGCATGTATGAGTCCGGAGCAAAGACAGCACAGCCTAATATCCTTAATACGGAACAGGAGGCATATTTCAGGGGAAATTCGAGGCTATTCAAAAAAGAATTGAACATACCCGTCATCCTTGTTGGTGGAATCCGCTCAAAATATACCGCAGAGGATGTCCTGCAAAAGGGCGATGCAGATCTAATATCCATAGCCAGACCACTCATCAGAGAGCCTGATCTGCCCAATAAATTCAGGGAAGGCAAGGAAAAGGCAGACTGTATATCGTGTAATGGTTGTATGAGATTCCAAAAACTCGATGCGGTCAAGTGCATGCAGATAAATAAGTAAAATCGCCTATTGCCTATCGCCCGTTGCCTGTTTTATTATATTTGTTATGCTTTCGCCGGAAAAACAATTAGAGACAATAAAAAGAGGCACTGTCGAGATTCTCCTCGAAAAGGAGCTTCTTCACAAACTGGAGAAATCCTTCAAGGAAAATCGACCTTTAAAGATCAAGGCAGGCTTTGATCCAACAGCCCCTGACATCCACTTAGGACATACAGTGCTTCTTGAAAAGATGAGGCAGTTTCAGGAACTGGGACATGAGGTCATCTTCCTCATCGGCGATTTCACAGGCATGATTGGCGACCCAACGGGCAAATCAGAGACAAGAAAACCTTTAACAAGGGAAGAAGTGCTTAAAAACGCAGAGACATACAAAGAGCAGATATTTAAAATCCTCACCCCGGAAAAGACAATAATAAAATTCAATAGCGAGTGGCTTATGAACCTGACCGCTATGGATATAGTCAGGCTTCAGGCAAAACAAACCGTCGCAAGAATGCTTGAACGCGAAGACTTCAAACAAAGGTTTACAGGCCATAGCCCGATAGGCATACACGAATTCATGTATCCGCTGCTTCAGGGTTACGACTCTGTTGTGCTCAATATAGATGTGGAACTTGGAGGCACAGACCAGAGGTTCAATCTCCTGATGGGAAGGGAGTTGCAACAGGAATATGGTCAGGAGCCGCAATCTCTGGTTATAATGCCATTGCTTGAAGGGCTTGACGGCGTAAAAAAGATGTCAAAAAGCCTCGGCAATTATATAGGAATATCGGAGTCTCCGAAGGATATGTATGGCAAGCTAATGTCCATCAGCGATGAGTTAATGATTAAATATTATGAATTACTCAGTCACATCAGCATTGAAGAGCTAAATGCCATTAAAGACGGTTTGAAGGCTGGTACTGTCCATCCAAAAAAGGCGAAAGAAAATTTGGCGATAGAGATTGTGGAAAGATACTGGGGCAAAGATGCAGCAATACATGCCAAAGAGGAATTTGACCATGTCTTTAAAGAAAAGGGTATACCAGATGAAATACCCGTTTTTGAGCTTGGGTGGGAAGAAGAAGATATGTGGCTTCCCAAAATTATGAAGCTGTCAGGCCTTACGAACAGCACAGGAGAGGCGATAAGGCTGATTAAACAGGGTGCAGTCAGCGTAGATGACCAGAAAATTACCGATCCGCAGAAAACAGTCAAGAAAGGGAGTTATCTTATCCGGACAGGAAAACGCAAATTCCTCAGGGTAAAGGCTGTTTAAACCCGGAAGAACATCTGTCTTTAAGCCTGTTGCAGACATGCCCTCTCCTGCTCTGGCAGGCTGCGTCCTGCAGTTCAAAAATTTTTAAAGTTATTTGCAGATTAAGAGATTCCCTTGCCGTTAAAAAATGGGCTGTATGCCTTATCTCTGCCCATGATGTGGTTTGAGAGCCAATCCTTCAAGAAGGACATGAGTTCAATGGTAAGTACAGACTTGCCTTCCTGATGCTGTTTTTGCAGTTCAATCGCCTTCTTTGTCAGGTTATCGTGCTCTGCCTTGTGCTTTACAAAATCAGGATAATTATGTGTCTTCATAAGCCTTTCCTCTGTGGCGAAATGCGTCCCTACATACTGGATCAGTCCCGTAAGGATTTTGCCTGTGACATCGTTTCCCTTTCCCATCTTCATTGCGTCATGGAGGTCGTTAACCATGCCTACAAGTTTCTTATGCTGCTCATCGATCTCCTTAATGTTGACGCTGAGATTGTCAGACCACGACATTAATGCCATACTTCCTCCTTTTTACTAACCTTTTTAACTAATTTACATTTTTCCTGAATACTTTCAGGATATTTTCCGTCCTTTTTATATCTACAAAATGCATGCCATGAAGAGGTAAAAATCAGACATTACTTTGAGGTCTGAAAAATCAATGGGTTTTTAGAGCAGGAAAATAATAGGGACTGCCATGCCTGCAAAAACACAGGCATGTGCCACAAATGTGTGGAGCGCAATTGTGTGGCATGTCCACAATTGCATTACTGCATTCTTTCGTCTATTTTGAGTTTTTCTATCTTGCGGTACAGGGTCTTGCGGTCTATTCCAAGCAGGCGGGCTGCCTTTGCCTTGTTCCATGCGGTCTTTTCGAGGGCATTGATTATGGCCTGATGCTCGTCGCCGTTTGTAGCCCTGATATGGTAAGCGTCCGATGCATTGAACTCTTTCAAATCAGACGGCAGATGCTCCACGGCAATTACAGGCTGCCTGCAAACAATGCAGGCATGTTCCAGTGCGTGCCTTAACTCCCTCACATTGCCGTGCCATGGGTAGCTCATAAAAAGTCCCTGCACATCTGAAGACACGCCAATGATGCTTCTGTTGAGTTTTTTATTGAAGGACTTAAAAAAATGTTCCGTGAGCAGTGGAATATCATCCCGCCTCTCCCTGAGGGGCGGAATATTTATCTCTACCACCTTCAGGCGGTAAAACAGGTCTTCGCGGAATTCTCCAAGTCTGACCTTTTCCCTTATATCCTTGTTGGTGGCCGCAATAATGCGGACATCGGCCTTTATAGGCGCCGAATCCCCCACTCTCTCGAATTCCTTTTCCTGAAGCACCCTCAAAAGCTTCATCTGAATAGAAGGGGATATATCGCCTATTTCGTCCAGGAATATCGTGCCTCCGTCAGCCATCTGAAACCTGCCGGTCCTGTCTTTTATAGCTCCTGTAAAGGCGCCTTTTACATGGCCGAACAACTCGCTCTCAAGCAGGCTTTCGGACAGCGCCGAACAATTTACCCTGACTATGGGCTTATCGCCGCGGATGCCTTTATAATGAATCGCATCGGCTATCAATTCCTTGCCTGTTCCGCTCTCCCCTGTGATCAGAACCGTTGTCTCCACATCCGAAAGGTCATCGATAAGGGAGTAAATCTTCTGCATCTTTTCGCTTTTGCCGATTATGTTATGGAACTGCCGTCTTTCCTTCAAGTCCTTTTCCAGGCTGGCAAGGCGTGTTTCATCCCTCATGACCATAACAGCGCCTGAATGAGCGTCCTTGATATTATCGAGAATAGGGTATACGGTCAGGCTTATAATGCTCTGCCTCTGTTTGTTCCGGCATTCGACACGATACACATCGACTGGCATTTTCCGGCTTATGGCTTCCTTAACGGCATTGGCGCATCTCCCATTGCACCCGCCTGACAGAGAAGCAAGCGATTTGCCAATGGCATCCCTATCAAAAAAACTGCATATACCCGGCGCCGCCTCATTCATCTCGATGACAGCGAGTTCCCTGTCCACCATAATAATTCCCTCCCTAACACTCCTGAAAATGGCCTCAAGGTTTGAGCGGAATCTCTCCTTTTCATCGCTTAACCTTTTGTGGCGAATCGCCATGCCGGTAACATGCAGCAAAGTCTCCTGTGTAACAGGTTTCGGGATGTAATCAAAAGCGCCGAGCCGGACAGCATTAGAGGCAGTTTCAAGATTTGGAGAACCTGTAATCATAACTACAGGACAGTTCAGCCCCCTCTCTCTGACCTCCCGGAGAAAATCGATTCCTGTCCTGCCTCCAAGGATGATGTCTGCAAAGATCACATCAAAATCATTCCCGGTGATATTTCTCCGCGCCTCATCGTAGTCCCTGGCAGTCGATACATCGTATCCCTCATCGGATAGAAAGCTTTTAAAGGTATACCTGATGCTCTCCTCATCGTCAATTACAAGAATCCTGCCCTTCATCATTCCTCCCTGCCGGCTGCCGGCAGATCAATAATGACCTTTGTGTATTCCCCTTCTGCACTCTCTATCATGAGTTTGCCTCTGTGGTCGCTGATAATGCCGTGGCTGATGCTCAATCCCAATCCGGTCCCTATTCCCCGCGGCTTTGTTGTAAAAAATGGATCCATTACCTTATCCAATATGTCGGCAGGCATCCCTGTCCCTCTATCATAAAATATTACCCTTACATATGCACAGCCGCTTTCCCTTATCTCCTCGCCGGAAATCTCTAAAACCTTATTTCCATGCATATCGGGATATTTCTGGATTAAGGCATAACGGGCATTGTTTATGACATTCAAAAAGACCTGTTGAATCTGTTGTGGATTTGCAATTACTTCCGGCAGCCCATCAAATCCGCTTACCCTCAGGTTGATACCGCTCTTTCTGAGATGCGCCTCTGTCAGGGCCAGGGAGTCTGAAAGCACCTCCTGTATGCTGACCGGAACCTTTTCCCCCTTTCTCTCACGGGCAAAGGAAAGGAGGCTTTTGACTATGCAGGCTATACGGTCGCCCTCTTTCATGATGCGGCCTGCTATTTCGTTTTCGCTGCTCTGCCTGTCGGTCTTGTTTATCAATATCTGCGCATAATTGATGATGCCGTTTATAGGATTGTTAATCTCATGGGCAATGCCTGCTGCCAGTTCTCCGAGGGATGCAAGGCGGGCTGCCCTTATTGTCTCCAACTCAAACCTCGTTCTCTCGGCAATTTCCCTCCTCAACTGTTCATTTACCCTCTGCAGTTCAATAGTGCGTTCTCTCAGGGTCTTTTCAATCCGGCTGCGCTCCAGTTCGGCAGATGCACGAACTGCAAATATCTGCACTATAGACCTGGCAAGCTCCGGATTATTCAAAGGCCTGCGGCTCATTACGACCATCAACCCGATTACATTACCTGCTGAATCAAAGAGGGGAGTTCCGGCATAGCCTTCAATACCCATTTCGGATAATAATCGGTCTTGAGGAAATTGCTGCTGAACATCGACGGGATAACAGCACAGATTTTTTCTCACAACATTCCCGCATGGCGTGTGGGCTAAGAGGTACTCGAAATTTTCTATTATCTCTCCCCCTTTGCATACTGCTATTGTTTTTGCCATTTCATGGTTTTCATCGGCCAATTCGGCGATAAAGGCATAATCTACCTGCAGGGTTCCCGAAAGATAGCCGACCATGGAGCGGAAAAATTCATCGCCTGTGGATGATGAGACGCCGAGGGCGATATTACGCAATGTCTCTTCAGTCCGCTTGCATTCAGTAATGCCTTCTATATAAAACCGCCTATCCAGTCGATTTCTCCTTTGAAAAAAACTATCGCTGCAGCCAATAATGCGGTTAAATGATGGACAAAACGGGATTTCATGACTCTTATTAATTTAAAACAAACGCAGTGCGATTTAAACCTTATTTCATCAATTGCAGCAACAGATCATCTGCCAACAAGTTCGTCCATAAGGGCTTTCACAGAGATTATCCTGTCAATCCTCGATGCATTTGTCCCCACGGTATAAAGTGGCTCTTCTTTGTCGCGGTTATACCCGGCAGAGCTCAACAAACCATTGCATATGCAGAAATGATGCTCGTTGCTTTCCTTTGCAGGACAGATGGTAAATTTACCCTCTTTGTCCTTAAGAAGTACATAACCCTTATCGCATTTAGGCGGTCTCAATTTCTTGAGTGCAGAGACATACATAGGCGACTGTTTTATTACCCTGAAGGGCAAGCCGCAGGGAGAACCCGGGTCATGCGCAACTACAATATCATCTTCGTTTGCATTGACCACAGCCTGCTTGTATTCGTAGGATGCGCTGCTTTCCTCTGTTGCGAGAAACCTCGTGCCCATCTGGACGCCGTCTGCTCCCATTTTTAAAAACTTCGCAATGTCGTCATGGGTATAGATTCCGCCTGCAACAATAACAGGGAAATCTCCGTACTTTCTGGCCATGTCTTTGACAGGGGGAAGGAGATTCTCAAGCTTATTGGATTCGACATCTATCTGGTCAATCTTGAATCCGAGATGGCCTCCGGCAAGAGGGCCCTCAAGCACTACGGCATCAGGCCTGTAGCCCAATTTCTCCCATTTTTTGCATATTATTTCCAAAGCCCTTGTTGATGACACTATCGGGATCAATGCCGTATCTTTCGGAGGCTGAATAACCGGCAGGGTCAACGGCAAACCTGCGCCGGAAATTATGGCATCAGCTCCGGCGTCAAGCGCCCCTTTCACAGAATCGTTATAGTCCCTGACAAGTGCCCCCATTATGTTTATTCCGGCAAAACCCCCTGCTTCCTTTGCCCGTGAGACCTCTTCATATGCAGCCTCATATACATTATACTTCTTACCGGTTCTCTTCGAAACGAGCCTGTCAAGGCAGGCACTCGACACTATACCGAGTCCTCCTTCCCTCGCAACAGCACTTGCAAGTGGATGCAATGAAACACCGACACCCATCCCGCCCTGTATGATGGGTACCTTTATTTTCTTCTCTTTAATTACAAGCTCCGGCAACACTGATTCAGAATGTGGCATTATAATCCCTCGAAAAAAGTTATAGGCAAAAACGATTGACAGAATATCCAGCAATCAGGAAGGTCTGTGTCGTTTTTAACGCTTCTTTATAATCACCTATTACAGGCTCTTTTATCAAGAGGAATGTTACTTGGAATGTCAAATAAGGGTTATGTGGTCTAATATTCTCAGTGGTGCCCGCCCTCTGAATGACCTCCGGCTATTATGTAAACAGCCTCTGAAATGCCTTTGTTCTCCATGAAGCACTCAGATTCGCCAGCAATATGAAATGCCGAGCCTTCCTGCAAAGTCCCTGAATAATGCCCTGTGATCTCAATATCGCCTTTTACTGCAAGTAAAATCTCCTCATGACCTTCACCGGGCTTTACCACCCTGCCCTTTTCTCCCGGCTTCAAAATACCGTATATCATGTAACAGGCATGGCTTCCTGTTTCCTGAGAGCCGAGGATGTGCTCGCCGTTTTCTGATAGCAAAGCTTTATTTTTCAGTTCAAAAATTTTCATGTCCTATATTCCGCATTTATTTTTACATAATCCTCCGTCAAATCACAGGTAAGCACCTTTGCCGTCCCTTTGCCTAAATGCAGATCAACAACTATCTTAATCTCTTTGCTTTTCAGCTTTTCATTAGCCTCTTTGTCCTTGCCGATTCCCATCCCTTTAGTGACTATTTTAAGCCCATTAAAAAATATTTCTGTCTTTTCCTCTTTTATCGCAATCCCTGAATATCCAAGGGCTGCCATTATTCGTCCCCAGTTTGCATCATTTCCGTATATGGCTGTTTTGACAAGCATTGAATTGGCGATAGCAAAAGCGCCTTTTTCAGCATCTTTATCACTCTTTGCATTTCTAATTTCTATTTCCACAAGCTTTGTTGCACCTTCTCCATCCTTTACAATCATCCTGCTTAGTTCATAGGTTATGTCCGAAACTGCTTTTGCAAAAACTTCGAAATCTTTTGAGTTCGCTTTGATTGGCTTATTACCGACCATGCCGTTTGCCATTACTAAAACAGTATCATTCGTTGACATATCTCCGTCAATGGTGATTCTGTTGAATGACTTTTGCACAGCAATCTTCAAAGCCTTATTAAGGGCTGATTTTTCTATATTTGCATCGGTCATAATAAAGCACAGCATTGTCGCCATATCAGGGCATATCATGCCTGCGCCTTTGCATACACCTGAAATGGTAATTGTCTTACCGTCAATCTTTATCCTTTTGCTTATTGTCTTTGGGAATGTATCTGTTGTCATAATGGCAGCAGCCACATCATCAATACTCGCCTTCCCAAGATTATTTGCAAGCTCTGAAACCTTTGGTCTTATCCTTTCCATAGGCATGAGCGTGCCTATAACTCCTGTTGAACAGACATAGGCATTATTAGGTTTTAGCCCCAACGCTGTTGCAGCAAGCTCTGCCATCTCTACAGCATCCTTCATTCCCTGCTTGCCCGTGCATGCATTGGCATTGCCGCTGTTTACGATAATGGCCTGCCCCTTGCCTGATTTAATCAGTTTCATATCGAGCCTTACAGGAGCTGCCTTGATATTGTTCTTTGTAAACATGCCGGACACGACAGCTTCACCTTCGGAAAATATCAGGGCGAGGTCTTTCCTGCCGGGCTTCTTGATAGCAGCCTCAACAGCAGAAAAGAGAAAACCTTTGGGAGTATTCATAATATCACTTCCTATATGCTTAAGAATTAGTTTACATTATAGCATAAGATGCTTATTTTATTGCCCACAAGACCAAAAAAGAATATAATAAAAGCAAAGGAAATTTGAATGACTGCTGCGACAATTATACATAATAAAAAGCCTGAGTTTAAAGGATTAAAGACCTTTAATGAATTAAAAGGCTTTTTAAAAAGGAAAAACAACGTCCTGCTCGCTTTTCTGTTCGGCTCGTTTGCTACAGGGAAAATAACCCCTGAGAGCGATATAGATATAGCTGTCCTTTTTGAGAAAAAACCAGGTCTCTATGAGACAGGGGATCTAAAAGACGACATTGAATCCATCCTAAAAAAAGAGGTGGATATTGCCGTATTAAACGAGGCCACACCGATTTTAAGAATGCAGGTCTTGAAGAACGGAATAGTGATCTATAAAAGCGATGAAAAGCATTTCAATAAATTTTACACAGACACTATAAACCAATACTACGATTTAAAGCAGACAAGGAAGAAGTGCGAAGATAATATCTTAAGAGGGAGAATATATGCCTGACAGGGATATTGTCCTCGCAAAGGTTGCTGCTATCCAGAGATGCCTGAAAAGGATAAAAGATGTTACAGGATTAAAACCTGATACTCTCGATGAATTAAATGTGCAGGACATTTTCGTATTAAATCTTCAGCGTGCAGTACAAGCAACAATAGACCTCGCAACTCATATAATAGCATCGGAAGGACTTGGTATACCTGACACAATTAAGGGTAATTTCGTATTACTGGACGATGCAGGAATAATCAATAAAAGATTGTCAAAAAAGATGCAGGCAATGGTAGAATTCGGAAATATAGCGATTCATGACTATCAGAGCATCGATGTGGAGATATTAAAGTCAATCCTCGCAAAACATCTCAAAGACCTTGAAGATTTTTATACAGCAATTCTCAAGTATTTTAAGTTTGTGAAGAAGTAAAACGTCTGAAATTAGCGGCGGCGCTTCACCTATCCGATGAAAACAGAACTGTTCTATTTTAGCATGACATTAGGATTTATTTATTTTGTCAATTTTTCCAATACTTTAGTCACTTCCTGAGCGAATGTCTCCTGTACTCCTTGTTCCGTTCCTGGCCAGCCACTATAAATATTAAATAGACTATTCGGTGTTTCTGACTCTATTTCGCCATCAAGTACCGCTATTCCATTTTGAGTTACAAAAATAGTTGCTTTAATTAATACCTTTCCCGCGCCTAAACCAACGAGCGTCCTTAATGCAGTATCGCCTTCTTCATAAGTTGTGATATTAATCTTTGCCAGTAGCGGAGCTTTTTCTTGAATTTCGATGTTTTTGTTTTGAAGCTCTTTTAAAATCAGGTTGCGTATCGCATTCATAGTTTCTTCGGATATTTTAGCTTCGTCTGCCTTGAGGTCGGATGTCAATAGTGGATACCAATTCACTCATGCTGCAATCCTCGTTTGATAAAACTTTTTCTCATAAGCAACAGGGGATAGATACCCCAGCTTTGCCTGTCTCCTCTGCCGGTTGTAAAAGACTTCTATGTATTCGTTGATCTCCTGCATTGCCTCTTGTCTGCTTCTATATTTCCTGTGATGCACAAGTTCCTGCTTAAGAGTTCCCCAGAAGCTTTCCATAGGAGCATTGTCATAACAATTTCCTTTTCTACTCATTGATGCTTTCATACCGAACTGCTCAAGCACTTTTCTGTATTGAAGCGCACAGTATTGACTTCCACGGTCTGAGTGGTGTATCAGTCCTTTTGCAGGCCGCTTAGCCGCTACTGCCCTGAATAATGATTCACTGACAAGGTTCTTTGTTATCCTTTCTCCCATTGCATAGCCCACTATCTCGCCATTAAATATATCCTTATGCCCGGCAAGATAAAGCCACCCTTCTTCTGTAGGTATATAGGTGATATCCGTTACCCATATCTTATTCGGCGCTTCTGCCTTGAATTCTTGATCCAGTATGTTATCTGCTACAGGCAGTTTATGATCCGAGTCTGTCGTTGCTTTGTATTTCTTTGTCTGTTTGCAGTAAAGCCCTTGCTCTCTTTTTATCCGCTTTATACGGCAAATGCCAACATATGTGCCGCCCTCTGCTAACTCCTTCTGGAGCTTCTCAGCTCCGCATACCCCGCGTGTGCGCTTATGTGCAGCTTTTATTTCTATTGCCAGACAGGCATCTTCTTGTTCCCTCTTTGAAGGCTTTCTGTTAAGCCATGCGTAATATCCGCTCTCCGATACTTTTAAATACCTGCATAATGCAGACACCGAATACTGGAGCCGCAGTTGCTTTATCATCGCGCACCTCGCTGCGACTCTTTTGCAAAGTACGCTGCCGCTTTTTTTAATATGTCTCGCTCCATCTTTACTTCTGCCAGTTCTTTCTTGAGCCTGTAATTTTCTAACTCTACCTCTGTCAGCGGTCTTTGGTTTTTTCCTACTTCTGAAAGCTTCCCTGCCTTATATGCCTTGACCCAGTTGCTTAAGGTTGTCGGAGCCAGCAATAACCGCTTGGCCACATCATGTACTGACAACCCTTCCTCTACCACAAGTTTTACTGCCTCCTGCCGAAATTCCTTCGTGTACCTTCCATACGGTAACCTTTCCATCTGAACACCTCCGTTAAGTTATTTTACCTCAACTTTTGGTGTCCACTTTTCCTATCCTACCCCATTTCATCCCGAAATCAACAAACTGGTCGGTTTTAGCTTTAATTGCCGAATTGTTTGTCTTTTTATTAACTTCGCCTAATTTTTCATAGGCCCGTTGCAAAGCCAACCAAGACACAAACCATTCAGCATTGTATGCCCTTGTTTTAGCGATAAGAATATTGATTTCGTCATAATCTTTTTCCTGAGTTTTGCGGTATATCAAATTGAAAGTTGGAAAAAGTTTTTCCTGATAAACCGAAATGGCGTCATTGTGTTGTTTAATAACATCATTCATTGCAATACGGTATTTTTCGTTCGGTGTTTGAGAGTTAATCTTGAAATTTTGTAGCCCTTCAACCACAAAAGGGCTAATTGCTACCGGTGGATAAGAGACTAAATTTGGAGAACAGGCGATCCCTAAAAATATTACAACCACTATCGAGCTTATTAATACAATCTTTCTCATCCCACACCTCTTGAAAATTTAGAATTTAAAGGCCAACAGCCTGTATATACTGTGTGGGTAGTGTCAAGATTTATGTGTAAATTCTTTTAAGGGTTTTCTTCCCCATGTATCATTCAAGTGGCTCATAACAGCATAGACTATCCTTTCAATGCTTTCAGTGTTATTGAAGCAACTCATCGGT
>JAJYXI010000085.1 GCA_021791055.1 Nitrospirota bacterium | reverse complement strand
ACGAGTTTTACTGCCTCTTGCCGAAATTCCTTCGTGTACCTTCCATACGGTAATCTTTCCATTCTGACACCTCCGTTAAGTTATTTTACCTCAACTTTTGGTGTCCACTTTTTCTATCCTACCTCATGTCCCTGTCAACCGACAATGTAAAATATACGACTAATCCAAACAAGTGGAATGTAAAAAGCATTACTTTAGCATCCCTTATTCTTGGAATGCTATTGGTGGTTGAAGGGATCCTCGTAATTCTGATCGGCCTGAAATACTTCCATCTTGAATGGGCGAAGCTGCGCACCCTCGTAATGCTTAACCTCATATTTACCAGCCAGTTCAAGGTATTGATCGTAAGGGAAAGAAGGCGCTTCTGGTCATCCATTCCTGGCAGGGAGTTATTGATCCTGAGTGCGGCTACTATAATCGGATTTGCACTGTTAGGTATATATGGCATCTTTGTCCCGTCACTCACATTGCATCAGGTTCTCACTGTTCTGGCGTTCTCAGCCATATTCACACTGGGCATAGATTTTCCGAAATACTATTTGTTCAGAAGATTCGGGTTATAAGGAGGATTCTAAATGCCTGAAAGTTACGACGAAAAGAAAAATGTATCAAAACACATCCTGCCCACATCCTCAAACCTGCTCGGATTATGCTTCATATTGATCAACTTTCTGAAATTCTGGAAGATAGATAGAAAGATAGACCTCGTCCTTGACAGGTTCGTCGGAATAGCAATAACCCTGTTTCTTGTCGCCAGCATATTTTCCTATATGTCCATGCGAGCGAGGAAAAAGGCGGTATTTTACGAAAGGATAGCAGACATCATTTTTCTCATTGGTCTGTTTTTTATAACAGTCATTTCATTGATGATAGCCTTTGAGGTTTTATAGAGAGAAATGAATCGATTATATTAATATCTCATATCGCTCTGGCAGAGGCTGGCAAAAGGATTTTTTACAAGAAGGTAAACGAAAAATAATTTTGTTGCATTACAATCCTGAAATAGCTACAATATGATTAAAATAGCTATTTAAGGAGCATAGCAATGAAAACCATGACAGCAAAAAATTTAAAGAATAAGACAGGTGAGGCGATGCGGGCGGTCTCAAAAGGGGAGAAGGTTGTGGTGACTTTAAGGGGAAAGCCCTTTGCATTAATATCCCCTGTAAACGCCGAGTCATTAAAAGAGGTCTCTTTGCGCCCATTCAAAGAAGCATGGAGAAATATAGAGGATACATTAAAGAAAACCAGACCAAGATTTAAAAATGTAAGAGAGGCTATGGCTTGGACAAGAAGAAGGTAACTGTTTTTATAGATACAAATGTCTTCATTATTGATCTCAGGTACAGAAACGATAGCAACTTTAAGACAAATCGTGATTTTCTGGATTTTATTGCAAAACATGGAAGAGGCATTACGAGCATTGTCAATCTTCTTGAAATATGCGGGATACTGTCTTTTAATCTTAACAGACAGCAAATTCAGGAGCTATTTTATTACCTTTCGGAAAAATATAGGATAGGAATAATTCCATCGCATGATATGGATTCAGTCTTTCCGGAAACACATATTAAAGCTGTTATGGATATAATTTACAGGAAGGCAAGCCTTGGAGATGCCCTGATAGCAAACATTGTCAATAATTATGCAACGGGGAAGGCAGTATTTATAAGCTGGGATGCAGAGCATTTTAAAAACCTGCTTCCTATAGAGGCAATTACGCCGCGTGAGTTTCTATTGTCAATCTGAGATATAAAGCAATTTGACCATTTCATCAATCATAGAACACTTCCCATATATGGGACTCTTCCTTCTCCTTATCCTCGGCGGTATCGGGCTTCCATTTCCAGAGGACACCACCTTAATCCTTTGCGGATTTCTCATCTCTACCGATGTAGTGAAGCCAATCCCTGCCTTATTAGCAGTTTACTCAGGATTGTTGATAACAGACTTTGGACTCTATGTTGTTGGAAAGAAATACGGCCGCAAGATTGTCACCCATAAGAGATTTCAGAAAATTGTTTCACCGGAAAGGCTCGCAGCACTCGAAGATAAATTTAATAAAAAGGGAATTCTTGTGATACTGATTGGAAGACATCTTGTCGGTTTGAGGGCGCAGATATTTCTTGCAGCAGGCGTTATGAGGATGTCGGCATTGAAATTTATAATGGCTGATGCTGTTTCTTCAATATTTACGATTGCTTTAATGGTCGGAGCAGGATACATGGGAGGAAATAGTTTGCAGGTCATAAAAAGGGATATAACAAGGATTGAACATATAGGGATTTTGCTGGCTGTAATAATACTTGCGGTTTATCTGCTTTTTAGATACTTTAAACCCATGCGTAGTAAAACACTCCTGTAAATTTCTGCAAAGAAATATTATAATATCAAGTTTTGAAAGTCACTTGTTAAAGGATATACTTACATTATGCTTGAGAAAGAACCACCTATAAAAGGAATTATAAAGTCCCTCGGTCTTGTCTTCGGAGATATCGGGACAAGCCCCATATATACCCTTACTGTCATTTTCCTCCTTACAAAACCTACTCAAGCTCATGTAATGGGGGTCCTTTCCCTCATTGTCTGGACATTAATGATACTCGTGACCGTTGAATATGCATGGCTTGCCATGAGCCTCGGAAAGAAGGGCGAGGGCGGAACCATTGTGCTGAAGGAATTGCTTGTCCCCCTTCTCAAGTCAGGCAGACAGGTGGCATTTGTCACACTGCTGTCATTTGTTGGAATATCCCTTCTCATCGGAGATGGTGTCATTACGCCCGCCATCAGTATACTCAGTGCTGTTGAGGGTTCGCTTCTTATTCCGGGATTTGAAAAAACTGGACAGGGCGCGCTAATTTTTATTGCAGGTGTAATTGCCATAACACTCTTTGCCTTTCAGAGAAAGGGGACAGAAAAGGTTGCCGGCGCATTCGGGCCTTTGATGGTCTTATGGTTTTTGTCGCTTGCGATTTCGGGAATCGTTTCGATACTACAGGTGCCGTCTGTTATTAATGCAGTAAACCCTTATTACGCTATTAAGTTTCTCGAAGAAAACGGTATAGCCGGGTTCTTTGTGCTTTCAGAAGTCATTCTCTGTGCCACAGGCGGCGAGGCGCTGTATGCTGATATGGGGCATTTGGGCAGAAAGCCGATTATAAGGGCATGGTATTTTGTGTTTGTCGCCCTTTTATTGAATTATTTAGGTCAGGGCGCATTTGTTATTCAGCATCCGGAGACCAAAAATGTGCTCTTTGGGATGATATTCCATCAGGCGCAGATTCTTTATGTGCCTTTTCTTATCCTTAGCATTATTGCCACTGTCATAGCATCGCAGGCAATGATAAGCGGGATGTTCTCAATAGTCTATCAGGGGATAATGACCCATGTCATGCCTTTGTTTAAGGTGGACTACACCTCTACCGAACTGAGGTCACAGATATACATAGGCAGTGTGAATTGGTTTTTGCTCTTTGCGGTTCTTTTTATAATGTTTGAATTCCGCGAGTCAAACCGTCTTGCTGCTGCATACGGCCTTGCCGTTACTGGAACGATGGCGCTCACAGGCATAATGATGACATGGATATTTTATCTGAAAAATAAGGCATTTCATGCCGCTGTCTCATTGCTTGTGACTTTTGTTGATATAGCTTACCTTCTCTCTAACACCTATAAGATACCGCATGGAGGCTACTGGTCGATAATTATAGCGGCTATTCCTTTCAGCATAATCATGATATATACATCAGGGCAGAAAAGGCTTTACAGGTCTTTGAAGCCGATGTCGCGGGATGACTTCCTTAAGAGATACGAAATCCTGCATAAGACCACAAATAAAATAGGAGGGACGGCACTCTTCTTTGCGCGCGGAGTCGAAAGGATTCCTCCGTATATCGTCCATACAATGTTCACAAACAATATCCTCTACGATGACAATATAATCGTCTCCATAATCAGGCGCGATGACCCCTTCGGCGTAGTCGGTTATTTCAAAGAAGAGCCGGCTGACGGGCTGAGGGTTTTCGAGATACAGATGGGGTATATGGAGGTTATCGATGTGGAGGAGATACTGAGGGAAGCAGGGATAAGGGAGAAGGCGATATTTTACGGTCTTGAAGATATAGTGACAAGAAACTTCATATGGAAGATATTCTCCATGATAAAGAGGCTTACGCCTGCGTTTGTTCAGTTTTATAAACTTCCGCCCAACAAACTTCATGGCGTTATTACACGGGTTGAGATGTAAGGAAGTTGCAGGAGTTAAGAGTTCTAAATTCCTGCAACTGGGGTTTACTTTTTTAATTGTCTTATGCTAAAAATTAGCGATTGTTAAAAAGTTGAATGCATTTAAGGCCTGCTATTGCACTTTTGGGGTGAATATAATGACACTTGGAATACTTGTTGCCACTGATAAATACAGGGATGATATTGCCGGCATTGCGGAGGCTGCGGTTGGCAGGGGGCACAGGGTTGTTTTCTTTTTCATGGATGAGGGCTGCCGCCTGGTAAAAGACAAAAAAATTATTTCCCTTAAGGACAAAAATGGAATTTTCATGAGTATGTGTGATTATAACCGTAATAAAATGGGTATTGCGAAGGAATACGTGCCTGAGGGCGTTGTCTGCGGCAGCCAGTATGACAACGCGGCTATGAACAGGGAATCGGATAAAGTGATAGTATTTTAGACCTAAGTTGAGCGAGTTTATATGTCAGGCACGGCTCAAAGACTTTAAAAAGTGTTGATTCAAGTGTATATGAGAGATAATAAATGGAGCATCCAACAAGTGACCAATGTAGTAGATGACGGATACAAGATAGATGTCTTTACAAGTGCGGGGTTTAAAGTCTTTTCGCCGCACCTGACATATATTTTTTATGGCTAAGAATCGCTCAATTTGGGTTAGATGAAAAAGATAGCGGTTATTGTACGAGATAGGCAGTCCGAGGCGCTGCGCATGGGTGTCGGTCTCTCTATTCTCAATAATGTCGATATATATATTTTTGACAGAAAACTCGAAGCATCCGATGATATTTCGTTAAACCTCGAAATGATCAAAGAAATGAGATTAGGCCTCTATACAAATACTGCTTTAAATGAAGGTATAGAGTATATTCCAACAGAAGATATTGCGAAAAGACTTCTGGAATATGATAATATTTTGCCATATTAATAATGAAAATACTCCATATATTGAAGGCAGAGCCCGAAGACAGTGTAAAGAAGGTAATCGAAGAGCACAGAAAAGAAAATGATGTGGCAGTTATAAATTTGGGAAGCGATAAAGATTACGACCGGATTGTTGGGCTTATAGAGAAGGCTGATAAGGTAATCGTCTGGTAGAACAAGCCTTTGGCTTGATAATAAAACAATACAGGAGGTCTAAATGGAGGGGATACCGCAGGCGAGTATAATGGTTATACTCAGTGGCGTGCTGGTAGGCGTTATTTTAGGATTTGTGCTTCAGCGTGGCCGGTATTGAATGAACTCAGCATTCAGAGACGTGATCTTTGTAAATGATTTTACTTTGTTTAGGGCATGGCTTTTGGCGCTTTTTATTGCTATTATTGGTTCAAATCTGATTGAATCTCTCGGCTTCATGGGAGATGATGGTTTAAGGCGTCAGGCATTTGCGCCGATTGCAGCTATAGTCGGAGGCTATATCTTCGGACTCGGTATTGTTATGGCAGGCGGTTGCGGCAGCGGTGTCTTATATAAGCAGGGTGAAGGTACACTTGCAGCGCTTATTGCTACCCTTGGATTTGGCATAGGCCTTGTTTCCACGATGCATGGCCCATTGCAGCCTATAAGTAAATTTTTAAAGAGTTTCAAGGTTTCTATCGGTGAAGGTGAAGATGCCATTGGCAGTCCTGCCTTGTGGGATATATTCGGAGGCGGAGCGACTATAAAATGGGTTGTTATTGCTGTGATTGCAGCTATAATCATCACGGTGGTGCTGAAAGGCAGGCCATTTGCCAAAGGCCCAAAGAAAGGGTGGTCATGGTCGGTAGGCGGCGCTCTTATAGGGGTGGTTGTAGTCTTTGCATGGTGGGCGTCTTATTACTGGGGTGGACAGGCAAGGGGGCTTTCTTTCTCCGGTCCTTTGTCTGACTTCTTCATGTTTGTACTTACAGCGAACAGTAAGGCGCCGTTCGATCCGATGTTCAGTATCTTAGGCATAGGCGTGGCTACATGGAGCGCTCTGTATATTATAGGTGTTCCCATCGGGGCGTATATCAGTGCAAAAGGACTTGGGGAGTTCAAATTGACCATACCAAAAGATCCAAACGAGATTCTTAGGGTATTCGGTGGAGGTCTTATAATGGGATTCGGCGGTGCAGTTGCCGGTGGTTGAACTGTAGGGCATGCGCTGACAGGTATGTCGGCATTATCTCTGCAGAGTATTGTTGCAACTGTATTTATCATCCTCGGCAATTGGACAATGGTTTACTTTATGTTCATAAAGCCGATGAAGGATTAATTCCTTAAAATAGGAAATGAATCCTTAAATTGGAAGAGATTTATTGTTTAAAATTTTAAGTTTGTTGTAAAATGAACCAATACATGCATGGCATGTTAATTGCTCAAAAAAATTTAACGAAAGGAGGTGAAATTAAATGAAGAAGATTCTCGTATTATTAGTCGCTCTCGTATTTGCTCTCGGTGTTGTCGGTCTCAGCTTTGCAGCAGATGTAAAGGGCACTGTTACAAAGATCGAAGGCCACAAGATAACCGTAAAGGATGAAAAGGGCAAGGAGCACACAGTTGAGGTTAAAGACACAGCAGGAGCAAAGGCCGGAGATAAGGTTGAAATCAAGGGTGGCAAGGTAACAAAGGAGGCAGCACCAGCAAAGAAGAAAAAGGCAATAGAAGGCTGCTAATTGTTTTTCATATAATTAAAGGGTGGAAGCCAAGGCTTCCACCTATTTTTTTGTTTTAACCAAATTAAAGCAGGCATGCACATGGTAAAAAGCTTTACAAATGCACGATTGGGTTTAAACAAACATGCAGTTCTTTATCCACTAAAGAACGATTGTTTTATTTGTATTTAAAAGCCTTACATCGGTGGTGCTTGTAAATCTTTTCACCGTATGCATACCTGCTCGATGACTGTTAGAAATGTATGAAACACTGGAAGGATAATATATATTTTGTACTTGTTGAACCAAAAGAATCTGGCAATATAGGTGCATCTGCAAGGGCGATAAAGAATATGGGGTTTAAGAATCTCTGTCTTGTAAATCCCCCCATCCCCCCTTTAGTAAAGGGGGGCAAGGGGAGATTTTCGGATGAGGCGAGATGGCTTGCATGCAATGCCCTGGATGTTCTGAATTCTGCAGAAACCTACGACAATCTAAAGGATGCAATCAGGGACAAGTCCATAATTGTCGGTACAACACGGAGGAAGGGAAGAAGACGGGGTGTAATCACTCCTGCAGAACAGGGCGTGAAGGGTATTTTTAATATTGGACGCAATAATAAGGTTGCGATCCTCTTTGGAAGGGAAGACAGGGGCCTCTTTAATGAGGAGGTGGAAGAGTGCGGTTTCCTTATCACAATACCAACAGGCAAAGAGCAACCGTCATTAAATTTAGCCCAGGCAGTATTGATAGTCGCATATGAGCTTTCAAAGGCGGAATATGCAGGAGGCAAAGGGCAAGGGGCAATAGGCGAAAGGCAAGAAATTGTTAATCACAAAGAGATTGCGTCCCTGTATGAGAGGATATCAAAGACACTGAAACTCCTTGAATATATTCCTAAAGGCGATAGAAATCTTGAAAAGAAGATTATGCAGAACCTGAAGCACTTCATAGGCAGGGCTGGGCTCACGGATTGGGAATTAAAGATGCTCCACGGCATTTGCTCGCAGATTGAAAAGAGGATAAAATAAAGGCTCAGAAATTAGTTCCTGAGCCTTTATAAAAAGACCTAAATAGAAAATATCTTTCTCGGCCTATTTTTGCAGTCTCGGTTTCGCTCCTAATTTATACAGGATGTTTGCCATGAGGCAGAATCCTGTGAAGGCGAATATAATTAAGTTTACACCCACGAGCCCTGTCAAAATCAACCAGTACGGGCTGTGAACGGCTGCGAGCACGGCGCTTGCAAGGGTAAATATTCCTCCAATGAGCCATGTAAGCCTTTCCAGATACCAGCTATCTGTTTTTGCAATGTACATGTTACACCTCCTTTTTTCTCTTCATCTGCCACTCTTTATATACATAATAAAGGACAGGAACCATCGTCCTTGAAAGCAATGTTGCCGCCACTTCTCCTGCCATCAGGGAAATCGCCATGCCCTGAAATATCGGGTCAAAGAGTATTACCGATGAGCCGACAACAACTGCCGCTGCAGTAAGGAGCATGGGTCTGAACCTTATTATTCCTGCCTGCACAACCGCCTCTTTGAGCGGCACCCCTTCGGAGAGTTTCAGTTCTATGAAGTCAACAAGTATGATGGAGTTTCTTACTACTATTCCAGCGCCTGCTATGAAACCTATCATGGATGTTGCTGTGAAAAATGCACCCATTATTGCGTGCCCGGGAAGTATTCCGACAAGCGAAAGCGGAATAGGAGCCATTATTACAAGGGGAATCATGAAGGACTTAAACCAACCCACTACCATCACATATATCAAAATCATAACCGCAGCAAAGGCTATTCCCAGATCCCTGAAGACTTCATATGTAATGTGCCACTCTCCATCCCATTTCATGGAATATTTATCCTCAAGCCAAGGCTGTACAGCAGAATATTGCTTTAGCTCGTATCCCTCGGGCAGTTTGAGATTCTTAATTGTCTCTTTCATCTTCAATATGGCATAGACAGGGCTTTCTTCTGTTCCTGCGACCTCGCCGGTTACATAGACAACCCTCTTCAGATTCTTTCTGTATATTGTCTTATCCTCAATGCCTTCTCTAACTTTTATAAGTTCAGCAAGGGGAATTTGGATGCCCGATTGTGATGGAACTGTCACTTCCATCAAATCATTTATGCTTGCCCTTTGAGAAATGGGAGTTCTCATATATAATTCAACAGGCTCCTTGTCCTTCTCAAAGTGTGCAAGGCCTGCTGCAGAGCCGTTTAAAGCAATATGCAGGGTTTGGGCGATCTTCTCTGTGTCTATCCCATGATATGCGGCCTTTTCTTTATCCACCTCGAATATCAATTTCTTCCGGTCATCTTCCACATACCAGTCAGCATCCACAACTCCTTTGGTGTTTTCAAAGACGCCTTTAATCTGCTTTGCTATGTCGATCTGCCTGTTAAAATCAGGGCCGTAAACTTCCGCAACGAGGGTGCTTAAGACTGGAGGGCCGGGAGGTATCTCCACAACCTTGATCCTTGCATTGTATTTGTCCCCGATTTTCTTAATCTCCGGCCTCAGTCTTTTCGCAATGTCATGACTCTGCGCCTTTCTTTCGTCTTTCGGTACAAAGTTGACCTGAATATCAGCGACATTGCTTCCGGCTCTCAGAAAATAGTGTCTTACGAGACCGTTGAAATTGAATGGCGCAGCAGTCCCTGCATATACCTGATAGTTTGTGACCTCAGGGACTGTCTTGAGGTATTCGCCCATCTCGCTCGACAATGCAGCGCTCTTTTCAAGGGTCGTGCCTTCAGGCATATCGATAATCACCTGGAGCTCGCTTTTGTTGTCGAAGGGAAGCATCTTCATTGTGACCAGTTTGAGCGGAACCAGTAAGAATGCGGCTCCCAATAAAAGCAGGACAAATCCCATGAATGCCAGCCTCTTTTTACTGCTTTCGAGGAGTCCCATGAGATTTTTCTCATATATCCTGTTTAATGCACCGAGTATCTTGTTTTCTTTTTCTCCCCTGTCATCGTGTTTCGTTCCCTTCAGCACTATATAACTCAGCCACGGGCTGATGATAAAGGCGATGAGCAATGAAAGGAGCATTGCTGCAGATGCACCAACCGGTATGGGACGCATGTAAGGCCCCATCAATCCCGAAACGAATGCCATCGGAAGAAGGGCTGCAATAACTGTAAAGGTTGCGAGTATTGTGGGATTGCCCACCTCATCCACAGCAAGTACTGCTGTTTCTGGATCAACCGTGCCCATTTTAAAATGGCGGTGAATGTTTTCCACTACAACAATGGCATCATCAACAAGTATACCTATTGAAAATATGAGTGCAAAGAGCGTAACCCTGTTGAGTGTATAGCCATACATGTAGTTGACAAGTATCGTAAGTGCAAGGGTCACAGGCACTGCCACTCCAACAACTATTGATTCCCTCCATCCCAATGCAAGGGCTATGAGTATTGTTACCGAGATGGCGGCGATGAACATGTGCTCGAGGAGTTCGTCGGACTTTTCCTTTGCCGTGTCACCATAATTTCTCGTGGTTGTGATTTGGATATCTGATGGTATGATATTGCCTTTGATTGCTTCTATTTTCTTAAGCGCCCTCTCTGCAATATGGGTGGCATTAGTGCCTTTTTTCTTTGCTATGGCAATGGTAACGGCCTCATAAGTACCATTTTTGCCTTCCTTTGCAGAAGGTCCAAATCCCATGAATACATAATTTGCAGGTTCTTCAGGGCCGTCGGTTATTCTCGCAACCTCTCGCAGATATACAGGCCTTCCATCGAATACACCTATAACCACATTTCCCACTTCCTGTGCATCCTTGAGAAATCCGCCTGTCTCAACTAAGAATTCTTTGTTAGATGAAGGAAATGCGCCTGATGGCAGGACAAAGTTTGCCTTCTGGAGCATTCCTGTTATCTGCAAAGGAGAAATGTTATACGCCCTCAGCCTTGAAGGCTCTAAATTTATCCTTACCTGTCTTTTCTGTCCTCCGATTATACTGAATTCAGATATATCGCTGTCCTTTTTCAGTTCATCTGCAACTTCAAGTGCGACCCTTCTAAGTTCGTAACCGGTGTATCTGTCGCTCCATAGAGTGAATGTAAGAATCGGGACATCATCTATGGATTTCGGTTTTACGAGTGGCTGCGACACCCCATGGGGGATTTTGTCCAGATTAGACCATAGCTTGTTGTAAAGATTCACGAGACTTTTTTCCATATCCTGCCCAACATAAAACCGTACAATGGCCATGCTCATGCCGGGCTTTGATATGGAATAGACATACTCAACACCCTTTATCTCCCAGAGGAGCTTTTCCATGGGTTTTGTAACTCTCTCTTCAACCTCTTTTGCCGATGCGCCAGGATGTGAGACAAAGACATCTATCATGGGCACTACTATCTGAGGCTCTTCTTCCCTCGGCGTTACAATAACTGCGAACACGCCGAGTATAAGCGAGGCTATTACAATAAGCGGTGTGAGCTTTGATTTTATAAATGCCTTTGCAATCTTGCCTGCTGTGCCTATTACTTCCATTATTTAATGATTCCTCCGTCTACAGCCTTTTCAACTCCATCAACAATTATCTTTTCTCCGCCGTTCAATCCTGATAATACCTCTATCTGTTCGCCGTATTTTTTTCCTGCCTTTATCAGGCGGTATGTTATGACTCCTTTGTCATCAACAACATAAACTCCAACGAGCTGTCCCTTCTCCACAATTGCTTTTTGAGGAACGAGTATTGCCTCTCTCTTACCCTCCGGTATAAGAACCTTGCCGTAAAGGCCGGTTTTTAACGACGGCATCTTCAAATCAATCTTAATAAGAAATGTCCTGGACATGGGATCAACGGCAGGGATTATTTCCGTTATCCTGCCCTTTGCCTGCTGTCCGATGGAGTCTATGATCACATCAACAGGCATTCCTATCTTGAGCTTCCCTGAAAGCCTCTCATCTACATTGGCTTCTATCCTGAAATACGAATTGTCTTCTACGGTTAAAATTGGTATGCCGGGGACAGCCATGCTGCCCAGTTCTATTTTTTTCTCGGTTACGACTCCGGATGTGGGTGCGCTTATTCGTGTAAAACCGTGATATATCTGTGCCTCTGCAAGCATTGCCTTTGCCCTTTCATATTCCATATCAGAGACCTTTTTCTGCGTCTCTATCTGGTCTATCTCCTGCTGTGATATGGCCTTTTCATCGTGGAGATTTTTATATCTCTGGTATGTTATGTCCATTAAGGATTTGTTCTGCTTTGCCGCCTCAACCGCTTTCTCAGCTGCCTTGACCCTCTGTGCAACATCCCTGTCGTCTATGGTCATGAGTACCTGTCCTGCATGCACCCTGTCGCCCTCTTTTACTTTTACAGAAGTAACAGTCCCCATCACCCTGCTCGCAATGACGCTGATTGTTTTCGCCCTTACAGTACCGGATGTTTCGTAGTATTCATCCACCTGTGCGGGATGGACTTCTGCCAATGTTACACCTGTGACAGCCTGCCTTTTCACCTCGGCAGTGCCAGGCATAACCTTGTCTTTGCAGCCGAATAGTAGAAGCAAAGAGAAGATGAGGAGATAAGAAGTCAGTTTTCTGCTCATAGTATTCCTCCAGATCTATTACTCAATCTTTAAATCCTTTAATATAGTTCCGCTTTCATAGCTTAAGTTTGCTACTGCAATCCTGTATTCGTTCCCCTTTGCCACGAGGTTTGCCCTTGCATGGTCAAGGCTTACCTGTGCATCCATCAGATCCACGATTGGCGACAAGGCATTCTCGTATCTTATTTTCACAAGCCTCTTTCCCTCTTCTGCGGTCTTTAATGCATTCTTTGATAACTCAACATTCTTCTTTGCCTCTTGTACTCCGAGGTATGCCTCATAAACCTTGAATGCCACTGCCTTTTTGAGACCATTGAGATATTCCTCTGTCTCTGCTGCTTTATATTTTGCCTTTGACCTTTCATACTCCCTCTTTGTGCCATCGAGTAGTTCCCATCTTAAAAATGCCGTAATCTGCCAGCTATCGCCCTCTGAGCCGAGGGGCCTCCTGTGGTCATTTAATTGGTAAGAGCCTCCGATGCCTATTGCGGGAAAGTAGCCTGATTCCGCAAGTTTTACATTATTCTTCGCATTCTCATGCCTTAATTCGAGGGATTTGACATCCTTTCTCGACAGGGATGCACTGGTATAATAATCGATGCCCATAGCTGTAAATTCAGGCGTTTTATCTATAGAATCAACGGATTCTGACATGCCCAAAAGCAGTCCCAATGCCCTTTTGGCGACATTCAGATTTTTCTGAGCACTCACGAGCCTTTGCTCTGCATCCGTCACAGCAGTTGATGCCCTCAATGTATCCGAATAAAGGCCTAACCCGGCCTTGTATCTCAGTTCAGCTATTCTCAGATGTTCCTTTGCATCCTCCACTGCCTTTTCTGCGACCCTTACATACTCTTTTGCCGTATGAACCATCAGGTATGTCTGCACAACTCTTAAGGCTATCTCTTCCTTCTTCCTTATAAATTCTTCGCTCTTTGCCGAAAATTCCTTCTTTGACATATCCAGCCCTATATGCGCTTTTCTTACAAATAAAGGCTGTTCAAATGAAAGGGATGTCTGAAAATCATTTATTGGATCCGGATTGTTTAATGATGTTACTGCAAAATCGGACTGTGCAAAGCGTTTCTGATTAAGCTTTGCCATAAAGGAGTATGTGGGATTATTTGTCCGCATATATCTTTCTTCGAATGTAATCTTTGGAAGCAGGAAGCTCCTTGAAATCCCTATGTCTTCTTTCTGCGCAGACAGGGAGCTTTTAAAGGCCAGTACCTCATGGTTGTTTTCAAGTGCGGTTCTGATTGCATCAGAAAGGGAGATATGTTTTTCAGCAGCGTTAACATTCTGCGCTACCACGAGTATTAGAAAAGAAAAGAATATAAATAAACTCAGATTACATAACTTCGTCATTTTTCCTCCCACTTCTCTTTCTTATCTTTTGTTTCATAAATGCCTTGAATGTCTCCATATCGCACTTGCCTGTTTTTTTCTGGAACTCCTCGCACTCCTTTAATGAACGGAAATCTTTCAGTAAAACCCTATCATCTTTTAAAAGCTCTTTCAATACGGATAAAATGAGCAGATTTTTTTTGGTGAGATTTCTTTTAATTCTGTAAAACATGAGCTTGCCCTCCCTTCTTCCTGCGAGAAACCCTGACTTTGCAAGGAGGGAGAGATTCCTCGATACGAGGGGCTGTGACATGTTGAGGACTCCCATTATCTGGCATACGCACAATTCCCTTTTTTCGAGGAGCATGAGTATCCTCAGCCTTGATTCGTCCGAGAGGAGCTTGAATATTTCGGTGATTTCTTTCATAAACATATTTATATATGAATATATGAAAAATTGTCAAGAAAAAATATCATTGCATCACAGAATAAAAAAATGTATCCTGATTTTATGCCCATATTTGTTGTTCATGAGCATCATGCGAGGCATCTCCATTTTGATTTCAGGCTCGAAATGCAAGGTGTCTTGAAGTCATGGGCAGTGCCGAAGGGGCCTTCTATGAATCCTGCGGATAAAAGACTCGCAATAATGGTAGAAGACCACGACATCGATTACAGTTCTTTTGAAGGCATAATCCCTGAAGGACAATACGGTGCTGGCACTGTAGTTACATGGGACAAGGGGCAGTATGCATTGCTTGACGGAAGTATCGGCTCCGGCAGGATTGAATTTGCATTGCAGGGGAAAAAGTTGAAGGGCGTTTTTATTTTGACAAAGATGAAGGGTAAAGATAAAGAATGGCTTTTGATAAAGAAAAGGGATGAATATGCTGATCCAGCTTCAATCTAAAGGTTTAAATAACTTGAACTTTTAATTAGGAGATGTTTAAATAACTTAAAGTTTTAATTTGAAGTTGACAATATACACTAACAGAAGTGAAATTTTTAACAAATTACAGGCATGGCTTATGGTGTCTGTATCTGATTAAGCGGGGATATTGGTCTTTGGGGTAAAAATCTGAAGTTCCTGATTACTCTATTGGGAACAGGGCAAAGGGGGAGGTGATGCATATCGAGAAGCCATAAAGGAGACAAAATTCACTTAAACTCAAGAATTAAGATAATGTCAAAAGTTTCATGAAAAAAGAGAAGGATTTATGAAAACAGTATGTGATAGGGTTCAGTCAGCGCAAGAGAGCAAAGATGACAAGACACAAGTAGTCAACGCCGACGGCATTAGGAGGAA
>JAJYXI010000038.1 GCA_021791055.1 Nitrospirota bacterium | reverse complement strand
TCTGCTTGTTATAATCTTTCCCATGCATGGCAATTACCTCCTCTGTTAGGTTTTTTCTTGGTTGAATTACCTTAACAGATTGTAATTGCCGTGCTCTCCTTTCAGCTCACTTCCTTATAGTAAGCTTGCAATTATCTTACGCCAATCTTGATATCATTTCAATACAAATGTGATATCTTTATGTATATCTATATGACCTTCAGTTTTAGCATCCGATTTGCCCCTTTTTGAAACTCAAAAGGCACTTCCACTATCTCTACCTTTATACCGTCAGAATCAAGAGATGACAATATGTCGTCCAAATAAGGATAAGGCTTAAAATCAAGGCCGATAAGCGGGAACATTCTTACTTCTCCTGAACATACTCTTAGAAGTTCTTTTATACATGCTACATGAAAGTCGAAATCAAGTCTGTCGCCATACAGAAATAAAAGATTACTTGAAAGCACAAGTGAAAATGTCCTGTCGGAAAAAGGTAGATACGGCATCTCTGCCTGAACATAACGCCCTTCTTTTGAGCCGACGGGGAAATCATTTGCAAATATTTCTAAAGCCCTACTTCTCAGTGCCATAACCCCATCCTTATCTTTGTAGTATTTCCATACATAAAGATGTGTTACTTCATCAAACTTCTCAAAGACATGCTGCAAGTCCTTTTTGCCCTTCTCCATGAGTTCATCAGAAGTCAAGTCATATAAAATATCGCACGCAGTAACATTAATTCCCAGCTTGTGTGCTTCTGCTGCGAACGATGATGCACCGGCAGGACAGTCAAGTATTTGGCCTTGCCTTAGCAGAGACTCATCAAGGTCAAACATATCCATATATTCGGCATAAGTCCTGCCGAAGAAGGCAATTCGGTCTATGTTTAAAGAGTTGCGGTTTTTCACCTGAAAAATCCTTTTCTTTTCTGTCATTCCTGCGGAAGCAGGAATCTATATCCCCATGTTCTGGATTCCCGATTTCGCGGGAATGACAACAGGTATTTTTTACTCCCCTCTGTGAGCCAAAGACTCATATTGTTTCATCATTCATCCAAAATAACATCATTAAAATGACTTCCAAATTCTTTTGACCTCACTTCCGTAGCCTGCTTATATCTGGAAAGGCGGTCTTCCCATTGAGCTTCAATTCCGAATGCAATCTTTGCAAACCCTATTGACTTTATCGCCTCAGCAAGAAGCTCCTTTTCATCTGGACTATAAATTTTTACCGGGTCACCGATGGCAATTGTATTAGGTGGAATAAAAAAGCCCTCCGGTACCACTGTTTTTGCATGAACAAGAGCACCCACTGCTACTACGGCTCCTGAATGGACTACTGCCCCCTGTAAAACTGTTGCCCCTGTGGCAATATACGAACACGGTTCAACGGTGCACCCCAACAGAGTTGCATGTGGCCAGATAAAGACATTATCTCTTATCAACACAGGATGTTCCCTATCCCCTGATGCAGTTGCCCTTAGCACAGCGTTTTCACAGTTTATTGTGCATTCACCGATTTTAATTTCTGAGCCCTCTGAATCAAGAACAGCTCCATACATTATTCTGGAGTCTCTGCCAACTGCAACTCTTCCAACAAGCACAGCAGTCGGTGCAATGAATACAGAAGAATCAACTACAGGTTCAAAACCACGATGCTTGATTAACATCTCTTGCCTCCTTCTAACGGTTTCAGTTTCATTAAAGCGCCAAATCTTTGCGACGCTGTTATGAAGCAAATAAAGGAGCATAATTCAGCAATTTCATTTTCTGTAAATTCTTCTCTTAAAATATCAAATTGAGAATCTGTTATGGAGATGTAATCCTGAACAAAGAGTTGAGCAAAACCAATGGCTAATGATTCTCTTTTGTCTTTATGTATTTCATTAGGTTTCCCTTTGGCCATACAGTATTCGCACTTATTCCCGAATGCTAAAGTCCTGCGTACCTGCTCTAATAGTTCAGGACTTAGATTTGTTTTTGTAAAGAAGACATTTTCAAGGTTGGCCCAATGCCTTAAAATTTCAGGATTGTGTCCTAAGAGTTTTTCAAATGGGGTTTGTCCATTTTCTGAAAAAGAGATTTGCGGCATATTCATTCTCCTTTTATTTAAGTTTTGAATTTTTTCTGTCCAAACATTACCATTACCACGCCTGCAATTATTATCAGCATTGCGGTAATTCCCACTGTTGCAATCCGCTCTCCAGCAAGTATAACTCCTAACCCCACAGCGATAACAGGATTAACATATGCATAACTGGTCGCAAGTGCCGGTCGTGCCTTGCTTAAGAGATAGGTATAGGCGCTGAAACCTATTAGTGAACCGAATATCATCAAGTAAAACAGCGCTCCTACAGAATGCCATGCAGGGAATCCGTTCATCTTCTCTCCTGTCAAGAAACTTGCTGCGAGCAACAATACACCTCCGGCTATCATTTCTACCGCGCTCGCCATTAGTCCTGATGGAAGAGATAAATGACGACTCCATGCAGAGCCAAAGGCCCAGCATATAGCTGCTATAATTAAGGCGATCGCACCTGCTGGGCTTGCCCTTAAATCGCCCTCAAAGTTTAAAAGTATAATGCCTGCAAAGCCCAATAACAGTCCTGCCCATTCAAAGCGGGTAGGCCACCTCTTCCAAATGCCGGAAAAGAGCACTGTCCAGAGCGGCACTGTGGCTACTCCTAATGCGGCCAGCCCTGATGCCACCCACTGCTCGGCAAATACAACTCCGCCGTTACCGCCCAACAGCAGAAAACCGCCTACCAATGATGCGCCTATCCACTGGGTGTAGCCGGGAACCGTAGTGCCTCTAATTCTCAAAAATAGATAAAGTCCGCCTCCGGTTACCAGAAAACGCAATCCAGCCATCATAAAAGGTGGAAAGCCTTCTAATGCTATGCGAATGGCCAGATAGGTTGAACCCCAGATAAAATATACTGAGAGCAATGCTATCAATACCTTGACCCTTGTATCTTTATCTTTTAAATTGCTCACTTTATTCATAACTCCTATTCAAGAACTATCGGCAACTGCACTTTCTCCTTCAATGCCTTTAATACCGCCTCTTTCAACTTATCTTTGCCGAGGTCTTCTTTGCCGACCATCTCCTCAATGTCTATCCTGACAATACCAGTTATTTGCAGTTTTTCCTCAAGGAAATTGCCATAGCCTCCTTCGGGCTGATATTTCCGCATCAGACATTTAAGGCCGAATATCATCTCATCCCTATCTTTAACAATATAAGCCTTTCCCTTGATAATCACGCTCCGATAAAGGTATTCAGCCCTGCATGGATTCTCGTTACCCTTAACATAGGCTATAGGCAAATCAACCTCAAAACAGACCCTGTTATCCCTCTTAATATCTTCAATCTTCTCACCTTCCTTTGCCGTATGAAAATAAATCTTTCCAAATCCCCCCTGCCCCCCTTTAGTAAAGGGGGGAGAGGAGGGATTATAAGCGAAATTCAAGGGTTTTACCATCGGGTAACCATCTTTGCCGATTGTCCCCAATCTGCCGACATGACAGGTGTTGAGCAATTCGACAATAACAGCTTTATCTTTGATCTCTTTTTTGCTCTGACGCATAGATTTCCTCCATTATTTCTTCTCTGCAAATGCAAAGAGCCTTCTAAAATTGAACTCTATACCCTTTTCAGTCCTGTAGTTCTCAAAGCCCATTGCAAATGCATACTTGAAACGCTCCTGCTTCTTTTCGTTCAAAAGCGCCAGATACGGTCTTAGCGCAGCAGAGACGCCCCACTCAAGCACATCATTGATGCTTTCAAATACAAGCGTGTAGTCTTTATAAAAGACATTTACATTTGCAAACCCTGCATCTTTAAAAAAGCCCGCAAACTCCTCCTTTACCGGAAACCGCCACGGCGATTCCATCTTTTTGTATTTTGACTCAAGACCGAGGAAGGCTATCGCACTGTTTATGTTTTCCATCAGCTCCCAGCAAAAATCCTTTGCAGGCATTTGAATTGCAAATCTCCCGTTTGGTTTCAATGTCATATATGCACGTGCTATTACATCCTCCTGCTTTTTTATCCACTGGAGTGCAGAATTGGAGTATATGAGGTCGAACTCCTCTTTAAAATCGAGCTTCTGCGCCGGGATGTTTATCAGAACGATATTGCCTGCAGACAGAGCTTTTTCTCTTGCACTTTCAAGCATCTCAATAGATGGATCTATTCCGACGACTTTCCCTTTGTGCGCCAGGCGCGCAAGTTCGATTGTAAGTGTTCCTGTGCCGCAGCCGATGTCCAATATTGAGTCGTCGGCCTTTACACAGGACATGGCAATAAGTTCCCTGCCTACATCGGTCTGCGGCGATGTGGCATCGTACATTCCGGCATCCCATTTCATACCGCACCTCCAAAATAAAAAGGCCACGGAGTTTGTTTCCGTGGCCTTTGAGTTATTCCTGTTATCTCCCGCTAAAAGCTAATAGAATCCCCCTCCAGCCACGGCATTTAGATACCATGCTGTTTTATTAAGGAGCCTATTTGCTATAAGCAGATTGTAAAACATATTTAGAGTATAGATAGTTTTCATTTCCATGTCAAGCAAAATTTTCCTTAAAAAAATTTTTTCTCAACAACTTCAACTATTTTTCATAGCTGACAATTTCAGTATACCGAAAGCATTCCTGCCAAAAGAAGGACGACTGTGCTAAGAATAAAGTTGGTCTTCACCAGATTTAAAGATAATCGCTGCAGCTCTTTTATCTTTCCGGAAGGACTGCCTTCTGCTGTCAGCATTTCAATCTTGGGTGTCAGTACTAAACCCCTGTAGAAATGAATGCCCGCCATTACCAACGCTGTTAAAATTTTTGCGAATAGCGTTTGTGTCCACAGGCTGTTAAGAGAGCCAAGTTCTGAAAAGCTGTGCGACAACAAACTCATAAAGATTCCAGTTATAAAGATAAGCAGGATGCTGATGTTTGCCATCGGCACAAATCTTTTACTTATAGCACCCATGAGTTTACCGGGCTGTTCAAGGGTCTTTTTAGCAACAGGAAGGGCAACAAATAAGATGAAGAGTATCCCGCCTATCCAGACAACTGTCGAGAATAAATGTATCCATGTAACTACGGTTAATAAGATTTCATTCATTTTTATTACCTCCGATTACCCCTCACCCTTGCCCTCTCCCACAAGGGGAGAGGGAACACGGGGGGATGTAGGGGAGGGGTTACCTCCCCTCTAAGCCCACTATTTCTTCTTGATTTCAGGAGCACAACCACAACCGCATCCACAACCAGATGTCTTGCTGTCACGCACGATAGTGCTTAATGCTTTTACCTTCTTGCTATCTTTTTTGGTATCAGACATGCTTACTCACCTCCTTTCTTGCTTGCCTCTATAATCTTCTCCTCTATCCCTGCCATCTCAGCCTCAAGGCATCTCTTATACTCCTTTAATCTTTCAATCTCTTCCTCCTTTGTTAAAACCACCCTTTTGAAAGTTGGCGGACATTCACAAGCCTCCTCTGTCCTTATAACGCAACATTGACACATAAAATTCACCTCCTTTCTCACCGGAAGTTTCTTCTCTTCCTCTCCGGTTTCCTCCAATTCCAATATGTTTTCTGATCATTACATGCCCAATTATTTATATAAGTCTATTAGTATATACTTTTATATATGATAAAAAATAAATTATTCTTTCTCTTTTTCAATCTCCTTTATTCTCTTTTCCACCTCTTTTATTTCTTTCTCAAGCCTCTTTTTGTATTCCAATAAAGCCTCTCTCGTCTCTGAGATGTGCTTTCTTTTTTTGCCGAGTTCGCAGCCGCAGGTGCAGACCTTTATTAATTCCTGCTGGTATTTGTTGAGTTTATCCTTATTTAGTGAATAGTAGATGTGATAGCCCTTTCTTTCATCTGCAACCAGACCCGCCTGTTTTAGCACGCGAAGGTGCTGCGATACTGCAGATTGGCTGATGCCTAATGCCTCAGCTATCGTATTCACAGAAAGCGGCCCTGCCTTGAGCAGTTCAATAATTTTTACTCTGCTTTCTACCGAAATAACCTTAAAAGACTCTGCCTCAAGCTTCATTCTTACTCCTTAAGTATATTATAATTTACTTATACACTTTTCAAAACAAAATGTCAAGAAAATTTTTTTATGGTAACGTATGTCTCCAGAATGGGTTGTCAGCAGCAATTGCTGGATGCCGATTGAGATGGAGACCCGCTGCAGTCGCATGATGGCGGACCGCCTGTTATCATGCTGTTGATTATTGCCGCAGCGCAGCCCACTCCTGAATTCACGCTGATCGCACCGAATTCGCAGTTCAAGGCGCATGCGCCGCACTCCATGCAGAGGTCTTTATCCGTAATTAAGGCTTTTTTATTGTTCATGATAAAAACACCGTGAGGGCAGACGTCAATACACTTTCCGCAGCCAGTGCATTTTTCAGAGGATAACTGTAGACTCGTTACATTCGTCAGGTATTTCATAAAACCTTCCACTGATGAAGCTTGTGAACTAATAATAGTATAACCGATATCCCCGCAGATATTAAATATATCGGCAGTCCTATTTTTAACTCCTTCTTAACCCCTGACATACCGGTAAAAGTAGTGGAGCCTGTGAACTGCAGCGCAATATAAGAACTTGCAAGCGGAAAAAATATGTAGGAAGAGATGGCAGGAAGGATGTCCGGTCTCATTATCTGCATTATGGCATATGTGAAAATCATCCCTGCCATCCAGCCTTTAACAGCAAATGAGCGGAATGGGATAAAGGGAAGCAACACTGGAGTTATAAATGCACCACTGAGTATGCTTATCAACCCGAGCAACAAAAACGGCATGCCTCCTGACAGTACATCGTTGAATATGATTCCGGATGGTTGAAGACCAAAGAGCAGCAGAACAATCAGGGCAAAGAGCGGAAATTTCTTCATTGCAGGGATTATTTCCATTGGCGTCAGGATGAGCCTGTCAATGATCGGGAACCTTACCATGCGCATTTCTGGAGTCTTTTTGCAGCCTGCTTCAATATAGGCAGGGATATCCTTTGCGTAAACAGGCCCAAAATAAACCTTGAAATCGGTTTGTTTCTGAACTGCCCTTGCATTTACGCCCACTGCCCCCAGTTGCGGGACTATTATTTTTCTGTGATTGACGACTTTGTGCAATTGGACTGCATTAATGCGTCCCACAAGCTCATCCGTGCCGAATGTCCCCTTTCCGGCAGCACACCAGACATTGATGCTTTTCGTATCGAGTACCAGTATCCATGCATTTAAGCCCTTTAATTCTTTTCTGAGTATGTCAAAACTGAGCTTATAATTTGCAGTGACAAAAACATCTGACTCGGCGTCCGGCTCGCCGAGGGCATAGAGTCCCGGTTCGACGGAATAGCGCATGCGGAAATTACTGATGCGCGACTGGATAGCTCCGATGTAGTCGCCCATCGTCCATTCCGATGTTGTCCTGCGTACAGCAGGTTTTTTCGCGCCTGACGGTCAGCAAGAAATGGGGATATTAAGTATATTAGCCATATTTAATTTTAAAATATTATGGCCCTTTTATTACAGTCTTAATTTTTTACCAAATGGACAAACCTTTATGCAAACGCCGCATATCAATGCGCCTACATTAGGTCTGGCTTTGAATTCACACAATTTGCCATGACATTTTTCCAAATGTATCGCCTCATCCCTGCTCTCATAATGGCTTTCTGTAGAGGCATTTTTAATTGCTGATGCAGGACAGGCTTTAGCACATTCCATGCATCTGCCGCATCTGTTTTTTAAAGGCTGGTCTGCTTCAAGAGGCATATTGGTTAGAACAGTTGCAAGCCTTATCCTCGGCCCGAATTCAGGGCTTATGATGAGCAGGCTTTTCCCCTGCCATCCAATGCCTGCCATTCTTGCCACTGCCTTGTGGGAGATGTTTCCAAAGAGGTTGTTTTCATCAACAATATGAGAAGCCGGAATTGCCATTGCATTAAATCCCTTGTCAATAATATATTGAACCAACCGGGAAGCGATCTTGTCCAGAGAGGCATTAACACTCCTGTAATGCTGTGCATATTCCGGCGTGGGGCCATCAGAGATGGCATTGATTATATCGTCATTAACATGCATTGCAATTGAGATTGCACTCGTATACGGCTCTAAAAGGTCTTGCGGCATAACTGTCCAGCCCTGTTTAAACGGTTCAAGGTCGGCGATGCCCACGAGGTCAGCGCCGCTTGCTCTGCAAAAGGTTTTAATATCAGGTGTCATGCTCATATTTCATGCTATGTAGTGCAATGTGTCAAACTTAAACAAATACTACTTTATCAAGTCCCTTAAAATGTGAATCGCTGGTTACAACCTTGCATCCCTCTTCGAGTGCAGTTGCGTAAACAATGGCATCTGCCATCGGAAGAGAATACTGAAGACTTAAGTCAGCAGCAAAAAGCGCTATGCTTTCACTTAGCTGAATGACCGAGGTCCTGTTTAAAAGGGATACTGCCAAAAGCGCTTCTTCTTCCGTTCTTTCCCTCTTTATCTTTTTATAGACCTCATAGAGCACGATTGTAGGTGTTTTGATTTTTGATGCGTCTTTCAGATATTTTAAATATTCTGCTGCAAGCGGGCCGTCTGTCAGGAATTCGATCCAGCCAGAAGAATCTATAAGAAACATCAGCGTTCCTCATCCTCCCGTATGTCTTTAGTATCCATGCCTTTGAGGAATCCCCGGAAAAACGACAGGGGCTTTTCAGGTATGAAGTATATCACTCCACCTTTTGTAACAACCGTCATTTTTTGTCCGCTCTTAAGGTGCAGCTTTTCCCTGATGTCTTTGGGGATTACCACCTGATATTTAGGTGAAATTGTGGTTGTTGACATTTTGTCCTCCATCTTGACTATCGATAAAATTATCGTAAAACAAATTGGGATGTTTGTCAAACAAAATGCTTGGTTTCTTTAAACATTTTGTTTGTTTTCTGCCGGCTTCATGAGCGGGTAAGACAGGAAAAAGGTCGCGGGAAAATCTGCATAGCTTGGACACTTCAGACTGGCCGTTCCCGCAGGGATGGGAATTTGTGGAAGAACACTATTCCATGCTTTAATTCAAATTTCTATCGCCCACAACATCGCTTATATTTTTTGCCACTCCCGCAAGGGCATACCTCATTTCTCGGTATTTTTCTTTTTCCACTTTCCTTTAAATAGGCTTTCAAGAAATTCCCACCTTGTCTCTTTGATATCTTCTCAATATCTGCGTAACGATCTGTAGGAATATCTTCTGGACAAAGAAACTCAAAATCGGCATCAAAGATTTTATTATTTCTATCAAAATAAAGAGTGAGCATTAACCTTTCATCATCATTTGCTCTGATTAATGTGGCCAATACATATTCTCGTTTCCATCGAGTATCTTTTGAAGAAATTCCGCTCTGTTCACAAAATATTGTAATTTTTATTCCGCCAAGAAAACAAAGTGGAATTATATATCTTTTCTCGGATTGTCTTGATAATATTTGTTCTATGCCGGCATTGAAATTATCACGCGTGTTACCATCCATATCAAGCAAGTATCTTGCTACTTTGCAACAGCCATGTTTCTGATTTTTTTCTAAAGTGCTGATTATTTCTTTAATTCTATTGGGAAGGACTTGTGCTGGTTTCTTTGCCGTATCAGGTGAATACTGCAAATCATGAAAATATTTATCTAAATCTGTGCGGTACCCGTGCCATCTAACTGGTTCTGTATCATAAAAATCTTCAGCATAAGAAACATATCTATTGTGTTTAAGATATAAACTTAGGTGTTCGAGTTCATCGTCAACAGTGAGAGCAGGCGATGTGAAGGCTCTCTTACGCTCCTCAAGGAAATGGGTGAACATTAAGGGTGAATCAAAAACATCAGCGTAAACCATTAAATCATCGATAGAAATAGACCAGACGGGAAAATCTTTCAAATCTGTTCCAATTGGTTTTAGGTTTCCAGCCTGTGCTGCTAATGTCGTAAAATTGTCGAGAGTTACACAGCAAGATGTTATATGCCGGAATCGAGCATGTTTCAATTTTGTTACTGGGTTATGATTTTCATCATAAATGACAACTTCATCTTTACTTGTCAAATATTCTATAAACCGTTTTGATTGCACTGCGGGTTTCAGAAGAAGCTCTTTGACAGAAGCCATATATGCCGGAAAGTCAGTAGCTGGAGGTGTATAGGTAAAAGCCCCTGCCTTTACTTCGATGACAATCAAGTGGTCATCAGAAAGAATTAAGCCATCCGTTTCGCACCAATTTAATTCACCTGATTTGCCAGTTGTCCACTGATGATATATCGAACGGTAAGTTTTAGCATTTGGAAACAACTTATCAAAAAATCTAAAGGGTAATTCTTCGGAGATAACTTTTTGTCGCTCATTCCAAATCTTTTTGTATTCTGGACGTAATCGAATGATAAGCCTTTGAATTACACGATATAGATTGTCTGTAAGATTGGCAAGTTCAAAGCAATAATAGCGTCCATCAATGGCAAGGAATGGACGCACTTGAATAGGCATTAGCCTTAAAGGCCAGCCAGCATATGCTCCATGAGCAAAAAAATCTTTGCATTGACCAGGCTCCCAGGAAAGCTCTTTGAGTAACTTTTCAGGAAGTCCTGTAACTTTTTGAACATCAAAAAGGTCAAACTTCAAAAAACGTCCAAATAATGATTCCTCCCAATCCTTCCAACCGTGCTCCTGAATTACCTCTCGCATTAATCCAGGCAAGTCCTTCTCGGTAACACCATCGGTTAATTTCTCTTCAAGGGCTTCCATGGTTTTTTGTTGAAATTCTTTCAATTCTTTGGTTACATCTGGTAGTCCTGTGGAGAGCGAAATTTGTAATCTTTCAAGTCCTTGAATAAAATCGTCGATAGTTATGTTAAACAAATCTCTAAAAATATCATCGTGCGGTAAGAGCAAATTCCACAAATGAGGCAGATTATGCAGCATGTATCTATTACCACGAACATTTACCCAATGCATTTGGGCCTTTACATAGAAGGCATCATAATCCCCATCATAATTTTTATCTGTAGATTGTAAATATGCTGTGTGCGCTATATGAAATGATAAGTTGAGATCATAATATAGATTTTTTACTTCTAAAGCGAGTTCATCCCATTTAGCTTGGCTGAATTCTTCGTCTTTTTTATTTGTCGGAGGAATAGAGGCAATGATACTTTGAACATAATCAATCATTCTCAGTGCAATGGAAGTTTCTGAATCAATCTCTATTTCCGAAGTTTTATCTGCATGCGACATGAAGTAGTTAAAATAACCACACTGCAAAAGCCTTAAAGGGTCAAAGGACTGAATCAATTCGCAGATTTTATGAATCCGTTGATCAGTTCTTTTGCAAATATTGGGATATTCTTTTGCAGCATTTTGCATAAATGCTCGGTGCTGATCATCATTCAAAAAACCACGCATAAGTACCACATTGCCGAAACGCGCCATACCAAACGGCCCGAAATATTCAACCTGATCAGGTTTTAAAAAATTTTTTATTTTATGTTTATCATTAGCGGCCATTGTTATCGTCACAAAGTCTTTGTTAAATAGAATCCTTTTCAATAATAAGATGGCGGCATTTTTAGGACAATATGCATTTGAGTATGTGAATATACGATTCTTACCATAAAACTCACTTTAATTAAATTTTATCAAAAGTTCAAGGAGAATAAAAACTTAGTGCATAGTATCGAAATTTGACTTTCAAAGAAGCAATGTAATTTTTTACAATACAAATAACTTTTGCTTTAATGTGAGAAGAATGGAAAAAGTCATTCACATGAAAAATGTCTCATGGATATGTAACGGCAGGCATATCCTGAGAAATATTAACTGGGAGGTCAATCCAGGCGAGCATTGGGCGATTATAGGACTGAACGGCTCTGGTAAGACAACGCTTCTGAATATGATTAACGGATACCTCTGGCCGTCAACAGGGGAGATCAGTGTTTTGGACAAACGATTTGGCGACTGTGATGTGCGAGAACTGCGGAAATCAACCGGATGGGTGAGTTCATCCCTACAGGAAAGGCTGTACACAACAGAGACAGCAGAGGAGATAGTCTTAAGCGGAAAATTTGCTACCATAGGCCTCTATGACAGGCCGGATAAAAAAGATATTAAACACGCCAGAATTATCATGGAGCAGCTCGGCTGCGCCCATCTGGCAAAACAGCTATACGGCACATTATCACAGGGAGAAAAGCAGAGGGTTCTCATTGCACGGGCACTTATGAGCTCTCCGAAGATACTGATTCTTGATGAACCATGCACTGCACTTGATATCTTTGCAAGGGAGCAGTTGCTCTCAACCCTTGAACATATAGACCGCATGGATTCAAAACCCACGCTTATCTATGTTTCCCACCACATAGAGGAAATTGTTCCTGTCTTCAAGCACACCTTATTGCTGAGGCGTGGTGAGATGCATTCTGCTGGAAAGACAAAAAGTATTTTGACAAAAACCAATCTTTCGGATTTTTTTGAAACCCTTGTGAATGTTGAGTGGCGGAATGGCAGGCCATGGATTAGATTATTTACATGATATAATCCAAATATGGATACCATCGAAAAACTAAAATTGCTTTCAAATGACTCACAGTATGACCTTGCGTGTGCATGCGGCACTAACAAGGACGACCGCAGAAGGAGGGGGCTTGAGGGAAAGTGGCTCTATCCTGTTACCCTTCCAAACGGCGGATATTCAATACTTCTAAAAACACTTCTCTCCAACGCATGTTCAAATGACTGCAAATACTGTCCTCTGCGTTCAGAGACAAATGTTCGGCGATGCACGCTCCAGCCTGAAGAAGTGGCAAATATATTTATGGAATATGTGAGGAGAAAAAAAGTTTTTGGTCTATTTTTAAGTTCCGGCGTTATTGGCAGTCCCGATTCCACAATGGACAGGATAAACGCTGTTGCCCGCATACTCAGATATAAACACAACTACAAAGGCTATATCCATTTGAAAGTAATTCCGGGTGCCTCAGACGCAGCCATTGAAGATTCCATTTCACTGGCGAGTGCTGTTTCACTCAATATCGAGACTCCGGGCAAGAAACGTTTTGATGTCCTTTCCGCTAAAAAGGAATATATGAACGACATCATCCGTCCACTGAAGCTGATGTCAAAGATTACAGGGCAGGGCATGAGACATTCGAGGGTCAAATGCACAACGCAGTTCATTGTTGGAGCCTCGGATGAGACTGATTCAGAAATAATACAATATATGTTCAATTTGTATAATCGCTTAAAATTCCAGCGAGTCTATTTTTCTGCCTATCAGAAGGGGCTTGGACATCCTGATATTCCGGGAGAGATGAGAGTGCTGTCCAGTCCAGATAGTATGTTCAAGCGTGAACATCGTTTATATCAGGTGGATTTTCTTATCCGCAGATACGGTTTTTCGCAGGATGATATTCCCATAGACACATCCGGTAATCTGAGGCTTGATAAAGACCCGAAAGAGATGTGGGCAGAAAGCCATCCCGAATTTTATCCTGTCAGAATCAATACATCTGATAGAGAGGCATTGTTAAGGGTGCCGGGAATTGGGCCAAAGACTGTTGGAATGATCCTGAAAATGAGGCGCGAAAAAAGAATCACCCGCCTTGAAGATTTAGGTATTAAAGGCAGGAGGCTCGAAAAGGCAAAACAGTATGTGATTTTTGAGTGAGACGAAAATCAGACTCCAAATGCCTGCCTATCGTTCTTCATGGGGAGGTATGCTCAAACCGGCAAGACAGTTGAGGACTGTGCTGACAATGCTCACAAGCAGGGCGCCTTTAAAGGCAGGCCAGAAGCCGCTTATATGAAATCCGAGATTCAGGGAGTCTGAAAGGTAAGCAGTGAGGCCGAGCATCAGGGCGTTGATAACGAGAGTAAAGAGGCCGAGGGTCAGGATGATGAAAGGAAATGTAAATAGCTTGGCAACTGGTTTTATGAAGGAGTTTACAAGCCCGAAGATGGCGCCGACGATGATCATCTTCCACCACTCGCCGGTAAAGGTTATGCCATTAATGACCTTTACGGCTATTCCTATGGAAAGGGAATTGATCATTATCTTCAAAAGCAAATAAGCCATAGATAGTTTATAATACCACAAAAAAGTGCTGCCCTTAAAACAGGCCAGCCTGCTGTTTTCTACTCAACCGCCTTTATCTCGTTAGAAACTTCCCCTGTCAATGTTATTTAAAAAATTTCTAATAGTTTCTAACGGGGTGAATCTCGATTATCCGCTCTATATGAAACACCCTATCATCTTTCCTTTTGGTGCAGTAAGCCTGAACTCCAGTGAATTTTCTTCCGTTGTACTCCAGTTCTCCTACAAAGCGTGGAATGATAGTGCGTCTGGATTTCTCATCCTTTGTTTTTAGATAAACAATTTCAAGCGGCTTTTTATCATTTATGGCCTTTTCTATGATGGAGAGCTTTTCATCAATCGGCAGGCTCTTTTGCGCCTGTTTATACTGATATTTAGTAACAAAATCCACGACACGCCAGTCCATGAGTATATGCTTCTTTGCGATAGGCTTTTTTAAGATGATTCCCCCAAGGCTTGTGCATCTTGAAAGCGCCACATACAACTGACCGTGCGAAAATGTACCTCTGCCTATGTCTATGATCACCCTGTCAAAGGTCATGCCCTGTCCCTTATGGATCGTTACAGCCCATGCAAGCTTGATGGGATACTGTGTAAATGTGCCTACCACATCAGATATGACTGTTCGCGCCTTTTTGTCATAATGGAACTCATACATTCCCCATGTATAAGGCCCGACATCAACAGTCTCTCCATCCTGAAGCTCCACGCGGATTGCATCAGGCTCACCCTTTGTCTTTTCAATGCCCGTAACCTTGCCTATGCTGCCGTTTATCCACCGACCCATAGAGTCGTTATTCAGGAGCATCACCTGAGCGCCGATCTTGAGGGTGATGTCAAGCCCTGTGGGCAGATCTTTCGCATTAAAATCTCCCTCAATCATGCCTTGATAGCTGTATTCTTTACCTTTGAGGTCGGCGAGCCGTCTTGTGTTTATGGAGTCTGAGAGGTCGTTTGTTGTGGTGAGATAGATGTAAAAGCCCTTGTCGTCATGAAAGTCCGGCATGTGCCGCGCATTGATCGCCGCTATATCGTCATCCGTTGCAGTATTGTTCCTGATAGCATTAAGTATGTTCAGAAATCTGTCATCACGCTGGCGATAGACCTTTTCAAGCTCGATGAACTGCATATCAAAACCACTGCCGAAAACCATCGCATCAAAGAAATACGGACTCTTGTAAAGGCTTCCAAACAGCGCCTTATCTCGGGATGTAACAACAGGCGGCAACTGGTAGAGGTCTCCGATAAATATCATCTGTATCCCGCCGAAAGGCCGTGTCTTGCTTTTACCGTGAATGTGGAGGAATTCGGCGATGCAGTCCATGAGATCGGCGCGCACCATCGATACCTCGTCAATCACAATAGCGTCAAGCTTTTTATAGATTGCCTTTTCTCTTGGCCGCATTCCCTTTACCATATCAGGAGTGATATCAGGCTTGAAGCCGAAGAATGAATGGATGGTCTGCCCTTTCACATTCATGGCTGTAACGCCTGTCGGCGCAAGCACCGCGATTTTTTTCTTAGTAGTATTCCTGAAATGCTGAAGCAGAGTTGATTTGCCGGTCCCTGACCTGCCGGTGATAAAGACATTTTTATCCGTCTCCTCCATTATATGAAGGGCGTGAAGGAATTGTTCGTTGAGGTCAAGGGAGGTGGAGTCAGGGTGTTTCATTGATGATGATATCTTTGATGCGGGCCTTAAAAAATTTTTCAATATCTTCTTTCGTTACAGAAATCATTAACGGCAGATTTTCTATTCCGTCCGGTATCTGCAATAGCCTGCTTTTCAAGATATGCCTTATGCCTTTGACTTCGCACTTTTGCTCTGCAAGCGCGAACATCTCATTTATATCAAGTTCAGCAGAAGTTAATGCGCAATAAACATCAATATAGTCCTTTGCGTCAGACCTGTCTGCCATAGCGCAAAGTTTATTCACCGTGAGATCAAGAAATCCGTCAACATGCAGCCCGTCAATTGTGACAGCGGCTTCGACATTCTTGAGCGGATAATAAGTGAATTCGGTCTTTAAGGCTGTGCCGTCTTTCAGTCTGAGGTTGAAAATATTTCTGTCAAAAAGCCTTGTGTGGTTGATGACATCGACAAAACTAAGGGATTTCAGAAACCCCTCAGGCAGATAAAAGGGAATCTTCTCTTGCGAAAAAAAATCGAGATCTTCAGAAAGCCTGTGCTCCAGATAAAACGCGCTCAATGCCGTGCCTCCGGTCAGCCTGAAGGCATTGCTGAGGTCTGATTTGACAAACTCCTCAAGCAAGGAGATCTGTGCGGTTGTGAGTATAGCGTTATTTCGTATGCCCTTTAGCGGCCTTTTCATCCCATACCTCTTTGTAGAGGGCTATAAGTTTATACTTCCCTTCTTCCAGCTTGAGCTTGTCCCTGTATTCAAAAAGGAGTTCGACTGTTTCTCTCTCTGTTCCGTATTGCGGGAAAAAATCAGCAATACGCTGGAGCCTCCACAGAATGTCATCCGGCGGCTCCTTGTAGTCCCATAAGAGTTCTGGAGGGATATGAATTTTTTTATCTGGCTTTAATGTCTGTGCCATAACGCCGCCTCTGTTAATTTTATCATAATACCTTAAAAAGAGTTCAGCCATACATACATGCTGTTGACAGGATATTGATTTGTCTATAAGGAAGGGGAAGGCGAATAGTACTCAGAACAGCATCGACTGCCCTTTAATCTCTTTTCTCTCCACTGCCTCAAATATCTTTATCTTTCCGTATTCGCCGTCGAAGCCCGGTGCTATATGCACATCACCTTTGCGCATTCGCGCTATTGCCTCGCGAATAAGCGGCGAGCCTGCTCTTTCAATATCTCCAAGCGGGACGTCCATGAGTATCTTGAATTCATTGCCGAGGTTCTGAAGGAGGTTTTGATATTCCTTATCCACAGCCTTGCTGTTTGGTCCCACCTTTAAAACCTCTGAGATGATTTCAGGCAATGGGATTATCGAATGGAAGGAGGGAGAACCCTTCGCCTTAAAACCATTTCCCCTGTCTGCCAGTTTTTCAACCCTGTGCATAACGCCAACAGTAACCTTTTTGCCGCATACGGGACAGAGGTAATCATGTTTGATGGTTTCCTTCGGGGACAGGCTTATGCCGCATGTCCTGTGCCCGTCATAATGATATTTGCCTTCTTCGGGAAAAAACTCTATGGTTCCGACAAATCCCTTTTTCGTTTTTATAGCTTCCATCATCGCATTATATGAAATGTCGGTATCGAATATATTAGCCTCTCGTCCTATCTTGGCAGGCGAATGGGCGTCCGAATTCGAGAGCAGGGTTATTTTATCCAGTGCCGAAAGCCTCCAGTTCATGAGCGGGTCTGACGAAAGTCCTGTCTCTATCGCATAGATATGCGGGGTCAAGTCTTCAAAACACTCCTCAAAAGAATCGAAACCCGACACCGCGCCGAATATCGAAAAATGAGGAGTCCACGCGTGGGCAGGCACGAGCATGCCGTCGGGCGCTTCATTAAGAACAATCTTTAAAAGTTCCTTTGCGTCGAGACCGAGTATAGGCCTTCCGTCGGCATTGAGATTTCCTATCTTCGCGAGCGCTATGTTTATCTTTGCGGCGTCTGCAAAGTCGGGCACGAACAAAATCGAATGTATCTTTCTTGTCTTCCCGTTTTTACTGTAGATGCAGCTTATCTCAGCGGTGAGAATGAAAGAGACATCGGCACGGCAGGAATCGGGAATGTCACCCGTCATGAACTCTTTTTTTAATTTAAAAAGCCCGTTGTCTGACGGCTGGAGCTTTTCATTAAGCTCCTTGAACCACTTGGGATGCGTGAAGTCTCCGGTGCCGATTACTGAAATGCCTTTAATCTGCGCCCATTTATAGATGCTTTCAGGCGACATATCCTTGCTTGTCGCCCGCGAATATTTTGAATGGATGTGGAGGTCTGCAATAAAACGCATGGAGGATTATAACAGAACTAAAAAACAAAAAGCCCCGATTCCCATCGGGGCTTTTATGGATAAGTGATTTTATCTCTTCCGCATTCCTTCGCCCTTTTTCTGCATGCGATCGCCCTGCCTTTGCATGCGATCTCCTTTCTTCTCCATCATGTCGCCCTGCTTCTGCATCATTTCCCCTCTGCGCTCCATCTTCTCGCCGGGTTTCTCCATCTTCTCGGCAGCCTTTTCGTGCCCGGCCTCTCTCATCTTCTCAGCCCTTTCCTGCATCATTTCGCCTTTTTGTTCCAGCATCTCGCCTCTCTTTCCCCTTCGCTCACCCTTCTTCTCAATCATTTCGCCTCGATGTTCCCTTACTTCGCCTCTCTTTTCAAGGCGCTTTCCTGCCTTTTGTTTTGGTGCGGCTTTTTCTTCTGCTGTGCCTTGCGGAGCCTGCACAAACATTATTCCTACGGCCAACAACACTGCATAAATCAGCTTCTTCATCTTTACTTGCCTCCCGTGTTTATTTTTGTTTTTAGTATATCACTTACAGGTTGCTTGTCAATTTTCAGGGCAAAACTTATGAAACAATTTTGTAATAAATGAAACATAAATGTATGCATTAAAGGATAATTGGTAAAGGCCGGATGACAAAAATCTTTAAATATCAAGGATTGTCCGTTCTGGCACGGCTGTTGCTTTATCATCTCGACATCAAAAATTTTGACAGGAGGATTTTTATGAGACAGATAGCGGTTTACGGCAAGGGCGGTATCGGCAAATCGACGACAACACAGAATACAGTTGCAGGTCTTTCAGAGGCGGGCTACAAATGCATGATAGTCGGCTGCGACCCGAAGGCTGATGCAACAAGACTGATACTCCACAAAAAAGCGCAGACGACTGTAATGGATCTCGCGAGGGAGAGAGGCACTGTAGAAGACCTCGAAATTGATGAAGTGCTGCTTACCGGCTTTAGAGGCATCAGATGTGCCGAATCAGGCGGCCCTGAGCCTGGTGTAGGATGCGCAGGCCGCGGTGTTATCACTGCAATAAACTTCCTTGAGGAAAACGGCGCATATGAAGCAGACACCGACTTTGTTTTCTACGATGTCCTCGGCGATGTTGTCTGCGGCGGTTTTGCTATGCCTATCAGAGAGGGGAAGGCAAAGGAGATTTATATAGTTACATCGGGCGAGATGATGGCGATGTACGCGGCTAATAACATCTCGAGGGGTATCCTTAAATATGCGCAAAGCGGCGGTGTAAGGCTCGGCGGTCTTATCTGCAACAGCAGGAAGACTGACAAGGAATATGAATTGATTTCCGAGCTTGCAAAGAGGCTCAATACTCAGATGATCCATTTTGTGCCGAGGGACAATCAGGTGCAAAGGGCTGAGTTGAGGAGGATGACGGTCATCGAATATTCTCCTGAACACCCTCAGGCAGATGAATACAGGGCGCTCGCCAAGAAGATAGCGGAAAACAAAAACCTTGTTATCCCTACTCCTATGAGCATGGATGAGCTTGAGCAGTTGCTCATGGACTTTGGCATCCTCGAAAGCGAAGAGGCGGCAGCGTAAAAACAGTGTAAGTGTCAGTTTTCAGTGTCAGTAGAAAAAATTACCGACACTGACACTAACCACTGACACTGAATGAGGAGGAATAATGAGCACAGCAATAAAAGAGACCCAGAAGATGATAGAAGAAGTTCTGGAGGCATATCCGGAAAAGGCACGGAAGGACAGGGCCAAACATTTAGCTGCCAATGATCCTTCAGGTCAGTGCAGCACATGTCAGGTCAAATCCAATATAAAATCACGACCCGGTGTCATGACTGTAAGGGGATGCGCATACGCAGGAGCAAAAGGTGTTGTATGGGGCCCTGTCAAAGACCAGATTACCGTAAGCCATGGTCCCATCGGATGCGGCCAGTATAGCTGGTGGGCAAGGAGAAATTATTACAACGGACAGACAGGCATTGACACCTTTGGCACAATGCACATAACAACCGATTTTCAGGAAAAGGACATCGTTTACGGCGGCGATAAAGGACTTGACGCTGCCCTGCATGAGCTGAAGGAACTCTTCCCGCTCGCAAAGGGAATTGGCATTCTTTCTGAATGTCCTGTCGGGCTTATAGGAGATGATATAGAAGCAGTATCAAAGAAGGTAGCCAAGGAATTCGGCATCCCGATTGTGCCTGTGCGCTGCGAAGGGTTCAGGGGCGTGAGCCAGTCCCTCGGCCATCATATTGCGAATGACACTATCAGGGATTATGTGCTCGGCAAGGGAAAGTTGGAGAAGACAACACCGTATGATGTGGCATTGATAGGAGATTACAATATCGGCGGAGATGCATGGGCATCGAGAAAGATGCTCGAAGAGATGGGTCTGAGGGTCATTGCCCAATGGACAGGAGACGCATCTGTCAATGAACTCGGTATTGCTACAAAAGCAAAGCTGAACCTCGTCCACTGCTACCGCTCCATGAACTATATATGCAGGCACATGGAAGAGGAATACGGCATCCCATGGGTTGAGTTCAACTTCTTCGGCCCGACAAAGATATACCAGAGCCTGAGAAAGATAGCCTCTTATTTTGACAACACTATTAAGGAGAATGCAGAGAAGATGATAGAGAAATACAAGCCTGTGATGGATGCAGTTGTCGAACAATACAAGCCGCGGCTTGAAGGCAAGAAGGTGATGCTCTATGTAGGTGGTTTGAGACCGAGACATACTGTAGGCGCTTATGAAGACTTAGGCATGGAGGTTGTGGCATCGGGATATGAGTTCGGGCATAACGATGATTACAAGAGGACATACCCTGAGATGAAGGAAGGTGCTGTGATCATGGATGACGCCACGCTCTATGAGCTTGAGGAGTTTACGAGAAGGCTCAGGCCGGACATGGTCGGCTCAGGCATAAAGGAGAAATATTCATACCATAAGATGGGAGTGCCTTTCAGGCAGATGCATTCATGGGATTATTCCGGGCCGTATCACGGCTTTGACGGGTTCCCTGTATTCGCCCGCGATATGGATATGACGGTAAACAGCCCCACATGGGATTTGATACGGAGGAAGAGATGAAACTGTTAAAAATAAGAGACCATAACGAGCTTTTTCAGGAACAGGAGTATTGCGAGCAGTTTGAGAGAAAGAGGGAGTTTGAGGACCCGTGGCCTGCAGAAAAAGTAAATGAAGTGGCTGAATGGACAAAGACAGAGGAGTATAAGGAGCTGAATTTTAAGAGGCAGAATATAAAAATAAACCCTGCAAAGGCGTGCCAGCCTTTGGGCGCTATCTTCTGCGCATCGGGATTTGAAGGCACAATGCCCTTTGTTCAGGGTGCGCAGGGCTGCGTGGCCTATTTCAGGAGCCATCTGAACAGGCATTTCAAGGAGCCTTTTGCAGCCATATCCACATCCATGACAGAGGACGCTGCAGTCTTTGGTGGGCTGAACAACATGCTCGAAGGACTGGAGAACGCCTATACCCTTTACCATCCAAAGATGCTTGCGGTCTCCACGACTTGTATGGCTGAAGTCATCGGCGACGACCTTAATGCTTATATAAGGACAGCGCGGGAAAAGGGAGTAATCCCCAAAGACCTCCCTGTGCCCTTTGCTCATACGCCGAGCTTTGTGGGCTCTTACATTAACGGCTATGACAACATGATGAAGGGGATACTCTCAACCATTACAGCAGGCAAAAAGGGCGAGCCTAATGGAAAGATAAATATAATTCCCGGATTTGATACCTATACAGGTGATTATCATGAGATCAAGAGAATGCTGAAGATTATGGGCGTTGATTTTACCCTACTCTCCGATGTGAGCGATATATTCGATTCTCCGAATACAGGAGAGTACAAGCTTTATCCCGGAGGCACGCCTCTTGTGGATGCGGCTGATTCGATAAACGCGAAGGCCACTGTTGCGCTCCAGAAGTATTCAACTCTGAAGACCATGGACTACATCAAAAAGGAGTGGAATCAGCAGACTCTTGTGCTTCCGCCTATAGGGGTAAAGAATACCGACGCGTTTTTCGATGGAGTGAGCAAAATCACCGGGAAGCCCATACCAAAGGAGATAGAGGATGAGAGAGGCCGTGCAGTTGATGCGATGATAGACTCCCACCCCTATGTACACGGAAAGAGATTTGCTTTGGTCGGCGACCCTGACATGTTGCTTGGGCTGATAAGTTTCTTGATGGAGATGGGAGGAGTGCCGGTGCATATCGTATGCACTATGGGCGACAAGAAATTTGAAGAGGATGCATACAATCTTTTGAGCGAAAGTCCATTTGGAGCAGAGGGAAAGGTCTATATCGGCAAAGACATGTGGCATTTGAGGTCGCTGATGTTTACAGAGCCTGTTGATTTCCTCGTAGGAAATTCATATGCAAAATTCCTCTGGAGGGATGCAGGCACACCGCTTATAAGAATCGGTTTCCCATTGTTCGACAGGCATCACCTCCACAGGTATCCGAGTATAGGCTATCAGGGAGTGATAAATCTGGTGAACTGGGTGGTGAACACTGTTCTTGATGAGATGGATAGAAAGACCATCAACACAACAAGTTTTGATGTGATCAGGTAGAAAAGAGGTTGAAATGCTGACAGGCATAGACAAATTAATGCAGAGCGGCTGTGAACGGGAGAAAAAAGAGAAAGTCTGCCGTTCACGGGGTGGGGAGTCGTGCGCCTTTGACGGCGCCATGATAGTGCTCCAGCCCATTGCGGATGCAGCGCATATTGTTCACGGTCCTATTGCATGCTGCGGAAATTCATGGGAAGGCAGAGGCGCATTGTCTTCAAAGGGAAACCTCCACAGAATGGGTTTTACAACAGATATGAGCGAGATGGATATTGTGTATGGCTCTGAAGAAAAACTTTACAATGCAATCTTGCGGACTTATGAATCGGTGAAGCCAAAGGGGATATTTGTCTATGCCACATGCGTAAGCGGACTCACTGGAGAGGATATAGAGGCTGTTTGTAAAAAGGCCGAGGCGGCAATCGGTATCAGAGTTATCCCGGTAAATGCACCCGGTTTTGTCGGGCCGAAAAATTTAGGCAACAGGATAGCGGGTGAAGTGCTTCTGGATTATGTAATAGGTACAGGTAACCCATCATTTACAACCGACTACGACATAAACCTCATCGGCGAATACAACATAGCAGGGGATTTATGGCTTGTTGAACCTATTTTAAAGGAAGCCGGGATAAGGGTTCTTTCAAGGATTACAGGCGATTCGACATTTGAAGAGATAACATATGCCCACAAAGCAAAGCTCAATGTGGTTGTATGCAGCCGCGCATTGATAAACATAGCAAGGGAGATGGAAAGGAGATACGGCATTCCATATATAGAGGTTTCTTTCTTCGGAAAGACAGAGATGGCAAAGGCGATGAGGGCAATAGCCAGGGGGTTACAGAACACAGACAGGACTAATACTGATTCGCATTTAAAAATCCCCCTTAATCCCCCTTTTCCAAAGGGGGAGACTCAATCCCCCTCTTTGGCAAAGAGGGGTGAGGGGAGATTTTATGAAAATAAATTCTCAAACATAAATTGTTACAAAGTGAATCTGGTAGAAAGGGTTGAAAGGATTATAGCCTGTAAAGAAGAAAAACTCGAAGAAAGACTGAAGGCTTATGACCATCTCAAAGGCAAGAAGGCTGTGCTTTACACGGGCGGCGTGAAGAGCTGGTCGTTCATTTCCGCTCTCATGGATTTGGGTATAGAGATTGTCGCAATAGGAACGAAGAAGAGCACATTTGAGGATGAAGAGAAGATGAAAGAGATATTAGGTGCAGATGCCCCTCTTATTGAGGATGTTACTCCTAAAAATCTTCTTAAACTTATTAAAGAGAGGAATGCTGATGTCCTTGTGGCAGGAGGAAGGAACCAGTATCTCGCAATAAAAGAAGGTTTCCCTTTTGTTGATGTGAATCAGGAAAGGCATACTGCTTATGCAGGATACGAAGGACTGATAAATTTGGCTGAGCAGATAAGCAACAGCATGAGATTTTATGCAGGGCATAGGTCATATATGTCGAATAAGACATATGCTCAAAGATCGAGGAAAAGTGTTGTAATTAATCCTTTGAAGCATTCTCAGTCCATAGGCGCTGCGATTGCATTTCAGGGGATAGACAGGGCATTGCCCATTATTCACGGAGCACAGGGATGCACGTTCCTCGGAAAGGTGTTGCTGACAAAGCATTTCAGGGAGCCTATCGCTTTGGCAAGCACAAAACTATTCACCGAAAATGTGGTGATGGGAAGCGAAGAGAATATAATGAAGACGGTCAATGGATTTGTAGAAAAAAACAGGCCTGATGTCATCGGTATTCTCACATCAGGACTCTCTGAAGTGAAAGGCGATGATGTTTCTGGTATCGTAAAGCAGCTTCAGGCCGAACACCATCAGTGCAATATTCTTAATGTTTCTACACCCGATTATGAAGGCGGGCTTGAGACAGGATATGCAAAGGCAGTGGAAGCACTACTGCAGTTCACGGTTCACAGTTCACGGTTTACAGAGGGACAGATTAATATTCTTGTCGGTTCTCATCTTACTCCTGCTGATTTTACGGAAGTGAGGGATATAATCGAATCTTTCGGTTTAAAGCCCATAATGCTTCCCGATCTTTCTGCGCTCGACGGCAGCAGACAGGGATTTTCAGCCCTCTCGACAGGTGGCACAGAAATAGATGAGATAAGGAATATGGGTTCATCCGGGTTTACCATTGCCATAGGCGCAAGCATGGAGTCTGCCGCAATGATTTTAAAAGAAAGGTTCGGCATAGAGTACAGGGTATTTGAAGGCATATCAGGGCTTAAGGATACAGATATGTTTATGGAGGCGCTTTCCATGTTGAGCGGAAAACAGGTGCCGGCGAAATACGGGAGGCAGAGAAGGATTCTCATTGATGGTATGAGGGATGCGCATTTTTATTATGGCAATAAAAAAATCTGCGTTGCACTTGAGCCGGATCTTTCGATGCAGACAGTGCATTGGCTCGAAGATATGGGGGCAGAGGTTTTTGAAGTAGATACAAATGGAAGCGGCCTGTTTTCAGTCGAGGGAGATTTCAATCTTCTCATCTCGAACTCCCATGCAGAAGATACGGCAAAGAGGCTTGGGGTGCCATTGTATCAGATGGGGTTTCCTGTGTATAAGGTTTTGGGAAACAATCACAAGGTTACTATTGGATACAGTGGAACGCTCGGACTTATCAACGATATTGCGAATTTAATGATGAGGGCGCATTAATATGTTGTTATTGGTAAGGCATAGTATTTTCGCTCATTCTCGAAAGGCATCCAAGCCTTTCTGCGAGGCTGAGCCAGCCCGCTTAGACATCCATGTCACGCTTGGGCTGCCTAAGTCCGCTCAAATACCATGCCTTACCTCTACATAAGTAAGGAGGTGTGCTATGAAAGTTGCATTTGCGACAACAGACGGGGTCAATGTTGACGAGCATTTCGGCAGGGCAGGAATGTTCGCCATATACGAACTTACAAAAGACGGCTACAGGTTTGTTGAAATGAGGAAGTTTGCTGACGGCAGGGACATGGAAATCGAGGATACAAAGGGAATGGGTGAGGTGCATGATGACAGGGTTCAAAGAAAAGTTGATAAGCTTTCGGACTGCAAAATCGTGTATCTAACCGAAATAGGAGGTCCTTCTGCAGCAAGGCTTGTAAGAAAGGGCATGATGCCCATTAAGGTGAAGGAGATAGTCTCCATTGAGGAGTCATTACAAAAACTTATGGAGACCCTTAAGAAATCGCCGCCGCCGTGGCTGAGAAAGGCGATGAATAGTGATTAGTGTCAGTGAACAGTGTCAGTGACAGACACGGAAAACTGACACTGACACTTTTAATAAAAAAGGAGGAAAGAAAAATGAAGATGATCAGGGCATTTATCAGACCGGAAAAGGAGCAGGAGGTTGTTCTTGCATTGGAGGGCGCGGGCTTCCCGTCCCTTACAAAGATGCCGGTATTCGGCAGGGGAAAGCAGAAAGGGCTTCAGGTAGGTCCTGTGCATTACGATGAACTCCCAAAGACACTTATTATGACGGTTGTTGATACCGGGGATGTGGACAAGGTCGTAAAAATTATCCAGGATAAGGCGAGGACAGGCTTCATCGGAGACGGAAAGATATTCGTAAGTCCTGTTGAGGCTGCATATACTGTGAGAACAGGAGAGGCAGGTCTATGAAAGAGATTACGGCAATTATCAGAAGAGACAAGCTCCCTGAGACAAAGCAGGTGCTTGAAGAACTGGGCTACCCATCCCTCACCATCCAGAGTGTTGAGGGAAGGGGAAAACAAAAGGGCGCTATGTGTGCGGAGATGGATTCGGAGATGCCTGACAGTTTTTGCACCGCAGTTAAGCTGACTCCCACACCTTCGGCATACGCCCTTGAGCATACCTTGCCGAAGGTTGCGCTTTATGTGCCAAAAAGGATGCTCACCATAGTTGTGCCGGATGATGTGGTGACAAAAGTAGTGAAGTCGATAATAAAGGTCAACCAGACAGGCAGGCGTGGAGACGGAAAGATATTTGTATCACCGATAGAAGGAGCTGTGAGGGTGAGGACAGGGGAGCACGACGGAGAAGCGATAGCGTAAGGACTGTTCAGTTTGATACCGTAGGGTTCACCCGTCTTTCGCAAAATTAATTAGTCCTCATCACTGGTTTATAGGCAATAAAGAATAGAATGTTTTCGCAAGTGCAATGTTTGGGGCAGTCGTTACTTTGCCCCTCAGAGAACCCAGAAATTTTGCTTCAATACAGTCGAACCCTACGGTATCGTTTTGTAAGAGAGTAATTCAAGAAAAGGAGGAATTATGGCTATTATCGGTTACACAAGGGGCGGGAAGGAATGGACGCCTAAATTTATCGAATCCATCGATGTGGAAAAATGCATAGGCTGCGGCAGGTGCTACAAGGTCTGCAGCAGGGATGTGCTTGAACTCATAGAGAAGCCCTTTGAGGGAGAGGACGAATACGGAGACGACATGGGCAATAAGGTCATGTCCGTTGCAAAACCTGAAAACTGCATCGGTTGTGAGGCTTGCTCAAAGGCATGCACAAAAAGATGCCATGTGCACATAGCGGTATGATTAAAGAGGCAGGAGGTACTCCGGCTATGGACTTTTCGATCAGACCTGCAAGGGCAGATGATATACCCGGGATGTGTGATCTTCTTTCCGAACTCTTCTCAATAGAGTCTGATTTCAGCCCCGACAGGGAAAAGCAGGTCCGGGGGCTGAGATTTTTGCTTAGCGACATATCCGGTTCATCGGCTGTGTTTGTGGCAGAGAAAGGTGACGAAATAATCGGCATGTGCTCTGTGCAGATATTGATTTCTACCGCAGAAGGGGGAGATGTCGGGTTGCTTGAAGACTTGATTGTTAAGAGGGATTACAGGGGTAACGGTATAGGGACAAGACTTCTTTCTGATATCTTTAAATGGTGTGCTGCGAAAAACATTTCGAGGCTTCATCTGCTTAGAGACATGGATAATGTAAAGGCGCTGAAATTTTATGCAGGTAATGGCTGGAGCGATACCAGACTTGTATGCATGAGAAAGTTTCTCTAAGCACGCTTTTCTAATATACATAAGACGACAAAAATGTACATCTGCTTACATTAATGGAGCTGCATATTCTACCCGTAGCTCTCCAAATCCTTGATTATCAATGCCCCATGAGGCTGGCACCTCTTTTGCTTATCTTATTATGAAATAAAAAGAGACAGGAAAGGTGATATCATGATACCGCATTTAACGATACGCAAGAGCAGAAGCATTATTGACAGCCATCCGTGCTTTTCAAGGGAGGCGCATCACAAGTTCGGCAGGATACATCTTCCGGTTGCGCCTGCGTGCAATATACAGTGCAGATACTGCATAAGGAAATATGACTGCGCCAATGAATCGAGGCCTGGAATTACGAGCAAGGTTCTGACTCCGTCAGAGGCTTTGGAACGGGTACGGACTCTTGTAGATAGAAACGAGCGCATAAGCGTAATCGGAATTGCAGGGCCTGGAGATCCTCTGGCAAACGATACAACTTTCGAGACACTAAGGGCAATTAACAGGGAATTCCCCGAGCTTATTCTATGCGTTTCCACAAACGGTCTTTATCTTTCCGACAGACTTGAAGACCTCGTGAGATCAGGAGTGAGAAGCCTCACCATTACTATCAACGCTGTAATGCCCGAAACAGCAGAGAAGATATATTCGTGGGTCTCATACAGAGGGCGTAAATACACAGGAAGAGAAGCGGCAGAGTGCCTATTGTGCAACCAGTGGAGAGGACTGAGAAACGCCATTGATGCAGGGCTTATTGTAAAGGTGAACAGCGTTTTAATCCCCGGCATCAACGACACCGAGATCCCTTTGGTTGCGTGGCTTGCAGGGGGGAAGGGGGCTGATTTAATGAACATAATGCCTCTGATACCCCAGGCAGAATTTGAGTATTTGCAGAGGCCTTCCCGTGAAGTGATTAATGGCATGAGGGACAAGTGCATTCAGTATGTTCCGCAGATGACCCACTGCAAACAGTGCAGGGCCGATGCATGCGGAATTCTCGGAGAAGACAAGGATATGGAGCTTGAGATATTGAATGCGAGGATCGGAGAGGAATATTGTGAGATGGTTAACTGATATGGAACGTGAGCGCTACCGCAGGCAATTGATGCTTGATGGGTTTGACACGGAGCATCAGCAGAGGCTGAAGGATTCCACTGCGATTATCGCGGGAATAGGCGGGCTTGGAGGGACTGCTGCACTGTATCTTGCAGTTGCAGGCATAGGAAAGCTGGTCTTTGCCCATTACGGAAACCTTACACTCTCAAACATGAACAGGCAGATATTGATGAGGCATGACTGGATTGGGAAGAGCAGGGTTATCCAGGCCATGAAAAGCATAGAGGACATAAATCCAGATGTAGAGGTTGAGATATACAATGAAAGAATTACAGGAGATAATGTTGATAGACTTCTCAACGAAGTTCACATTGCTCTTTCTGCCCGCCCTAATTTCCATGAAAGGCGGGTGTTAAACAATGCGTGCATAAGAAAGGATATTCCGATGGTGGAGGCAGCCATGAACGGCATGGAGGGTTATATTTTCAATGTCATCCCTGAAAAGACCCCATGCCTGAATTGTCTGTATCCCGAAGATAATAATGAATGGGAGGAGCTGGGCTTCCCGGTTCTTGGCGCTGTCTCGGGAATGCTCGGATGCCTGATGGCCATCGAGGCGATCAAGCTGCTCACAGGCTATGGGAAGCCTCTGCTTTCAAAGGTGCTCGTGTTTAATACCATTGATATGGAGTTCAGGAAGCTCAATATCCACAGGGATGAAGATTGCGGTGTATGCGGTGAAAAGGCTAAACTATTCAGTGCGGAAAATAAGGAGATGCAATGCGAGTTTTCTCAGGCAAAGTAAAGCATTTCATGTGGGACTTATCAGGCGCCTTTGGCGATATAGGTGTTTTATTCCCCATTGCCATTGCGTTAATAGTAAAGAATGGATTTAATCCGACGGCGCTATTTTTGATGGCAGGACTGTTCTATGTGGCATCTGCCTATTATTTTAAGATCACAATGCCTGTTCAACCCCTTAAGGCAATGTCAGCCATTGCAATTGCCACAGGGCTGAGCAGTGAGGTGATGGCCGCCGGCGGTATTGCCATGGGAATCATCTTGCTTGTCATTGCATTCACAGGGTTAAGTGTAAAACTCGGCGGCATCTTCCCTGCATCTGTAATAAGGGGAATACAATTAGGATTGGGCATGATGCTTGTAAAAACATCACTAAATCTCATGACCGATGATATTCTTATTGCTGCAATTGTCGGGATAATCCTGATAGCATGTGTTTTTGTAATAAAGAGGATACCGCCCCTTATCCCTGTTCTGATACTTGGGATAGTCCTTTCTTTAAAGGGAATCAAAACGGTTTCGATTGGCCCTGTGCCTTTAACGCCAGATATGCCCGGATTAGATAATTTGTGGGTAGGACTTACATTACTTGTCCTGCCGCAGATAGCATTAACATTCGGCAATGCCATAGTAGCAACAGAGGCAACAGGCAGGATACTCTATAGCGAAAGGGCTAAGAGACTTAATCTTAAAAGCATTCCCCTGAGCATTGGTATTGCAAATATCATATCGGGTGTTATGGGCGGCGCTCCAATGTGTCATGGATGCGGCGGACTGACAGCGCATTGCAAGTTTGGCGCAACCAGTGAGAAATCAGGTTATATCATAGGTTTTACACTTATTGCATTGGCGATTCTTTTCGGACATTCTGCATTATCAGTGGTATCAGCCTTTCCAAAGGGCATCATGGGTGTCTTGCTCTTCTATGTAGGGGTGCAGCACTCACTTTTTATAAAGGATATCCTGAAAGACAGAACAGCCATTTTGATTGCCTCGGCAACTGCAGGTCTGGGCTTTTTGCTGAATAACCTTACTATAGGGTTCCTTGCAGGCATTGTGATACATCATGTCTTGACCGGTTTTGCGAAGACCTTAAATGTTTTGAAAAATTAAAAATATTCATCTAAAATAATTCAACCATATGGCTGAGAAAAAACCACATACACTCCCACCGTCCGTAATCTACTGCTTCTTTGCCCTGGGCATCGTCTCGGCTATTGCCTTCAGGGCGATTATAGTTTTTCAGCGTATTGAGCCTTCGTGGGTGAGACCTGTATGGTATGTGGGAGCAATAGGTTATATGGTCTTTTTCTTATACAGGTATTACATCTCAGAGAAAAGGAAAAAGGCCATTGAAAATTTCCAATTGATTGAAAAGGTAAAGGCAAATACATGTCTTACAGATGAAGACAGGGAGGTGGTCATCTATCTCCTTTCATCCATAAGAAAATCCCCTGAAAATGTAAATTATTTTATTATTTTCCTGCTCTCCATTTTAGCGATAATTGCCGATATATGTTTCGCAGTCGTTAAGTAAATTGGAAGACTGAATAGACGCCTCCGCAGTAGCAGCCTTCACATCCTTGAGCCTACAAAATTGTTAGTGGCATACAAAAATGTAGCTGTTTCCTCCTAATGGTTTCTTTATAAATCAAGGAGATATGCTCTGGCATGATTCTGGCTAAACCTTTTATCGGAAAGCAATAAAAGATAAAGTTCATCCAGTTTCTGTTTAAGGAGGTAAGATTGTGAAGGTAATAAGAAAAAAACCTTTGAGAATGTCTTATAGAGTCTTGCTGGCTCTCGTTATTGCAGGTGTCATACTCATCCCGCTTATTCCCCTTGCAGTAAAAGGTGCATGGACTTACACAAATAAACCTGAGTTCTGCATATCCTGCCATGTGATGAAAGGGGAGTACAGAAACTGGACACACTCATCGCACAGAAACTGGGCAGGATGCAGTGACTGTCATGTGCCGCAAGAGAGTATTGTTACAAAATTAGCAGGCAAGACCAGGGATGGCATTTATCACGGCTATGCATATCTGCTCAACAAAGACCCTGTGCTTATCAGAATATCAAAACATGGCGGAGATGCTGTCATGAGTAATTGTGTGAGGTGTCATGAACAGCTTGTGGCAAGCATCCTTCACAACAGTGAAAGGAAATGCTGGGAATGCCACAGAGGGATTGCACATGGGTATTGATAGAAATTCAAGGTCAGTGACAGTGAATAGTGACAGTGTCAGTGGCAGGCACTGACAACTGACACAGACACCGAATTAATTTAAGGAGGATTACAATGCAGAAGAAAAGTTATCTAATGGCCTTTAGTTTACTGCTTCTAAGTATTTTTGCATTTGGTTGTGAACAAAAGGCAAAGACCGTTGCAATACCAATAACCATACCAGAAGGGGAAAAAGACCCCGCTGCATGGGGCAGGGTATATCCAGCCCATTATGACAGCTATTTAAAGAACAAAGAAAGGACGAAGAGATACAGCAAATACAGAAACGATGACGAGGATAGATTGAGCCCCTGGCCATTCCAGTTTGTGCTTTTTGATGGATGGGGAATGGGCATAGAATACAATGAGCCGAATGGCCATACGGATATGCTAAAAGACCAGTTGAAGATTGATGCAACTCGCAGAAAGGCTGGTGGTGTATGCCTGACATGCAAGACTCCCTATGCGCCTGAACTGAAGGAGAGATTGAAGGTTAATTATTTCAGCAAGCCCTATGACGAGGTCTGGAAGGAGATTCCTGAAAAACACAGGGAAATGGGTGTTGTCTGCGCTGACTGCCATGACCCGAAGACTATGGATCTCAGGATAAATCGCTGGACATTGATAGAGGCATTGAAGGCCATAGGCAAAGACCCTGATAAATTAACAAGACAGGAACTGCGAAGCCTCGTCTGCGCACAGTGCCATGTAACTTACTCCATACCAAAGGACAGAGATAACAAGTCTGCGGGCCTTTTATTTCCGTGGAGGAGTGGTAAATGGGGAAATATCACCATTGAGGCAGTGATAAAGCAGATTAAGGACGAAAATTTGAGGGAATGGAAGCACAAGGTCACTGACCAGAAGATGGGACATATCAGACATCCCGAGTTTGAACTTTTCTCATCCCCCGGCAGCGTGCACTGGGCAGCAGGCGTTGCCTGTGCCGACTGCCATATGCCTTACGAAAGGGTTGGCAAAGAAAAGATCTCTTCCCACAGATGGGAAAGCCCGCTTAAAAAGAATATGAAGGCATGCATGCAGTGCCACAACCAGAGCCCTGAGTGGTTGAAAGAACAGGTATTGAATATTCAGGACAGGGTGAATCATATGTTCACAAAGGCAGGATATTCGGTTGCCCGTGCAGCATTGATGATTGAGGCAGCAGAGAAAAATCCCCGTTCGGATAAGGCAGTGATTAAAAAGGCTAAGGAGATATATGAAGAGGCGTATTACCGCAATACATGGATAGGCGCTGAAAACAGCATGGGCTTTCACAACCCGCCAGAGGCGCTGCGAGTGCTGGGAGATGCCCTTGACCAGGGCAGGCAGGCTGAGATGTTGGCGAAAGAGGCAATACTGAAGGCAGGCGCTGCGCCGCCAGAATTAGATATGGCAAAGATTGATGCAATTGTTGCAGAGAGGTATAAGACGAAGGACGGAAAGACTGGATTTAAGCCTGCTGTAAAGAGAAAGGCTGCGCTATTAACACAAAAATAGATGTCATAAAGGATTAATGGAGGCAACAAAATGAAACTATTAGGAATAATGATTTTATTATGTCTTTTAGCCCTAACTGGGGTCTCTTTTGCCGAGGTACAAACAGCGCCGGCTCCGCAGAAGATAGATACGGGTGATACTGCATGGATGCTTATCTCAACAGCCCTTGTTATGCTCATGACCCCGGGGCTTGCCTTCTTTTACGGCGGTATGGTCAGGAGGAAAAATGTCCTCGGCACAATCATGCAGAGCTTTGCCATCCTTTGCATTGTAAGTGTTATATGGGTTCTCTGGGGATATACCCTTGCATTCGGGCCTGACAAATGGGGCATTATCGGCGGTCTTGAATGGATCGGACTCAGGAATGTTGGTCAGGAGTCAGCGCCTCTTGCGCCCACAATCCCCCATCTCATCTTCATGATGTTTCAGGGGATGTTTGCCATCATCACACCTGCCCTTATTACAGGGGCATTTGCTGAGAGAATGAAATTTTCTGCATTAATCCTCTTTTCAGTACTCTGGCTGACATTTGTCTATTCTCCATTGGCACACTGGGTATGGGGAGGCGGATGGATAGGAGGCACACTGGGTGCTCTTGATTTTGCAGGAGGCACGGTTGTTCATATCAATTCAGCCATTGCTGCCATTACTGCTGTATTTGTAATAGGAAAGAGACGGGGTTATGGAATGGAGGCAATGCCCCCGCATAACTTACCAATGACCATCCTCGGAGCTGCACTCCTGTGGTTCGGGTGGTTCGGATTTAACGCAGGCAGCGCCCTTACATCAGGAGGGCTTGCCTCTGTTGCATTTGTCACCACAAATACCGCTACAGGCGCTGCTGCAATGAGCTGGCTCGCTGTCGAATGGATTCAGAGGGGCAGACCAACTGCCCTCGGCGCAGTCAGCGGAGCAGTGGCAGGGCTTGTTGCCATAACGCCGGCAGCAGGGTTTGTCAGCCCCCTATCGTCAATACTCATCGGAATAGGCGCGGGCGTATTCTGCTATATGGCGGTAAATCTGAAGCAGAGGCTCGGCTATGATGATTCCCTCGATGTCTTAGGTATTCACGGAGTTGGAGGTACATGGGGTGCGCTGGCCACCGGACTTTTTGCATCCACAGCAATAAACCCGGCAGGCAAGGATGGTTTATTCTTTGGAAACCCGCCTCTCCTCGGCATTCAGGCCATTGCTGTAGTGGCGACCTATGCATTTGTCTTTGCGGCTACTCTGATTATTCTTAAAATCGTTGACAGGATGGTAGGTCTAAGGGTTGACGAGGAGCAGGAGCATATCGGACTCGACCAGTCACAGCATGGAGAGAGCGGGTATATCTTTTAATTCCTACAATTTTGAACCTACAAAATTGTAGAAACATACAAAAATGTAAGGGTTCTTAAATGAGATTTCTTTATAAATCAATGACATAAGCATTGGCACGATTCTGGCTTTTTAGAGGTGAAAAAATGAACAGTTCACTGAAGGATAGGGTAAAGGAGATTGAGAGGGAGGAGATAATCAATGCCCTCAAGGAATGTGATTGGGTTATGGCGAGGGCAGCGAGAAAGCTCGGCATAACCGAAAGAATGATCGGCTACAAGATCAAAAAATACGGGATTAGAAAGGAGGGGGATAAAGGCAGTAGTCAGGAGGAAGTAGACGGTAGACAGGAAAATATCTAAAAAGTAATGCGGGGTTCCTGCAATTTAAAAAACTGGGAGGTGTGTGATGAAAGGTTTAAAGGTTTTGGTTTTGGCAATTGCCTTAATGCTTTCGGCAACCGGTTTGTATGCGGAGGAGAAGAAGGCTGCTATGACGGCGGATGATATTAAGAAGTTACTCGGGTTGAGCATATATCTACAGGGTGGCTATACCTATAACTTCAGAAATCCTGATTCCCAGGAAAATGAGCTAAGGGTATTCGACCATAAGGCAAACAGTTTTACGCTTGATCTTGCCCAGTTGGTATTTACAAAAGATGCGCCCACCGGCGGTGTTGGCTTTAAACTGAAGCTCTCGGCAGGGGAGACAGCGAAGTGGATACATTCGCTCGGACTTGGCATTAAATCAGGTCAGTCTCCGAGAGACACCGATGCCTTTGACCTTACCGAGGCATATGTAAGCTATGTAGCGCCCTTGGGCAAAGGGCTAAGGTTTGATTTCGGTAAGTTTGTCACATTCCACGGCGCTGAGGTGATAGAAGCAAAGGATAATCCGAATTATTCTCGCTCATTTCTCTTTAACTATGCGATACCTTTTACCCACACAGGGCTGAAAATAAGTTATCCCTTTTCTGATGCCCTTAGTGCATCCTTCCACATTGTAAACGGCTGGGACAACACAGATGACAACAATAAAGGGAAAACAGTCGGTCTCAGTGTAGGCTATACACCAATTGAGCAGCTTGCATTGACTTTTAACCTGATGTACGGGCCTGAACAGGATCGTAACAATTCAAACGACAGATTCCTCTTTGACTGGGTTGGGACTATCAAGCCGATAAAGAATCTATCCTTTATCCTGAATGCAGATTATGGGACAGAGCAAAAAGCAGCCCCGGATGGCAGTAATGCAAAGTGGTACGGGATCGCTGGAATAGTGAAATATGACTTTAATGATTTCTACAGTCTTTCTATGAGGGCTGAGTATTTCAAGGATAATAAGGGTGTAAGGACAGGGACACCTCAGGCTTTGAAAGAGATAACCTTAACCCCTGAATTCAGAGTGGCCAGGTCGATTATTTTAAGACCTGAATACCGGCACGATTGGTCTAATAAAGAATCATTCGATTCCGGCAGGAAAAAGAGCCAGGATACCATCGCCCTCGGCGTGATGTACACATGGTAAAACCATATAGATAAATCAAGTAAGGAGGATTGAAATGAAACGATTGGTGAGTTTGTTAGTATTATTAAGCCTTTTATGCATAGGAGGCCTTGTGTTTGCAGAAGAACAGGCGGCCACCCCCCCTGCGGCTGAGCAGGTTGTTCCTACTCAGCCGGCACCCCCTGCGCCTGCTCCATTGAAGGTTGATACGGGGGATACTGCGTGGATGATTGTAGCAACAGCCCTTGTTATGCTCATGACGATTCCGGGACTTGCGCTTTTTTACGGCGGCCTTTCAAAGCGCAAAGACACTCTTAACACAATTGCCATGTCATTTGTGACATTCTGTATTGTGAGCGTATTATGGGTGATTTACGGCTATACCTTTGCATTTGGAACAGACATCTCGGGAATCATAGGAAGTCCTGCAAAGCTCTTGCTTGCAGGGGTCGGTGTTAACAGCATTGCAGATGCCGCAAAGACAATACCGGAATACATATTCATCGTTTATCAGTTGACCTTTGCTGCGATAACCGTTGCCCTTGCAAGCGGCGCCTATATCGAAAGGATGAAGTTCTCTGCGTGGGTGCTCTTTTCGATACTCTGGATGACCCTTGCATATCTGCCTGTTGCTCACTGGGTATGGGGCGGAGGTTTCCTCGCAAAGTTAGGTGCTCTGGATTTTGCAGGAGGAACAGTTGTTCATATAAACGCAGGTATTGCGGCCCTTGTGGGAGCCTTGATTTTAGGAAAACGGCGTGAAATGACGCTCATACCGAACAACCTTACGATGGTCGTCACCGGCGCCGGTCTTCTGTGGTTCGGGTGGTTCGGGTTTAATGCAGGCTCTGCTCTGGCTGCAAACGGGCTTGCAGGGGCAGCATTCATCAATACTAATACAGCTACCGCAGTGGCAGCTGTTGCATGGATGTTCGCAGAATGGATGCATTCGAAGAAGCCGACGGTTTTAGGTCTTGCATCAGGCGCTGTTGCAGGACTCGTTGCCATAACACCTGCGGCAGGATTTGTAAACATCACGGGCGCCATAATCATAGGAGCAGCAGCAGGTATAATCTCGTTCTTCTCCGTGGCTGTGATGAAGCCAAAATTCGGCTATGACGATACCCTCGACGCATTCGGAATTCATGGAGTGGCAGGAACACTCGGCGCAATCTTAACCGGTGTATTCGCAGACCCTTCAATAAACGAGGCAGGGAAGGGTCTTCTCTACGGCAATCCCGGACAGCTTATGACACAGCTCATAGCTGTTGGAGTAACCATAGTGTATACGGCTATAGTTACTGCGGTAATCTTCATGATAATCAAGGCATTTGTCGGACTCAGGGTAGAGGTGGAAGAGGAGATAGAAGGGCTTGATGAGAGCCAGCATGGTGAGAAGGCGTATAATCTATAAGAAGTGTCAGTTATTAGTGTCGGTGTCAGTTGAGACTTTTTGCTGACACTGAACACTGACACTGTCACTAAACAGGAGGAATTATGAAAAAGATAGAGGCGATAATAAAACCATTCAAGCTTGATGAGGTAAAGGATGCCCTGAACGAAATAGGGATTCAGGGAATGACAGTGACTGAGGTGAAGGGTTTTGGGAGGCAAAAGGGGCATGTAGAGCTTTACAGAGGAGCGGAATACGACATAGCCTTTATCCCCAAAGTAAAGCTTGAGATAGTGGTATCTGACAGCATGGTCGAAAAGGTAGTCTCAACCATAAAGGAAAAGGCAAAGACAGGCAAGATAGGTGACGGAAAAATCTTTGTCTCCAGCCTTGAAGAGGCAATCAGGATAAGGACAGGAGAGACAGGGGAGACGGCGATCTAATTTTCCTACAAAAATGTAGCTCCTACAGAAATGTAGGAAATATAGAAGCCTCTGTTTTTTAAAATAATAAAGCCGATATGAAATGGAAATCCTACAAAATTGTAGGATTTCCATTCTTTTTTCGTTTGACTTTCCATTTAAAATCAAAGACATCCTATCTGGCACGATTTTGGCTATTTTCCTGCCCTTTTGAGTCAATTAAACTTTAGCTTGAGGAGTCTAAAATGAAAAACAAAATTTTGGGTTTTGGCATGGCGGCTATGCTCTTAATACCGTTAAATGCCTTCGCAGAGACAGCATCCAGAATAGACGCCGGCGACACTGCCTTTGTCCTTTTATCATCCGCCCTTGTAATGCTCATGACCCCGGGGCTTGCCATGTTTTACGGCGGCATGGTCAGGAGGAAAAATGTGCTCGGAACCCTCATGCAGAGCTTTGTCGCTATAGCGGTTATCAGCATCCAGTGGATACTTTTCGGTTACAGCCTCTCCTTTGGCCCTGATATAAGCGGAATAATAGGAAGCCTTGACTGGATTGGATTAAGGGGAGTTGGTGTTGAACCCAATTCTGATTATGCCCCTACCGTTCCTCACATTGCATTCATGATATATCAGGCAATGTTTGCCGTTATCACTCCTGCGTTAATTACCGGTGCATTTGCTGAAAGGATGAAGTTTTCTGCATTCTTATTGTTTACCCTGTTATGGTCAACAATAGTTTATAACCCAGTTGCCCACTGGATATGGGGCACTGGCGGATGGCTCAAGGATATGGGAGTTCTCGATTTTGCAGGCGGAATTGTTGTGCATATCACATCGGGCATATCCGCACTGGCTGCTGCAATAATCATCGGAAAGAGAAAAGGCTATACGCATGAGGCCATTTATCCCCACAACCTCCCTATGACAGTGCTTGGCGCAGGGCTTTTGTGGTTCGGATGGTTTGGCTTTAATGCAGGCAGCGCCCTTTCATCAGGCGCATTAAGCGCTATGACCTTTGTGGTAACACATATATCTGCTGTTGCAGCAACAATGATATGGGTGATTATCGAGTGGCTGCACAGGGGCAAGCCTACTATGTTCGGCGCTGCCACAGGCGCAATTGCAGGGCTTGCAACGATAACCCCTGCATCGGGATTTGTAGGGCCGATGTCTGCAATGGTTATTGGCTTAACTGCCGGAGTTGTGTGTTACATATCCTTAAATATGAAAAACCGTCTCGGCTATGACGACTCGCTTGACGCATTTGGTGTTCATGGAATCGGCGGTATCCTCGGCACACTCGCAACAGGGTTTCTCGCGCAGAAAGCAATAAACCCCGCAGGTGCAGACGGCCTGTTTTTCGGCAATACAAAGCTGTTTATTGCTCAGGTGATTGCTATTGTGATTACAATTGCTTATTCATTTATCGTTACTGCAATTATCTTAAAGTTGCTTGATAAGACTGTCGGTCTGCGTGTTGACGATGAGTCAGAGGTTGTAGGCCTCGATATATCGCAGCATGGAGAAAGCGGGTATTCATTGTAGTTCTGCCTAAAAATTAAGCATCAGTAGCCTATTTATTAGGCAGGATGGGTTATTTTTCTTTGAAGAGTCATTGTTTTTCAATAACTCTTATTCTGGTATAACACTTGCAATAATTTATAAGAGATGTCAGTTTTAATCTGCAAAAACATATCATCGGAAGGCCCCGGAACAATAGAGGATTTTCTCAAGGCAAAGGGAATTCCGTATACTGTTGTCGATTTGTCAAAGGGAGAGAAGATTCCTGATGCAGAAGCCTTTGATACCCTCATAATGATGGGCGGACCCATGAGCGTTAATGAGGACGACATCTATCCTTACATCAAAAAAGAGGAGGAACTGACAAGGGACTTTGTTGCTCGGGGGAAGAGTATTTTGGGAGTCTGTCTCGGGGCGCAGATAATGGCAAAGGCTTTAGGCGCAAGGGTTTATAAAGGTGGGCAAAAAGAGATAGGCTGGTATGACATAGAGCTCACATCCGATGGGATTGCTGATGCCCTTATGAGAAAACTTGCAGTACATCCCCATGTCGGTGATATGTGGAGAAGGTTTAAGGTTTTTCACTGGCATGGTGAGACCTTTAATATCCCTCAGGGCGCTGTGAGGCTTGCAGGCTCAGAACTCTTCCCGAATCAGGCATTCAGACACGGCAACAGGGCATATGCCTTTCAGTTCCATATTGAAGTCACAAAAGATATGGTATATGATTGGTTAAAAGGCGAAGATATAGACCATGATAGATTGAAGGCAGAGACAGAAAAACTCTATGACGTCTATAGCGGAAGGGCGAATAATTTTTATGAAGCATTCTTTAAGTGAATGGGTATATGAGTATATGGGTAGATGAGTGAGAGTATTTTTTTATCCGTAAACCCATATACCTATTAACCCATTTACTCATTAGCACGAATTAGGAGGTGATATATGAAGAAGATTGAGGCAATAATTAAGCCCTTTAAACTTGACGAGGTCAAGGATGCCTTGAATGAGATAGGCATTCAGGGCATGACCGTGACAGAAGTGAAGGGTTTTGGAAGACAGAAGGGGCATACCGAATTGTACAGGGGCGCTGAGTATGTGGTTGACTTCATACCGAAGATAAAGATAGAGGTAGTGACATCAGACGGCCTTGCCCCGAAGGTTGTGGATGCAATAGAAAAGGCTGCAAAGACGGGCAAGATAGGCGACGGAAAGATATTCGTATACACCATTGAGGATGTGGTGAGAATAAGGACAGGAGAACGCGGAGAATCCGCAGTATAAAAATAAAGGAGGAGAAGTATGACACCGAAGGATGTAATCAAGATGGCCCAGGAAAACAAGGCTGTTATGGCCAATTTCAAGTTCCTTGATTTTCCTGGAATCTGGCAGCATTTTGCAGTGCCGATAGCAGAATTAAAAGAGGAGATATTCGAGGAGGGTCTCGGCTTTGACGGCTCTTCCATAAGGGGATGGCAGGCGATCCATACATCGGATATGCTTATAATCCCTGATCCCGCAACGGCATTTATGGATCCCTTCATGGAGTATCCCACAATAAGCCTTATCTGCAATATCGTTGACCCTATCACAAAGGAGTTCTACACAAGGGATCCGAGGTACATTGCACAGAAGGCAGAGGCATATCTTAAATCCACAGGAATAGGTGATACTGCATATTTTGGCCCTGAGGCAGAGTTTTTTATCTTTGATGGTATCAGGTTTGACCAGAACGCACACAGCGGATACTACTTTATCGACTCTGTCGAAGGCATCTGGAACTCTGGCCGCGAAGAGAATCCAAACTTAGGTTATAAGCCAAGGCATAAAGAGGGCTACTTCCCGGTTCCCCCAACGGACAGTCTTGTAAACCTCAGGACAGAGATGGTCATGGAGATGCTGAAGTGCGGCATCTATGTAGAAAGGGAGCACCATGAGGTTGCAACAGCAGGACAGGCAGAGATCGACATGAGGTTCGATTCGCTGGTCAGAATGTCTGACAAGAACATGCTCTTTAAATACATAATCAAAAATGTTGCAAGAAGACATGGAAAGACCGTGACATTCATGCCCAAGCCCTTGTTCGGTGACAACGGCTCAGGAATGCACTGCCACCAGAGCATATGGAAGGGCGGAAAGCCTCTCTTTGCAGGCAACGGCTATGCAGGCCTAAGCGAACTCGCCCTTTATTATGTTGGCGGGATATTGAAACATGCAAAGGCGCTTGCAGCTCTGACAAATCCTACTACAAACTCATATAAGAGACTCACACCCGGTTTTGAGGCTCCGGTCAACCTCGCATACTCTGCAAGAAACCGTTCTGCATCCATAAGGATACCGACCTACTCAGCAAGCCCGAAGGCAAAGAGGGTTGAGGTGAGATTCCCTGATCCTTCATGCAACACATACCTTGCATTCTCTGCAATGCTGATGGCAGGACTTGACGGCATAGAGAACAAGATACACCCGGGCGAACCTCTTGACAAGGACATCTATGAACTCGGTCCTGAAGAGCTTGCATCGGTCCCGACAATGCCGGGAACCCTTGAGGATGCGCTCAATCATCTTGAGGAAGACCATGAGTTCCTTATGAAGGGCAATGTCTTTACAGAGGATGCAATCGAGACATGGATAAACTACAAGAGGACAAAAGAAGTGGATGCCCTGAGGTTAAGGCCGCATCCATACGAGTTCTTCCTGTATTATGATATTTAAAAATTAGCTGTCTATTCGCGGGGACAGTCCCTATTCTACGACTTCGCTTTGCTTCGTCCGTAAATAGGGACAGTCCCTTTACTGTTTTTATATCTTAAATCCTGCTGTTGAGTTCCTCAACTCCTCCGATATCTTTATCAATGCATTTACCTCGTGAATTACATCGCCAGACATTTTTTCCATTTCCTTTGATATGTCCGATGTCTTTTCTATGTTCTTTGCCACTTCCTCCGATGCTGCCGACTGCTCATCCACTGCTGTTGCTATCTGTGTTATCTGGTCACGGACTTTCTGAACCGCTGCCACGATGGACAATAAGGCGTCTCCCACATTCCTTATATATTGTGTAGCCTTTGTAACTTCCCCTGATGACTCATCCATGGACTTCATCGTCTGCTGTGATTCAGCCTGAACTGCGCTTATTTTCTCTGTAATCTCTGCTGTTGCCTTTATCGTCCTCTCAGCAAGCTTCCTCACCTCATCTGCAACTACCGCAAAACCTCTTCCCTGCTCTCCTGCACGGGCTGCCTCTATGGCTGCATTCAATGCAAGGAGATTTGTCTGGTCTGCTATGTCTTTGATTACTGTTACTATATCTCCTATCTCAGAGGCCCTGTTGTTAAGCTTCTCTACCATTGTGGACAGCTCTACTGTGGATGTATAGACCCTGTTTACCGTTTCTATGGCATTATCGGCAATCTCCTTACCTCCGTCTGCAACATCCATTGCATTGGTCGATGTCTCTGATGCAACGGATGCATTCCTTGCTATGTCCGTTATTGTCTGGCTCATCTCTTCTGCTGCCGTGGCTATCTGTGCTGCCTGGCCTGACTGGTTCTGAGCGCCTTCTGCCGTCTTTTCCGCCCTTGCCCTTAATACATCAACTGTGGACACCACATTGTTGGCAGATGCGAGTATTCCGTTTATCATGCTGCTGAAAGACTTAATCATCTTATTCATGTCCATAGCAAGGGCGCCTATTTCGTCTTTACTTTCATAATTTATGTCTGCCCTAAGGTCTCCAGCAGCTACATCATCTACTTTTAGTGTTAAATCCGATAATGGCTTTGCTATCTTTCTACTGCTCATTATCCAGATGAATGCCAATACTATAAGACTGAACGCAAGAAGAATTATCTGTGTTGTTTTAAGTGTATTTACTTTGCCTTTTGATATTGCTGCCGCAATGGTGGTTGCCTCGTCAGCCAGTTTCAGGACATTTTCGCTGTTCTCAAATAATTCTTTTAAAACACCTGCATCCTTATTCGCCCTTTCTATGGTCTCTTTGAACTCTCTCCATGCACTGTCTAACTCTTTCATCTTTGCTATGAATTTTTCGTCCGTTGCTTTTGGAAGCTTCCATTCGGCATCGCCATTGATTAGACTTTTTATTATCCTGTCCAATGTTGATGTGAACTCTGCAATCTTTGCCCCGGTATCAATACCATGCTGTTTTGCGAATACCATTTTTGTCAGCCTCTGGGATATTGCCCTCTGTCTGCCTGCATAATTGACCACATTCCCGTCATCTGCCATCCTGCTCAACTGCCAGAAAACCGATAATGCACTGATTAGAGAGAGAGTCAGTAGTACTGAAACGACGATTTTAAGGCTGGTGCTGATTTTCATAGGACGACCTCCCGATTTGATTTTTATTCGATTGCCTTTGTGCTTGCCTCAATCATGACCGCCTCTTCAGCCCTGCCCAGCAGCCTGTCCATATCGAGAAGTATTATGAGCCTGTCTTCGAGCTTTGCTATGCCCTTTATAAACTCTGTGCTTATGTTCGATGCCATGGGAGGTGTTGGCTCCACGATGCCCGAAGGCACTCTCAGCACCTCCGATACAGAATCGACCACAAGCCCCATGGTAATGCCCTGTATGTCCATTATCATTATTCTCGACTGCTCGTCATTTTCCCTTTCTGCGAGGCCGAATTTCTTTCTGAGGTTTACAACAGGTATCACCTTGCCTCTGAGATTTATTACCCCTTCCACATACTGGGGAGAATTCGGCACCCTCGTAATCTCCTTCATCCTGTTTATCTCCTGCACCTTCAGGATATCTACAGCATATTCCTCATTGCCGAGGGTAAAGGTTACAAGCTGTAATATTTCAGAACTGCCTGATGATTTCATAACATCTGCTGTGCCCGCTACTGCTACTTCGTTCATATCGAACCTCCCGGTTTAAATAAATTCTAAATTCATTTTACACTTTAAACCAACTTATGCTCTGGTCAAGCTCTTTTGCCTGCAAATTGAGCCTGTCCATAATCTGCCTTGCATCTTCTATCATCCGCACAGTATTGTTAATATGCCCTGTTATGGTTTCCATATTGTGGGCGATTTCTTCGGATGCCGATGATTGTTCTTCTGTTGCTACTGCAATCCTCTGTATCATATCCATTGCCTTCTGTGTTGCATTCACTATCTCCTCAAGGGCTTTTGCAGCTTCGTCAGCGAGGTTTACGCCGCCCTCTGCATCCTTGCTGCTTTTCTCCATTGCCTCAACAGACGCCTCTGACTGAACCTGAATACCTTTTATTTTTTCAGCTATTTCGCCTGTTGCCTTCGATGTCCTCTCTGCAAGCTTTCTCACCTCATCAGCAACAACAGCAAACCCTCTTCCCTGCTCTCCAGCCCTCGCAGCCTCAATAGCTGCATTCAATGCAAGAAGGTTTGTCTGGTCTGCTATGTCATTTATGACTGCCACTATCTCGCCGATTTCCTGAGAGCCTTTGCCGAGCTCTTCGATTGTCCGGGACGATTCCTTCACGGATTCTGCAATGCCTATTATGGCGTCAACTGCTTTTTTAACAGTATCCTTTCCCTTACCTGCGATGCTTGTTGCCTCTTTTGCCGCCTCTGATGCGAATGATGCGTTCTTTGCCACATCTATTATTGTCTGCGACATCTCTGTTGTTGCGGATGCTACATGGTCGATCTGCGAGAGCTGCTCTTTTGCGCCGGTATCCATTGTGTTTATCCTCTCCGCGAGTGAGCTGACATCGTGGGTTACGCCTCCGGCAACGCTGCTGATTTTCAACATCGTCCCCCTCAATGTCATGAGGATTTTATTGTAAATGTCCTTGAGGAAGTTGCTTTCATCGGTGATCCTGCACTCCTCCTTCAGTTCACCCCGTTCAAGTGTTGTAAAGCATTCAAGGGCATTTGCCATATTTTTCTGCATGGTCTTGTTAATGATAAATAGAAATGCCGAAAATCCAATTAATGACAGCAGGATAATCGCTATGAGCAGCGTTGTGCCGCTCCGCATTGCCTTTTCATCTTCTCCGAGTTTCTCTTTAAATTTACCCTTTTGCTCTTTCATCATTTCAAGCAGTGATGACCTGACCTCTCTCCACTTTGAAGTTTCCTTCTGGGTCAGTAGTGCAATGGCTTCATCCCTTTTGCCTGAACCGGCAAGCCCCTGAACCTCTGTTTTCAGTTTGTGGTCTTCTTCCCATATGGCCTTGACCTTTTTTAATTCATTCTGTATTTTCCCTGAAGATAATTTGATGGCCTCGTCATTTGCCTTTACAAAAATTTCATGCGCCTCTTTGTAATTGTTCTTTGCCTTTTCATCATTGGGATTAATAAGGACATTTCTTGTAGCCTGTCCTGTCTGAAGTCCCTGGGCATACATCTCATTAAGGTTTAACAGCAATGCCTGGTCGATGTTTATCATTTTCTCTGTCCTTGTCTTTACCTTTCCATTGTGGACAATGAAAAGGGCAAGGATAACCCCCAGGACAACGGCATTGGCAATGCCAACAATCAGTAATAATTTTTTGATGTTCATAAATCCCCCCTTGAGAACTGTTATTTATAATTTATTAATTATACTAATTAACAACAAATATACTAATTAACAACAAAATTATGAATATTTTGTGCAGCAAACCAAATAATATATTTCTAATTATCGTTTAAGTTCTTATTTTCTTAATTATCTCGGTTGTTGATATGCCTTCGATGTAGGGTAGACTGTGAACCTCCGGCACTATGTCGGAGCCTACAATGTCCTCTTTCTTCCAGTCCCCGCCTTTTACAAGGACATCGGGTTTGAGGTGTTTTATTAATTCATAAGGTGTATCTTCGCTGAATATTGTCACATAATCCACCATCTCAAGGGATGACAGGACTTCCGCTCTATGTGATTCGGGATTTATCGGTCTTTTGGGCTTCAGTCTCTTTACGGAGGAGTCGGAATTCAATCCGATAATCAGGACATCTCCCAACCTTTTTGCTTCTTTCAGATACCTGACATGCCCGATGTGTATGATGTCGAAACAGCCGTTGGTGAAGACGATTTTTTTCCCTTCAGCCCTGAGTCGGTCAATTTCTGCCTTTAAATCATTCCAGTTTAGTGCCTTGCCCATATGCTGCTAATTGCTTCTTTGCCCTCTGAAGTATTTCTCTGTCGCTTTTATACGATACCTGCTTTATTGCATCTTCGATATTAAACCATCTTGCCTCGTCAACTTCCCAGCAGTAGTCTTCTATGTTTCCGCTGACATATTCCAGCAAAAAGTATGACACTGTCTTCCTGCATTTTGCATTCTCATCCTTGAGGTAAAACCAGTAAGATTTATCGCCGATGGTATCTATAATCCGGCCTGTAAGCCCGGTCTCTTCCATTATTTCCCTGACAGCGGATGTCTCGGGCTGCTCACCCTTGTCTATTATACCTTTGGGCAGTGTCCAGACAGTCTTATTCTTTGTGGCTATGAGGGCTACATCAAAGTCCGTGGGAGAGATTACATCTCCCCCACGAGCCCCCTCTTGAGTTAAATTGATAGCTCTTTTCCTGAAAATAACGCCGCCTGCCGAATGCAGATGCTTTATGGTCGCCGGTCTCAAGGTATTGGTTTTCCGCTGATTAATCTGAAGATGTCGTTATACATTGCAAATACCATGAGTGTAATTATTAATGCGATTCCGATGCGCTGGGCTATCATGATCGCCTTTTCGCTCAACGGTTTTTTCCTAATAGCTTCTATGCCTAAAAATAAGAGGTGCCCTCCATCAAGGACAGGAATCGGCAGCAGGTTTAATATGCCAAGGTTTATACTGATTACTGCTGCAAATGTAAAGAAATTCAATGCCCCTGCTGTAGCCTGCTTCTCTGCCAACTGGAAGATTAGGATAGGGCCTCCGATTGTATCCGCGGGGATTATCCTTTGGATGAGCTTTATTATCCCGACTATTGTCAGGGCAGAGATTTCCCATGTTCTTAGAAATGCGTTTTTTATGGAATCGGGGAGATTCTCTTTTATTTTTGTGGTTTCTCCAGAGGGTTTTACGCCAATAAGTCCGATCTCTTTCTCTTCTCCGAATATGTCCTTGACCTTTTTGCTCTCAGGGGTGATAGATGTAGTGATTAATTCTGCGCCCCTCTGCACCTTTAGGGCGAGTCTCTTGTTTGCGCTTTGGTAGATTATCTCTGTCATCTCCCCCCAGTGCCTTATGGGCTTGCCGTCTATATCTATAATCCTGTCGCCCTTTGAAAGCATTGCCTTTGCTGCAGGCGTATCAGGCATGACCTCTCCTACGACAGGAAGAAGCGTCGGCACTCCTAACATAAAGACAAAGAAAAATATAACGACTGCTGTTAAGAGGTTGAATATCGGTCCTGCAAAGACTATTGATGCCCTTTTCAATACAGGCTGATTTTTATAAGACCTTTCCTTTTCAGAGTTTTCGACTTCATCCTCAGGCTCTTCGCCGAGCATTTTGACATATCCGCCCAGAGGAACGGCTGAAATAAGGTATTCGGTCTCTCCAATCTTTTTGCCGATGACCTTTGGACCAAAGCCGAGTGAAAACTTCAAGACCTTGACCCCGCTAAGTTTTGCAAAGATAAAATGTCCTAACTCGTGAATAAAGATTAAAAAACCGAACAAAAGTATGGCGGAAATTATGCTCATTTATTTATCTCCTTTAGTGTATCTTCTCTCGCCCACCTGTCCGCCTCAAGAATGACGCCAATATTATCGGCAGGCTGCAGTTTGTGGGAATCCATCACTTTTTTTATTATAACAGGTATCCTGTTAAAACCGATAATGCCGTCGAGGAATGCCGCAACAGCAATCTCATTTGATGCGTTGAGCACCGCAGGCATTGTGCCTCCTGTTTGCAAGGCAGTATATGCAAGGGAAAGGCATGGAAATGTCCTGCTGTCCGGTTTCTGAAATGTAAGTCCTGAGAGCCTCTCCCAATCTATGGTCTCCATCACATTATCAAGCCTTTCAGGGAATGATAGGGCGTATGCAATTGGGCCTTTCATGTCAGGCTTTGATAGCTGTGCTATGTAACTCCCGTCATTGAATTCCACAATAGAGTGCACGATGCTCTGCGGATGAATCAGGACATCTATTTTTTCCTGAGCAATGCCGAAGAGGTAATGCGCCTCTATCACTTCGAGCCCTTTATTCATAAGGGTTGCGGAGTCTATGGTTATCTTTCTGCCCATGTTCCAGTTAGGATGCTTGAGGGCATTTTCCGGAGAGACATTTTCGAGTTCTTCAATGGTTTTGCCCGCAAATGGGCCGCCTGATGCGGTAAGTATTATCTTTTTGATGGAGCAGGCCTCGTATCCCCTTATGCACTGAAATATTGCGCTGTGCTCGCTGTCGACAGGCAGCAGTGATGCCCCATGTTTTTTTACCTCGGACATCACAATGTCGCCGGCCATTACGAGAGTCTCTTTATTGGCAAGGGCTACGGTCTTGCCTGCCTTTATTGCTGCAATGGTTGGCAGAAGCCCTGCAGAGCCTACTATTGCGGATATAACTGTATCGGCATCCGGCATTGCAGCCACGCTGCTTATGCCATCTGTACCGCAGGATACTTCCGGAATAGGAAATTCAGGAGGCCGGATATGGAGCAATGCGTCTTTGAGATTTTTGTATGCATCCTCATCAGAGACTGCAACAATCCTTGGCTGGAATTGTCTTATCTGTTCTGTCAGAAGCGGGATGTTCCTGCCTGCTGTTAATCCAATGACCCTGAATCTGTCGGGAAATTTTGAAATAACATCAAGGGCGCTCCTGCCTATGGAGCCTGTGGAGCCTAAAATTACAATGTTTTTCATAAAACCAATGTTATCCAGTAAAGTACCGGCCCTGCAAAGAGGACGCCGTCTATCTTGTCGAGGACGCCGCCATGTCCCGGAATAAATGAGCCCGAGTCTTTTACCCCTGCATCCCTTTTGAACATGGATTCAACGAGGTCGCCCACAATTGTAACAGAGCCTATGGCGCTTCCCATTAATATCAATGCAGGTATGGTGATGTTATTGAGCAGCAGTTTGCCCATCAGTAATGCGGAAAGGATGCCTCCTGCTACCGAGCCAAATGCGCCTGCCAATGTTTTGTTGGGGCTCACTTCTTTGTAGAGTTTTCTCTTCCCCATGCCTTTGCCTATATAATACGCAAGGCTGTCCGATGCCCATACGCACCCGTATAAAAAGAGTATCCATTCATAGCCCTTAAGCCTCAGATACCACTGAGTAAGAAGCAGTGTGGGAATATATAGAAAACCCGTGACTGCCGGAGCTATATCGTTTAATGAAGAAGAAGGATCTTTTATAAGAAACAGGCGGACTGATGATATAAGCATAAAGGCAAAAATAAAGGCTAAAGGCTGAATTAAAGGCGAACAAAGGAGAAGGATTCCGCTGATTATACCCATAAATGAAATTAATCTCTTTGTTTTATACATGGAGTGGAATTCCATCTGCGCAAGTGCCGATACCAGAGTTAAAAGGACGAGAAAGAAAACTGGCGGCAGCTTTGATATATAGAGGTAAAAGAGGGGCAGGGCAATTGCAGCAACAATGAGCCGCTTCAGATTTTCCCGACTAAAAAACACTGCGAACCCCTGTGCTCAGGTCGGATGAATGGTGAGATGCTACCTTTCCGAACCTCCTGTCTCTCATCTGGTATTCATGTATCGCCTCTAACATCTCTTCCTTCGTAAAGTCAGGCCATAAGGTGTTTGTGAAATAGAACTCGGAATATGCTGACTGCCACAGCAGGAAATTGCTCAATCTCTGCTCTCCGCTTGTGCGTATTATCAAGTCGGGGTCTGGGGTCCCTGCTGTGTCCAGAAACCCGCTTATGCGCTCTTCTGTGATGTCTTCGGATTTCAAACCCGAATCCAGGGCCTTTCTGACTGCCCTTATTATCTCGTCCCTTCCACCGTAGCTGAGGGCGCATTGTAAAATCAGCTTATTGTTTTTTTCTGTTGCCTGTTCCACACCCTCGATTATTGCTCTGATATTTTCAGGCAGCTTGTCCCTGTTGCCAATGGCTCTAAACCGTATTCCTTCTTTCATGAAATTTATGAATTCTCCTTTTAGGGATGATTCTAAAAGTCCCATGATAACAGAGACTTCATCCTCAGGACGCATCCAGTTCTCTATGGAGAAGGCATAAATGGATAAAACCTCCACTCCTATACCGCTTGCTGCCTCTGAAATCTCTTTTACCCTTTCTACTCCTCTTTTATGCCCTTCAAAACGGGGAAGGCCTCTCATCTCCGCCCATCGGCCGTTTCCGTCCATTATTATGCCGATGTGCCGGGGTATAGTCCTTTTTTCCAAAGTAAATTACCTCCCAAAAACAGTGCATGAGTGAATGAGTTAATGAGTTTTTACTCATCTACCCATTTACCCATCAACCCATTCACTAATTTATCTTCCCTTTAACGAAAATATGTACAGCATTGTGCCGAATGGGTTTTCGCCTTTAAGTATATTTGATGCCCTTATTCCGAATAACGGCTTTGAAAGCACCACTATCCTGTCTCCCACGATGGCGTAGTCGAGTATTTCTCCGCCTATCTCCTCAAGCATTCCTCTCTCTTCCACAGTAACTCCGTCCCACCAGAAGCTTCTTATCTCTGAGGATTTGTATCCTAATCCTTTTGCCATTCCGAATAATGGTTTCCGCTTGGGTGCAAGCACCTCGTTGCTCTTGACAAAAAGCCTGTCTTTCACAGACCATGTGCCTCTTTCAACCATTACTGTCGGAGACTCCCTTTTAAATTTCGCTGAAAAACCTCCGAAGTCTTCCCTGCTTATCCATATCCTTACGCCCTTTTCATTGTAAAGGTTGAGATAGCCGCTGTCATCCCACGATAGAATAGCCTGTTTGCCGTCAGAGGAATTGACAGGCTGAAAATCATAGATATTCACACCTTCAGGCAGCTTAAGGTTTTCTCCTTTCTTATATGCCCCGTCAGCGTATGTGATGTGAAACACATTCCCGTCATAACCGTCTCTTTTGCTGTATTCCTGTCCTATTACTCCATTGCCGAGCCTTCTTATGAATGTGTCCTTCAATTTATATATCTGGATAAAACCTGAATCCTTTAATTCGTAAATATATGAAGTGACCTCTCCATCTCGCATTGATGTGATAAGTATTTCGTCCTTCTTGTTTTTATTCGTATCGACTGTATCGAGCCAGAGGACTTCACCGGTTGAAGGAACCTTGAATTCCCATAATAGCTTGAGGTCAACTCCAGGTCTGTAAATCCTTATGTCATTTCCTGAGGAGAGGATTATATCGGGATTTTCATCGCTGTCGAGATCTCCTACGGTAAGGTGTCTTGATCCGAATGGCAACTGGAAGGACAGGAGCACCTCTCCCTCTTTTGGTCCAAAAAATCCAGACTTGAATCTCAGCTCTTTGACATAGGTAATATTTACTAAAACCTTCTTCTCTGAAAACTGTCTTGAATCGCTAACCCAGAAGATCTTCTGTATAAGGTTTATGTGATCTGTGAAGTCCTCGGACTGCAGGACCAATACAGCCTCTGCGCCCTTTGCCTTTGCCTCTGAGGTTATCTTTGAAATATCGTCGGTCTCGATTCCTGTATCTATGAGCTCAAACCGTCCGCTGTCTTTAAGCATCTGGTAGTAGGAATCGCCTAAAAACCAGTCAACATTTCCCTGAAAGAATAACAGCTTTATTTTTGTGCCTGGAATCTTGATCTTTGCATTTAAAAAGTCTTCAGGCCTTCCCTTTGTGATTATGCCTGAAGAATCTGTTGCAGCAACTGATGTTATTTCGATATTTCCGACAGGTATCTCGATTCTGCCCAGAGGCTCTTTTGTGACAGGATGAATGAAGCTCACACCTTCTTTGATGGCATTAAGCCTCATGCCTGTCTTTATCGACTTCTGTGTCCCAAAATCTATCTTGACCGAGTTGCCGTCGACAGAGGCAATTTTCCCGGTCACCGGTTCGAAATAAGAGAGAAGTTCATTTTTCAGGGCATTCAGGGAAGCCTCGTGCCCTGCCTTCGGCTCCATGGTCTGTGCGTGGCCTGAGGCAGTAAGCAGTAAGCAGTAAGCAGTAAGCAGTAAAAAGGTAATTACTCCAGCACTCCAATGCCTCTTCTTATTAAATAATTCCCGCATCCTTATTGATACCTCCTCCTCAATTAGTTCATGGTTGCCGAGCAATGAACCAAGAACATTTAAACAGTTTAAAATATAGGTTGTCTATAAGTCAAAACCCCTTGACTAAAAAGGACATTAAAGGTTTTAATAAACACTATGAAAAAATGGCAAATGGCAAATGGCATTTTTCTTTTCTTTGCTCTCTGCTCTCTGCTCTTTGTTCTATCCTCATGCGGAGGCGGCAAGGAGCTGAAAAAGAGCGATGTATTTGACCCTGAGAAGTATCTGTCGAGGGCTGACATGCTGATTAACGATAAGGAGTACGAAGAGGCGAGGAAACTGCTACTTGAGGTAAAGAACAGGGATAATACAAAAAAATATGCGCCGCAGTCACAGCTTAAGATTGCAGAATCATATATAAGGGATGGAGACATAGATATCGGTGTTGAGGAGTACAGGAGATTCCTTGAGCTTTATCCTGACAACCAGTACGCATCATATGCCCAATACCAGATTGGAATGGCCTATTTTTCACAGATCGAATCGTCTGACAGGGGTTCTGGAGCAGCTCAAAAGGCACTGCAGGAGTTTATAAGACTAAAGGAATTATATCCGAGGAACCCATACAGAGAGGCATTGGAGCTCAGGATAGATAAGTGCAGGAATATAATTGCAGACAGCGAGTTCATCGTCAGTGAATTTTACTATGAAAAGGAATCATATAATGCAGCCGTAAACAGGCTTGAGGCGCTGCTTAAACAATTCCCTGATTATAAAAGAGGGGATGAGGCATTGCTTCTTCTTGCCAGAGCCTATAAAGCAGCCAAGATGGATGAAAAAGCTAAAGAGGCATTTAATAAATTAATCGAAAAATATCCTTCAAGCAAATCAGCTTCAGAGGCGAAAAAGGAAGTAGAGAAGTTTAAGGGCAAATGACCATTGACTGATGACTAACTATTATCCTGCCTTTATAAACTTGTGCGGAAAACAATGCGTTGTTGTTGGCGGCGGAAAGGTTGCTGAAAGAAAAGTCCTGACCCTTCTTGATTCAGGAGCTGCTGTTAAGGTAATAAGTCCTGCACTTACAGATGTCCTTGAAAAGCAGAAAGACAAAGGAAGGATAAGGCATATAAGAAGGAATTACAGAAGCGGAGACCTGAAGGGCGCATTTTTGGTTATTGCTGCCACATCGGATGAAAGAATAAACAGGAAGGTATCTGACGACGCCCCTTGTCTTGTAAATGTAGTAGATAAGCCCGAAATGGCTAATTTCATTGTCCCCTCTGTTGTGAACAGGGGGCCTATGACTATTGCTGTTTCAACATCAGGCGCAAGTCCGGCAATAGCAAGGGCAGTGAGAAAGGAGCTTGAACTGCTTTACAATAAAGACTTCGGGCAGTTCCTCGATTTTCTAAAAAAGCTCCGAAAAAGGGCAATAAAGGAAATCACGGACAAAAAAGCGAGGGAGAGATTTTTAAAGGGTGTTGCTTCAAAAGAGGTTCTGAGTATTCTGAGGGGGAAAGGTTTTAAAGAGGCAAAGGAGAAGGTTATAAATAAAATTCAGGGCTCAATAAAATTATGATTAATGTCGGCGTAATAGGTGTCGGTTATTTGGGGCAGCATCATGCCCGTATCTTTTCTGAGCTTGCCAAAGAGTCCGGTAATGTCAGGCTTGCCGCTGTTGTTGATGCGGACATGAAACGGGCAAAGGAGATGGCAGAAAAATACGGATGTGAGGTGTACAGCGATTACAGGGATATTCTTGGAAGTGTTGATGCCCTGAGCATTGTAACTCCCACAACAATGCACTATGAAATAGCTATGGACTGCATAAGGGCTGGAAAGGACATCCTGATCGAAAAGCCCATTACAACAACAGTTGAGGAAGCTGACAAACTGATTGATGCATCCGGGAAGGCAGGCACGATAATTCAGGTAGGACATCTTGAAAGGTTTAATCCTGTATTTTCCGAGGTTTGTTCGCTTGTGAACAATCCGGTGTTTATCGAGTCAGAGAGGCTGTCTCCATTTTTAGGCAGGGGCATTGATGTTGATATAACCCTTGATTTGATGATACATGATATTGATATAATCCTTGCCCTTCTAAAGGAGCAGAACATAAAAGACATTAAGGCAACAGGCGCAAAGGTGCTTACGGATAATATTGATATTGCGATGGCGTGGTTTGAATTCGAAAACGGAGCGCAGGCATTGATGAAGGCGAGCAGGATTTCTTCTGAAAAATCGAGGAAGCTTAGAATCTTCCAGAAGGACTTGTACCTGCTTGTGGATTATCAGAATATGGAGATAAAGAAGTTTTTTAAGAAGGGAAATGAAATACTTCATGAATCCATAAGCATAGAGAAAAAAGAGCCTCTTAAGGAGGAGCTGAAAAGCTTTGCCGAATGCGTAATTTCAAGAAGCAGGCCTCTTGTTTCTGCGGTTGAAGGAAGGGATGCATTAAAAGTTGCACTTCAGATAGGAGAAAAGATAAAGAAATGAAACCGATGATTGATTTAAAAAAGCAGTATCTCGACATTAAAGACGAAGTCCTGTCTATCTTAAATGAGATACTCGAAGGCTCACAGTATGTACTCGGCAAAAGGGTTTTGGAGCTGGAAGAGAATGTTAAGAAATATCATGGAGTGAAAGAGGCTATAGGCGTTGCATCAGGCACAGATGCGCTCCACCTTTCTCTGAAGGCCCTCGGCATAGGAGAAGGAGATGAGGTCATAACAACGCCTTTTACATTCTTTGCCACTGTCGAGGCAATTCTATACACAGGTGCAAAACCCGTATTTGTTGACATAGAGCCTGATACATACAATATCGATGTCTCTCTTATAGAGAAGAAGATAACAAAAAAGACAAAGGCGGTTCTCCCTGTGCATATATTCGGCCATCCGGCAGACATGAAGAATATAATGGACTTAGCATCAAGATATAATCTGAAGGTGGTAGAGGACTGCGCCCAGTCCTTTGGCGCTTCTTTAAACGGCACAAAAACAGGGAGTTTCGGAGACGCCGGATGTTTCAGCTTTTACCCGAGCAAAAATTTAGGCGCATACGGTGACGGAGGGATGATTGCCCTTAACGACTCTCAGGCTGCAGATGAGATAAGGAAATTAAGAAACCACGGCTCCAGGGGCGGATACAGGCATGAATGCCTTGGATACAACAGCAGGCTCGATGAGATACAGGCAGGCATCCTCCTTGTAAAGTTTAAAAGAATTGACGAATACAATAAGAAGAGGCGTGAGAATGCTTCGTTATATAATAGCCTTCTTTCTGATGCGGTTGTTACCCCTGTTGAAAAGGACGGCGCTTATCATGTATATCACCAATACACAATAAGAAGCAATAAAAGAGACTTTATGCAGCAATGCCTGAAAGAGCATGGAGTATCATCTGTAGTTTATTATCCTATTCCTTTGCATCTGCAGGAGGCTACAAAATTTTTAGGGCATAAAGAAGGTGATTTCCCTGTGTCAGAGCAGGTCGCAATGGAAGTGCTTTCCCTGCCTATTTACCCTGAACTGGACGATGCAGATATCCGCCTTGCTTCCGAAATAATACACAAATGCTTGAAAGGGTAATGATAGTCTCGGGAGAGAGCTCCGGAGAGCTATACGGCGCTCTTCTTGCAAAGGCTCTGAAGGCAAGAAATCCCGAGATAAGCATTACCGGCATAGGGGGGGATAGGATGCAAACCGCAGGAGTTAATCTTATCTCGAGAATATCCAGCTCCTTTGGCATTACAGAAGCGATAAAGACTTACAGCGAGATTAAAAAAACCTTTGAAAAGGTTGTCAATGCCCTCAAATCCTTCAATCCGCAGGTGCTTGTCCTGATAGACTATCCGGATTTCAATATGAGGGTCGCAAAAGAAGCCAAGAAGCTCGGGATAAAGGTGCTCTATTATGTAAGTCCTCAGGTATGGGCATGGCGCAAGGGACGGGTAAAGACCATTGGAAGGCTGATCGATAAAATGGCGGTAATACTGCCGTTTGAAGGGGAGATATACAAACATGACAGTATCCCATGCGAGTTTGTGGGACATCCTATTCTGGATGAAATAAGGGAAGTCTTAAAAGAAGCAGAAGTCAGAAGTTCGGATATAGTCTCCCAAGAATTAAAATTGAAAGTCAGGGAGGAGCTTGGGCTGATGCCTGACAAGCCTGTGATGACGCTCATGCCCGGCAGCAGGGCGCATGAGATTAAAAAGCTTCTCCCTGTAATGTCCGATGTTGTCGGGGGAATGAAGGAGCGCCATCCTGACTACCAGTTTGTGATGCCTGTTGCGCCGAATTTAGACAGTAATGCGTTATCCGTAATTAGTAACGAGTTAAAGAAAAATACCCATAACGCATTACACATTACGCATCACTCAATTAAGGCCCTTTTGTCGGCAGATATTGCGCTTATTGCATCAGGCACATCTGCCCTCCAGTCTGCGCTTTTAGGAGTTCCGATGGTGGTTATATACAAGCTCTCGCCTCTTACTTATCTTATTGGCAGATTTATTGTAAAAGTGAGACATATATCCCTTGTCAATATCCTTCTCGATAAATCTGCAAGAGATGATTCAGGTCTCAGGGTTAAGGAGTTGTTGCAAAACGAAGCAAACAAGAGAAATATTATAATGGAGATGAGTAAGATTATAGATGATTCCGGATACAGGGATGAGATGGCATCGCAGCTTAAGAAGGTGAGGGTGCTGTTTGTGGAGAAGGAGGCATCAAGCAGGGTTGCAGAGATAGTGCGGGAGTTAGGAGAGCAGGGAGATGCTTAAGAGGATAATGCTTCTTGTCAAACCGTATTGGGGTAGAATTGCTGCTGCCGCCATGATGAGCCTTCTGATCTCAGGGCTGAACGGCGGTCTTGCATGGCTTGTGAAGCCTGCCCTCGACGGGATCTTTCTGAAAAAAGATGCAACCCTTTTAACGCTGTTGCCGTTTGCAATTCTTGCCCTGTATCTGATGAGGGGTTTTTTCTCTTTCGGACAATCGTATCTCATGCGGTCAACAGGCGCCAAAGTTGTTAGGGACATCCGCAACAGGCTGTATGAGCATCTTGTTTTTGTGCCCGTTAACGAATTCAAGCGGGAATCATCAGGAGCTATCCTGTCAAAGACAATAAACGATGCCGGCCAACTCCAGGGACTTATAGCGTATTCCGTCAAAGATGTTTTTGTTGAGAGCGCAACGGTAATTGTCCTGATTTTTGTTGCGTTTTATCGGAGATGGGATCTTGCACTGATATCGATTACCGTCCTTCCCGCAGCATTTTATGGGGCTCAGCGTCTCGGCAAGAGACTGAAGAAGGTAAGCAAGGAGAGCCAGAAAAAGATTTCCATAATAACAGAGTTTCTTTCCGAGACATTCTCCGGCATAAAGATGGTTAAGGTTTTCGGCCGCGAGGGCGCGCTGTCAAAGATATTCAGGGACAGAAATCAGGATTATTACCGTGAATTAATGCGTTCCGCACGGATCGTAGAATTTACCTCTCTGATGATGGAGGTTGTAGGAGGACTTGGAATAACCTTTGTCCTGTGGTACGGAGGGAGGCTGGTCATCAAAAATACAATTACGCCGGGCGAGTTTTTTTCGTTTCTGACGGCGATATTCATGATTTACACACCTGCACGGAGACTCGCATCCGCGAACAACGGCATTCAGCAGGCTAAAGCTGCACTTGAAAGGCTGGACGAGCTTTTTAACAAAGAGAAGGAATCGGAAGGAAAAGAGAGTTTAAGACCCATAAACGACTGTATAGAATTTAGGAATGTATCGTTTAAATACCCGACTTCAAAAAACTATATCCTCAATGATATAAATCTGGCTGTCAAGAAAGGAGAGATTATTGCAGTTGTTGGAAGGAGCGGTGCAGGCAAGACAAGCCTCGTTGACCTGATACCGAGATTTTACGACCCTGTAAACGGTGCGATTTATATTGACGGCGTTAATATTGTAGATGTCAACCTTAAATCATTAAGACAGCAGATAGGACTTGTAAGTCAGGATGTCATTCTCTTTAATGATAGTGTGAGGGCAAATATAGTTTTTGGGAATCCCGATGCCTCCGAGGATGGGATAATCAGGGCAGCGAAGGCAGCCCATGCCCATGAATTTATCCTTGAACTCCCTAATGGCTATGGCACGATAATAGGAGAGAGGGGTGTTATGATCTCCGGAGGTCAGAGGCAGAGACTTTCCATAGCCCGTGCTATACTTAAAAATCCTCCTATATTGATTCTTGATGAGGCTACATCAGCGCTTGATACAGAGTCGGAGATGATGGTTCAGAAGGCGCTTGATGTCCTTATGGAGAACAGGACCACATTTGTTATTGCCCATAGATTGTCGACTGTGCAGAAGGCGGACAGGATTATAGTGCTGGAAAAGGGCAGGATAGTAGAAATAGGGGCGCATGAAGAGCTTCTGATGAATGGCGGGATTTATAAGAAACTATACGACCTTCAGATTTCTTCAGCAGGTTAGCAGGTATGCATACATCAAAAAGCTTTCCAAATGCACGATTGGGGTTAAACGGAATACAATTTTATTTTTCAGGCTATGTATCTGATTTATAGCATACTCTACTTTTTAGCATTACTCTTTCTATTCCCGTTTGAATACCTGAAACGGCCGAAGGAACTGCGTAAGAGATGGATTAGAGAGAGATTCGGTTTTTTTCACGCATCACCCATTACTCATCACTCATCACGGATTTGGATTCATGCAGTCTCTGTGGGAGAGGCAATAGCAGCAGTGCCGTTAATAAAGAAAATAAAGGAAAGACATCCTGCCGCAGAGGTTATAGTTTCAACTGTCACGGACACAGGCCAGAAGGTTGCAAATGAAAGGATGGGCGACATTGCAAGGATTATTTATGTTCCATTCGACCTGCCATTCATGATAAGAAACACTGTCAAGAATATCAGGCCGTCCCTTTTTATTATCATGGAAACAGAATTATGGCCGAATATTATCAGGATTTTAAGCAGGCTCGGCGTGCCTGTGTTATTGATGAACGGAAGGATATCAGAAAAATCATTCAGCGGCTATAAGAAACTCAGGTTTTTTATAAAGGATGTTCTGAAGAATATGAGCCTTCTCTGCATGCAGAATGAATTGTATGCAGACAGGATTAAGGCTCTGGGCGCAGAACATGATAAGGTGAGAATAACTGGAAGTTTTAAGTTCGATACAAGACCTTGTTCATCAGCTCCTGAATGGACAAAGATATTGCAAGGCCCTGTTATAATTGCAGGAAGCACTCACAGAACAGAAGAGGATTTGATAATAGATGCATACATTAAATTAAAAACGGACTTTCCGGAACTCAATCTCATTGTCGCACCGAGACATCCTGAGAGGTTTAAAGAAGTGGAGGAACTGGTCAGGAAAAAAAGGCTTGAATATGTAAAAAGGTCGGATGTCACGGGTCACGGGTCACGGGTCACGGGAGTCGTCATTCTCCTTGACGCTATCGGAGAGCTTGCCTCTGCTTATGGTGCATGCGATGTGGCAATCATGGGAGGAAGTTTTATCGAACATGGAGGACAGAATCCCCTTGAGCCTGCATACTGGGGAAAGGCCATTGTCTGCGGCCCGCATATGGAGAATTTTCCTTTTATTGATGATTTTTACAGAGACGGCGGGGCAATCAGGGTGGATTCAAATAATCTCTATCACGCATTGAAAGAACTTCTTGACTCTCCAGAAAAGATTTTATCCATGGGTAAGATCGCAAAGGATCTGTATGAGAAAAATACAGGCGCAACAGACAGGGCAATGGAGGAGATTGAGAGATATTTATGAAGAAATGCTAATTGTAATTTTTACTTCCTGAATGTAAAATGTCATCATGCTTGATTGTTAAATGTTCATATCATAAAATGCAGCAATATCATATTGAAATTAAATGATTATTATTTTAATCATGTTAAATCTTTAAGATATAAACAGTTAAATCTTGAATCGTTGGTTTGTAAAAAATGAAACCTATTTTCAAACAGATGATAGTCCCCGATTTTAAGTCATCTTTAAGCGGGAAAATACATTTAAAATGTAACACAGGCAGGCTAAATGCATTTTTCGTATTAAGAAAGAGATGTGAAAATCGCTGAGGCGATTTTGGTAAATAAAGGCAGAATTAATGTATGCAGGGATAGAGTCTAAGGTGGTGTGAAATGAGAGCATTAAAAGAGATATTTAATAGGCTGGGTATGAATACCCAAAACGGCCTTTATATAACTGATAATGATAAATGGAAAGGAAAGGGGCTTTTGTCTCAGCGGGTAGAATGGCTGATTGAAGAAAAATTAAAGCCTGATGCCTTTTTCTGTATTGATAAAAAGCCCATAGTGCTATTTTATGATTCTCCACAAAACAGGGAAGAACTATTCAAGGCTATTTGGAATTTTAATGAATCGCCGGTAGTAATTATTAATGAACCAAATGCGGTAGATATTTTCAATGGACTTTCATACTTGAAAGAAAAAAAGACGCTCGATAAGCTGGAAGATAGCAATAAGCTCGATGCTTTTTCTTATTTTGAACTGGTAACAAGTAAAACATGGCAAAAATACGCAAATAAATTAAAATATCAAAATAAAGTTGATTACCATTTGCTGGAAAATATTAAATCTGCCCGTGATTTACTCATTAATGAACATAAAGTTGCCCCTTATTTATCTAACGCCCTTATCGGAAAATGCATATTTATTCGCTATTTAATAGATCGTAAGGTAAGAATTGGGTTTGATGGGGAATTGCGTGAATGGACGAGGGATGATTTTTGTAAGCTTTTAGAAAATAAAAGTAAGACCATTAATTTTTTGAAACATCTAAAAGATCATTTTAATGGTGAAGCCTTTCTTGTAGATGATAACAGTCTGCAAAAAATTCCAAAAGATGCTTTTGATGTTTTAAACCGCCTTATGAGAGGAGCTGAAATAGCAACCGGTCAGGAGTCTTTATTTGATATTTATGATTTTTCAATAATACCGGTTGAATTTGTCAGCAATGTTTATGAACATTTCATTGGCAGTGAGAACCAGGCGGAAAGAGGCGCATACTATACGCCTCTATTTCTGGTTGAATATATATTATCTGAAACTGTTGAAAAGTTTCATGATGCGCATCCCAAAGAATATAATTGTAAGGTGTTTGACCCTGCCTGCGGATCTGGAATTTTTTTAGTTGAAGCGCTACGAAGAATTATTGAACGGTATATAAAAATAAACAATATTACTTTAAAAAAAAATACAAAAAGCTTTAAAAGCTTATTGAAACAAATAGCGGAAGACAATATTTACGGAATTGATCAAGATGATAATGCTATCAATGTTGCCATGTTTTCAGTGTATCTTGCCCTGCTGGATTATTTAAAGGATCCTAAAGATATAGAAAGCTTTACCTTCCCAAGCCTGAAAAATAAAAAATTTTTTGACAGTGATTTTTTTGATCTGAATGCTGAGTTCAATAAAGAATTTAAAGGAATCAATTTTGATTTCATAATTGGCAATCCTCCATGGAAAAGGGGGAGCAATCAAAAAGCTCTATTCTTGGAATACATTAAGCAGAGAAAGAAAACTGAGTCTGCTGACAATACTTCGTCTTTCCCCATATCAATCAGCAATAAAGAAATCGCCCAGGCCTTTTTGCTGAGAACAAGCGATTTTTCTACTGCACATCAAACCAAATGCGCTCTTATAGTCACCAGCAAAACCTTATATAACATTAACGCCAAAGATTTTAGAGCATATTTGTTAAACAATTATTTTCTTGATAAAGTTTTTGAACTGGCTCCTGTCCGCAGAGAAGTTTTTGATAAGTCTAATGATAAAGCAATTGCCCCTGCGGCGATTTTATTTTTTCATTATGCGAATGGTGAAAATACAGACAAAAATATTGTTGAAAATATTGCATTAAAACCAAATAGATTTTTTTCTCTATTTAAAATATTTACGATCCAGAGAAATGATTATAAACAGGTTATTCAATCTCTTTTAAAGAAATATGACTGGCTATGGAAAACATTAGTTTATGGCAGTTATATGGATTTCAATCTAATCAAAAGATTAAAAGAAAATTATAAAACATTTGCTGATATTGTAAGTGCGGACAACTCTTTTTTAGTCGGGGAAGGTGTAATTATTGGTAAGGATGGACATTATAATGTTGCTGATTATATTGATAAACCTTTTATTAATACAAAAAAAAATCATTTATCACCATTTTTTATTTTTTTTGATCCTCAATCAAGATGGAAACATAAATTTGTTCATAGAAAAAGAAAATATGAAATATTTTGTCCCCCTGCCCTTCTTATAACTAGGGGAAGTGAAGAAGATTTTAAAGCCAATGCTGCAATACTATATAAAGAAGCTATTTTTACCCATTCAATTACTTCAATAAAAACTAATAGTAAAAATTTGAATATACTTAAAATTTCAAATGGCATTATGTGTTCTGAATTGTTTTCGTATTATATGCTTTTGTTGGCTTCATCAATGGGAATTGAAAGAGAACAAATTCACGATGAAGAAAAATTTAGCTTCCCATATATAGATAATTTGCAGATAGCCGAATATGTGGGAAAAATTGAAACAATCAGCAAAAAATTGTTTAAAGAAAAACAAAAGGTTTTAAATTCCAATATTCAAGCCATAGGACAAGAAAGAGAACAATTAATTAAAAAGTTGAATGATGAGATATTAAAAAGTTTTGATTTAAGTGAACAGGAAAAAGCTCTTGTTGATTATGCTGTTACAATTACTATCCCATTGATTATGAAACATGACGATATGTTATTTGCACCCCTTAAATTCGAAGATCCTTTTTTAAATAATTATGCGGAGGTATTTATAAGCCGTTTCAAGGATGAGGTAGGATAGAAAAAGTGGACACCAAAAGTTGAGGTAAAATAACTTAACGGAGGTGTCAGAATGGAAAGATTACCGTATGGAAGGTACACGAAGGAATTTCGGCAAGAGGCAGTAAAACTCGT
>JAJYXI010000024.1 GCA_021791055.1 Nitrospirota bacterium | reverse complement strand
ATCTGCTTGTTATAATCTTTCCCATGCATGGCAATTACCTCCTCTGTTAGGTTTTTTCTTGGTTGAATTACCTTAACAGATTGTAATTGCCGTGCTCTCCTTTCAGCTCACTTCCTTATAGTAAGCTCTGCAATGAATGGCCTTGTCTCTGCTGCGTCTTTTGTGTGTCCATGGAAAAAGACCCTGAAGGAAGCGCCTTTTTCACGGGAACTTTCAATCTTCAGTTCTCCGCCTTCCGGCATTGCCTGCACTGAATTGAGTATGAGATTGAGAAAGACCTGTTTAAGCTGCATGGGGTCTGCCTCTACGGAAGCGAGCCTTTTATCGAGGTCCCTTTTTATGACTATTTTTTTCATTGACGGCTGGTATTCTATGAGCGATAGTGTTTCGTTGATTATATTATTTATGTCTGTCAGTCTTTCTTCATGTTTTTGTGGCTTTGCAAAATTAAGGAGCCCCTGAACGATTTTCTTGCATCTCATAGCCTCCTGCTCAATAACTTTCAGGTCTCCTTTTATTGGACTGTTATCATCTATTTCGGAAATTGTCAGTTGGACAAATCCAATGATAGTATTAAGGGGTGTGCTTATCTCATGCGAGACGCCTGCTGCCAATGTGCCGATGGCTGCGAGTGTTTCTGCCCTGACCATATTTTCTTGGGTAAGCCTGAGTTTCTCTGTCGCTTCCATTACCTTTTTCTCAAGCTCCTCATTAAAACCCTGAAGTGCATGGAGCAGCCTGTCTTTCTCCATATCCATTGCGCTTAGCCGTTCAGCCATAGTGTTAAAGGCATCTGCCATAAAACCTATCTCGTCGCTACCCCAAAAAATCTTGCGATTTTTTGGGGACCCCTTTTTTATATTTACCCTCTGTGAAAAATCACCCGAGGCTATTGTCTGAATCCCCTTTATCAAGGAATTTACCGGCATGGTGATGCCTCTGATCACTGCAATATATATTGCTAAAGAAAATGCAAAGGTTAGGAGTATGGAGATAAATATGACCATCCTCGACCTTTTTATAAGCACATTCCTCTTGTTTTTTATTTCATCCCTCATCTTGTCTGCTGCGTGTTTTATCTTTTCAAGCTGACCTGTGATAGTATTGCCTGTCTTGGTTGCAGTGTCCTCCAGAAGCCGTATCTGCACTGTATCATCAGTTGTGATAAGGATGCTGACATCCTCTTTGTAGTCTCTTATGAGGTCTTTTATTTCTGAGAAGATTCCTTTGAGTGATATGAGTCTTTCTTCTACTCGCGAGTGGCACTGCATACAAGCAACATCGCGCAGGTGCATGTCATATTGTTTTGACAGAAAATTCATATTTTCATCGAATGCCTCAATGTAATTTACCAGGTCATCAATGTTTCTTGTATATCCTGCCTGATGCCTATAAAGCTCCGCCTGTGCGCCTTTCATTTGAAAGAGCATCTCGTTGTATTTGCCGATTATCAAATCCTGCTCATTTATGAGGCTCTGATTCATGACAATGGTATCGAGATTTTTGATTACGATCATCGCGCCTATGGTAAATATGAGCAATGCCAGCCCGAGTCCTAATATGAGTTTCCTCTTCATCTCTTATCCCTGAACGGATATGTCCTGATATCTATATCAAGGTCCTTTGCCATTTCCTTTAATGCATCGAATTCAGAGTCTGTGGTCTCCTTAAACCTTAACGCATTCATTACCTTTAGTGCATTTTTGCCAGCATGCGTATTATGCATTGATAATAAAACCCTTTTAAGGGAATCTTTTATATTGCTGTCAAGGTCGCCCCTTACACAGAGGCTATTTGAAGGCACTGCTATTGATCGTGCGAGAACAACCATTTCATCTTTGATAGCGGGATTTTCGGAGAGGAGTTTTTCGAATATCAGGTCTTTAGCCGCACCGATGTCTGCCTGCCCTTTAAAAACAGACAGTATTGCAGCATCATGACTTCCTGTGAAGATGATTCTGCCGAAGTACTGCTCAAAATTCTTAATCCCGTGCTTTCTGAGATTCCATCTCGGAAATATGTATCCTGCAGTTGTTACTTCATGCACGAGGGCTATTTTCTTACCCTTCCATGTCTTGACATTGACTGTTAATCCCGAATCCTTTCTCGTAAAGATAATACCCCTGTAGCTGGAGTTCTCTCCTGTCTCCACAGGGCGTGCCATCGGTTCTATATCTGTCCTTGCCTGTGTCAGTACATAATTAAAACTCCCGAAGAATGCGCCGTCAATTGTTTTGTTCTTTATCTCATCGTATATGGAGCCGTAACTGTCGAGGAGTTTTATTTTTACATTTATCCCTAATTTATCCGATAGATACTCGGCAAGGGGTTTGTATCTTTTTTTCTGTTCAAAGACATTCTGCTCGGGAAGTATGGCGATGGTAAAGGTATTTTCTCTTATCTTCTGCGGCTTGACGGTATCGGTTTCGGTGGTAGTGCCGGTGCAGGAAAACAGTAACAGAAAAAATCCGGCTAAAAGCTTCATAAACTTCATGCTTTAATTATATCAGAACTACGAAACCCTCTTGTAAGCCATTGCCTTTAATACCCGCTCTTTTGCAATGGCCTCTGCTGCCTGCCTCGGAAGGGTTTTTTCATTAAAGGTCTTTTCGAGGATTAATTTTGTATTTTTCTTAATGCGCTCGGATATGGCATCGAAAGCCTCTTTTTCCGATTTCTTTGCATATTCCATTGCAGCCATTATTACGCCGCCTGCATTTGCAATGAAATCAGGGATTGAGAGGATTCCCTTTTTATGCATTATTTCTTCTGCATCTAAGGTGGCGGGGATATTTGCACCCTGAAGTATTAATTTCGCTTTCACGCCGTCGACATTGTCTTTGCTTATCACATCCGCTGTTGCAGCCGGGATGAGGATATCACAGGATGTCAGAAAAAGTTCTTCACATTTTTTGACCGTCCCTGTTTTGTAGTGGATGACGCTTCCCTTTTCCTCTTTCACAGCCATCAACTCTTTGATATCAAGGCCGTCTGGATTGCAGATGCTTCCCTTTGTGTCGCTTGCTGCAACAACGATTGCACCCTTTTCCGAAAGAAATTTAACAGCAGCCTTTCCAACGCTTCCGAATCCTTGAATTGCAACCTTTGCACCTTTCAATTCAATTTTTGCATAAGGGCATGCAATCTCGGCGCATTCGGCCAATCCAAAGCCTGTTGCACCCAGCTTATCAAGCGGAAGTCCTCCAATCTCTTCAGGCAGCGCAGTTGCCCTTCCAATCTCATCATATATCCATGCCATGCATTCCTCATTGCTTCCCATGTCAGGGCCCGGAATATATTCCTGCAAATCTTTTATAGCCTGCGCGAATATTCTGAAGTAGCGCTCTTTTTTAGGGTCTTTAGGGTCGGCGATAATTCCTGCCTTTCCTCCGCCGTGGGGAAGTCCTGCAATGGAGTTCTTCATTGTCATTGTGCGTGCAAGTCTTTTTACTTCTTCCACTGTGACATCAGGGGATACCCTTACGCCTCCGATGGAAGGTCCAAGGGCAGTGTTGTCCACTACAACAATGGCATGGAAATTGGATACAGGAAAGAATAATTGAATGACCTCTGAAGGCCCTATTTCAGTTATCGTAAATTTATTCATGCTAAATTTTATCACATTTTAAAGTGCATGGGTTATAATTTTGTATATCGAAGTATATACGGAGGCAGCATGCGTCTAATGTTGTTGATGTTGTGCCTTTTATTGTCATTATCAGGCTGTAGCAGCATCGTATACGAATCTGGTTTGAAGAAAAGAGATAATGCCATGGAAAGGCGCATTGTAGAGCTGATTAATGAGGCGAGGGCAAAGGCGAGGAAATGCGGGAGTAAGTATTACAAACCGGCTAAACCCCTTGTCTGGAACGATATGCTTGGACAGGCGGCATTGAAACACTCCCTGGATATGGCTCAGAACGGCTTCCTGAGTCACAAGGGGTCGGATAACAGCAGTCCCGGTGATAGAATTACAAAAACTGGTTACAGGTGGCTAATATATGGAGAGGATGTAGGTCAGGGCTATAGAACTCCTGAAGAAGCTGTCGATGGATGGCTGAAGAGCGAGATTCATTGTAAAAATATCATGAATCCAGAATTTAGAGAAGCCGGTTCTGCCTATGCAAAAAGCAGCAGCCTCAGGATTTACTGGACAATAGTTTTTGGAACACAGAGACAATAAAGCGGTCCCAACGGGATTCGAACCCGTGTTTTAGCCTTGAGAGGGCCACGTCCTAGGCCTCTAGACGATGGGACCACATGGCTGGGGAGAGAGGATTCGAACCCCTATAAGCAGATCCAGAGTCTGCCGTCCTGCCGTTGGACGACTCCCCAAAAAACAGTGAACAGTTATCAGTGAACAGTGAATAGTATAAAATAAAAAATGAAATTCTTTCCACAACTATTCACTTCTTCTTCTGCTCGAACAGCCCCTTTACCTCTTCCATGAGATCATTTATATCCTTGAACTGTCTGTAAACAGAGGCGAATCTTACATAAGCCACTTTGTCGAGCTCCTTTAGGGCTGACATTATCTCTTCACCTATCCATGAGCTTTGTATCTCTTTTACATTCAGCCCTACCAATTTCTTTTCGATGGTATCTGCTACTTCCTCTAATCTTGTAATCGGGATAGGCCGTTTTTCACACGCCTTTTTAAGTCCTGTCAGTATCTTGTGCCTGTCAAAGAGTTCACGCCTGCCATCTTTTTTTATGACCATGGGGAATGGGTCTTCAACCCTTTCGTAGGAGGTGAACCTCTGCTCGCATTTAAGGCATTCCCTCCTCCTTCTAATGACATCCCCTTCCTTGCTCGCTCTGGAGTCTATTACTTTATCTTCAATGCTACCGCAAAAAGGGCATTTCATGGCCAATAAATCGGATGCTTATCACAGAGGGCCTTTACCCTCCCGTTCATATCGGCTATCGCAGAGGGGTTATTGATGTTCTTTATGACACCAGATATTATATCTGCAATTTCATCCATTTCAGAATTGCCCATACCCCTTGTGGTTATGGAAGGCGTTCCGAGCCTTATGCCGCTTGTTATCGTTGGCGGCTTATCATCATATGGTATGGAATTTTTGTTTACCGTTATTCCTGCCTTATCCAGTGCATCTTCTGCCTCTTTTCCTGTAACATCCATATTGCTCAAATCCACGAGCATGAGGTGATTATCCGTTCCACCTGATATTATTCTAAAACCGCGACTGATAAGGCCTTCTGCAAGCCTTCTGGCATTGCTCACAACATTTTTCTGGTATTCTTTGAATTCTTGGCTTAGTGCCTCTTTGAATGCTACTGCCTTTGCAGCGATTACATGGACAAGCGGGCCTCCCTGGATTCCCGGGAATATCATTTTATCAACAGCCTTTGCATGCCCTGCCTTGCACATTATCATGCCGCCCCTCGGGCCTCTCAGGGTTTTGTGGGTTGTTGATGTAACGAAATCTGCATAAGGGACCGGCGATGGATGCTGCCCAGTTGCGATCAATCCTGCGATGTGGGCTATATCGGCAAGGAGATAAGCACCTACTTCTTTTGCGATTTCCGAGAATGTCTTAAAATCAATAATACGCGAATATGCGCTTGCACCTACCACAATCATTTTGGGCTTGTGCTGGCTTGCGAGGTTTCTGACCTCATCCATCTCTATATAGCCTGTATCCTTATTGACGCCGTAGAATGCTGTTTTATAAAGCATGCCTGTGAAATTAACCGATGCGCCGTGAGACAAATGTCCGCCATGTGCCAGATTCATTCCGAGTATGGTGTCACCGGGTTTTAAAAAGGAGAAATATACTGCCATGTTTGCCTGGCTTCCTGAATGGGGCTGTACATTTACATGTTCGGCGCCGAAGATTTCTTTTGCCCTCTCTATGGCAAGCCTTTCTACTATATCTGCATATTCGCAGCCTCCGTAATAGCGCTTGTTTGGATAGCCTTCTGCATACTTGTTTGTGAATACAGAGCCCTGAGCCTCAAGCACTGCGCGGCTTGCATAATTTTCTGAGGCGATTAAGAGGATTTTGTTCTGCTCCCTTTCTGTTTCTTTTAAGATTGCCTCGTATATTTCGTGGTCGGTTGACTTTAGGTTTTCGAGATTCATTTTCTTATAGTCTTCTCCTCGATAAGAGTTATTTTCTTGAGTCTGTTGGCATGTCTTCCGCCTTCAAACGGGGTTGTCATCCATGTGCGGACTATTTCTTTTGCAAGGTCTTTGCCGATGATCCTGCCGCCGAGCACAAGTATATTTGCATCGTTGTGCAGTCTGCTCATCTTTGCAGAGAAGAGCTCATTACATAGCGATGCGCGAATATTTGGGAATTTGTTTGCGACTATAGACATGCCTATTCCTGTGCCGCATATGAGGATTCCTCTTTCTACCTTCCCTGCGGAGACAGCATCTGAAACCTTTTCGCCAAAGTCAGGATAGTCAACGGATTGCGGGGTGTCTGTGCCGTAATCGGTGTATGCATGCCCCAGATCCTTTAATACCGCGATTATTTCTGTTTTCATCTCCAACCCTGCATGGTCGGAGCCGATGGCGATGAGCATATATCCTCCAAAATAAGTAGGAAGTGGGAAGTAAGAAATAGGAAGTGAAAACCGTTCAATTCTTACTTTTTACTTCTCACTTAAATAAAGTATCTTATAAAAGAGATGAGATTGAAGTCAAGAAAACGGGATTTTACAAATATGAAAATATTGTGAATATTTGGTATCATTATAATTACAAGCTGCACATAAAGTTATAAAAATCAAATCAAATAAAATCGGGTAAGAAATGAGACGATTTTTTTTAGTAATTCTCGGATTTTTTCTCGTTACAACCACAGCGGGTATTTTGTTCATGGGATCAAGGCTTTTGGTAGTAAAGGAGAGGGTTGGGTCTTTTGCAGAGGCTCAGAAAAGTTTGGCCAAACGGACGGAGCTCAGGGATATAATTCATGAGCTAAAGCATACAGCCATGGGTGAGAAAAGGTCTGAGGAAGAAATAATAAAACTTAAGGAGAGGGCGAAAAGGACTGTCAGGGAATGCTATGGATGTCACAATTCAGGAAGTATTTTTAACTATATAAAGGATATGGAAGATAAGGTTGTTCTTTTTGACAAAGAGGTCTCGCCGGCTGATTTTCATCGCCGGCCTGAAAAGATATTATTCCCTGTAAATCTGATTATTCCCCTTGTTGAAGATTCATACACAAAGGCTAAAACATTGGCAGACAAAAGGCTGGAAAATGTTACAAAGGAGCTTCACAGGATTAGAGAAGCTGGTATTGTCATCGGACTTGCCGGGTTGTTTTTGTTTCTGGGATTTTCCGTAGCATCCCTAAAGCGTGTCTCAAGGCTTGAATCCGATGTTAAAGAAAGGGAAAGGTTTCTCCATGACTGGGCAGAGCATTGGCAGCATACCTTTGATTCCATACAGGACATGGTCTTTATCATGGATAAGGACTGCAGGATTTCTATGATGAACAGCGCTGCAAAGACGAGGTATAAAGAAGACGCTGTGGGTAGAAGGGCAGAGGATGTCCTTGAAGAAGCCTTTATGGCTGCATGCCACTCTGTGTGTAAACAGGGATTAAATACAGAAGTTTCATTAGGCGACAAAGTCTTTACAATGAAATCGTTTCCAATACATTGCGGCAGCGAAAACAGCGGTTGTGTTGTAATTTTAAGAGATATAACCATGGAAAAGAAGGCAGAACTCAGACTTATACAATCAGAAAAATTGGCTGCGCTCGGACAGATGATAGCGGGAGTTGCCCATGAATTAAATAATCCATTGTCTTCAATAAGCGGTTTCAGCGAGCTTTTGCTGAATGCTGCTCATGGCGATAATGTCAGGGACATGGCGGATAAGATCAATAAATCTGCCTTGCGTGCAAGCAGTATTGTTCAGGACCTGCTTGTCTTCTCAAGGGCGCCTAAATTGGAGAAGGCACGGATGAATGTAAGAAGAATGCTTGAGGAAACCGTAGACCTCGTTTCAGAGGCATTGCATGCAAACAAGATAAATGTCTCGACGGATGTTGCCGATGATATTGTGGTATCTCTCGACAATGCCCAGATGGAAAGGGTGCTGTTAAATCTCATTACAAATGCGATTCATGCAATCAGGGATTCAGGAAAGGGCGACAAAATAGTTTTAAAAGGTTATAAAGGGAATGACTTGGTGATTATAGAGGTGTCAGACAATGGTCCCGGCATTCCACAGCAGGTAATAAACAGGATATTTGAACCGTTCTTTACTACGAAGAAGTTCGAAAAGGGAACAGGGCTTGGTCTCAGTATCTGCTATAACATTGTTAAGGCTCACGGCGGAGATATAAGTGTAAAAAGCGTAGAAGGTGAAGGAACCACCTTTGTGATAGAGCTACCTTATCAAAAATTCCAATAGTGCCTTTTCCGTATGGAGCCTGTTTTCGGCCTGGTCAAAGACAGCGCTGTTCGGGCCGTCCATAACCTCATCGGTTATCTCCTCGCCCCTATGTGCCGGTAGACAATGAAGTACAATGACATCTTTTTTTGCACACTGAAGCAACTGGCTGTTTATCTGATAATTCTTGAATTTTGATTTTTTCTTTTCAGCCTCGGCTTCCTGCCCCATGCTTACCCATACATCTGTATAGATAACATCTGCCCTGCCTGCTGCCTCTTTCGGATTCCTGAGTATGATTATATCTCCTGCACCGGCACTGCCTTTTGCAAAAGTTCGGGACCTGTCAAGGGCATCTGAGTCGGGTTCGTAGCCTTCGGGACATGCGATAGTCAGGTCAATCCCTGTCTTTGCAGCAGCCTCTATTAGAGAGTTGGCAACATTATTCCCGTCTCCTATATATGCAAGGCGAATGCCTTTGAGCCTTCCCTTCTTTTCCATGATGGTCATAAGGTCTGCAAGCGCCTGGCATGGATGATGAAGGTCTGAAAGTCCGTTTATTACAGGTACTGTTGCGTGCGATGCAAATTCTTCTACAGAAGAGTGAGAGTATGTTCTTAAAATTATGCCGTTTAAATACCTTGATAAAACCCTTGCTGTATCTGAAATGCTTTCTCCCCTGCCAAGCTGTATCTCCTTTGGATTGAGATAAATGGATTGTCCGCCGAGCTGATATATTCCCACCTCAAACGATACTCTTGTCCTTGTTGACGGTTTTTCGAAAAACAGACCGATGCTCTTTCCTATAAGGGGACATTTATTTTTATCAGCGCCGGATTTTAGTTCTATTGCCCTTTTGAGCAAACCTTCTATTTCATCCTTTGTCAGATCCCAGATAGTAAGAAAGTCTCTTTTTTCTGTCATTTGCCCAACACCTCCTCCAGAACATCCACCAAATGGTCGATATCCTTTTCTTCTACAATCAGGGGCGGAGTGAATCTAAGGACATTACCTGCTGTGCAGTTTATCAGGACGCCTTTTTCAAGACACGCCTTGACTATGGGTGTCCCGTCACTTGTCAGTTCCAGTGCAATGATTAACCCCTTTCCCCTTATGTTTACAATCTTTTCCGGGTAATCATCCTTAAGTTCGTGTAATTTTTCTATGAAATATTTACCCATTCTGTTACAGTGGTCTAAAACGAACCCGTCTTCTAAAATTGTTTCCAGTGTTGCTATGGCTGCTGCACAGACCAGGGGATTCCCTCCGAATGTAGATGCGTGGTTGCCTGGCTGGAATGCAGATGAAACCTTTTCTGTGGCGAGAATGGCACCTATAGGCACTCCTCCTCCGAGGCCCTTTGCAAGGGTCATTATATCGGGTGTTATGCTGTAATGCTCATAGGCAAAGAGCTTTCCTGTCCTTCCCATACCTGTCTGAACCTCATCCAGTATCAGTAGAAGTCCGTTTTTATCGCAGATTTCCCTGACATTTTTAAGATAGTCATCGGAAGGAACCTTTACCCCTCCTTCCCCCTGAATCGGTTCAAGCATAACAGCACATGTATTCTCATTTATTGCTGACGGGAGGGCTTTTATGTCGTTGAACGGCACATATCTGAATCCGGGCATGAGCGGCTCGAATCCCTTCTGGAATTTTTCCTGCCCTGTGGCTGTTAAAGTTGCGAGTGTTCTCCCATGAAATGAGTTCAGTGCAGTGATAATCTCAAAACGATTCTGTCCGTGATGCTCCTTTGCATATTTCCTTGTCAGCTTTATGGCAGCCTCGTTTGCTTCTGCTCCGGAATTGCAAAAGAAGACTTTATCTGCAAAGGAATGTGTGCACAGCAGCTTTGCAAGCTTTATCTGGGGCTCGATATGATAGAGGTTTGACACATGAAGCAGTCTCTGCGCCTGTTTCTGTATTGCTATGACAACCTTTGGATGGCAGTGTCCGAGGACATTTACAGCAATGCCGCCCACAAAATCGAGATACTCTTTGCCGTCAGCGCCCCATACCTTTATTCCGCGGCCTTTTCTGAGGACTACCGGCTGGCGATTGTATGTGTTCATCAGATAGCGGTCTGCGTCTTCAATCTCTTTGGCAATGAGTTCTTTGGCAATGCTTTTCTTGGTTTCCATAGGAGATGATAACATAAGGCAATGGGCAATAGGCAATAGGCTAAAGAAGAACAAGGAGGCTATGTGTTGTATATGTTTATTTTGGGTAAGTATGCTATAATTTTGGACTATGAAAATCGCAATTACAGGCAAGGGAGGCGTTGGAAAGACAACGCTTTCTGCGGTGTTAAGCCACCTGTTTGCATCGGACGGCAAGAGGGTAATCGCCGTGGATGCAGACCCTGACGCCAATCTTGCGCAGGCATTGGGGCTTAATGCATCCGATATTGAAAGGATAAGACCTGTTGCGGATATGCCTGAGTTAATTGAAGAGAGAACCGGTGCAAAACCCGGTAGCATGGGGGGAATATTTAAGCTAAATCCGAGGGTTGATGACATCCCTGAAGAGATCGGATATAAATTTAACGGCATTACCCTGCTTGTTACAGGAAAGTCAAAGGCTGCTGCATCAGGCTGCTACTGCCCTGAGAATGTACTTTTGAGGAGATTGCTGAAGCATCTTGTCATAGAGAGGGATGAGGTTGTCGTAGTTGATATGGAGGCAGGAATAGAGCATCTCACGAGGGGCACTGCAGAGGCGGTGGATGCATTTATTGTTGTCGTGGAGCCGGGACAGAGGAGCATTCAGACAGCCAATACAGTGAAGGAGATGGCAAAGGGGCTTGGCGTGAAGCATGTCTTTGTAGTTGCAAACAAGGTAAGAGATGACAGTGATATATCTTTTTTAAAAGAGCATATTAAAGATATGGAATTTCTGGGAGCAATAAAGTTTAACCAGTCTGTTATGGATGCTGATGTCAGGGGCGACTCGCCGTTCAGTTCTGCATCGGAGGTAGTTGAGGAAGTAAGATGGATCAAGGGAAAACTCGAAGGCTATCTGGAAAAAAAATAGGATTCTGTATTGCTGACCGATAAGATTTCCATAAGAAGAGATGTTTTATCCCGAAGGGATTCTATCAGCTATGAGATTAGAAAAGACAAAGACAGGAAGATCAAAGAGGCGCTGCTTGAGCTTTCTGAGTTTAAGGCGTCCCATAAAATTCTTTTATATGTGTCTTTCAGAAGCGAAGTGGATACCTTTGATTTGTTAAAATATTGCATTGCACATGGCAAAGTCGCTGTACTGCCGAGGGTTGATAAACAGAACAACGAGCTGAAGCTTTACGAGATAAAGGATACGGGTGAGCTTATTTCAGGTTATTTTGGAATATCCGAACCTGATGTGCCTGAAGACAGATTAATGAACGTGGAGCATATGGATTTGATTATAGTTCCAGGAGTTGCTTTTGACGGAAAGTGCAACAGGCTTGGATATGGCAAGGGTTTTTATGATAAATTGTTGTCGAGGGTCAAGGGTCAAGGGTCAAGAGTCAAGGGTTTAATTGCCCTGGCTTATGAAGAGCAGATTGTGGAGGCATTACCTTCTGAACCGCATGATATAAAGATGGATAAGATAATAACTGATAAAAGGATTATAGAGTGTTATGCCCAATAAGATGGATAGGACAAGATGGATGGCAAAAAGATAGAAGAAGGCGTAAGGCTTATTCTTGATGGGATAGGTGAGGACAGGGAGCGTCCCGGCCTTAAAGACACGCCAAAGCGTGTTGCAAAGATGTTTGCCGAGATATTCGCAGGGCTTGAGACGCCCGGGGAAGACCTGCTTAAACCAATAGAGGGAGAGAGCCATGATGAGATGGTGCTTTTAAAGGATATTCCATTTTATTCTGTGTGTGAGCATCATCTTCTGCCGTTCATAGGAAAGGCGCATATTGCATATATACCATCGGGAAAGATAGTCGGACTAAGTGAGCTTGCAAAGGCCCTCGAGCATCTTGCAAAAAGGCCCCAGGTGCAGGAGCGTTTGACAGCCCAGCTTGCAGATATGATTATGGATAAACTCAGACCAAGGGGCTGCATGGTCGTTATTGATGCAGAGCATCTCTGTATGAGCATGAGGGGCATAAAAAAGCCCGGCTCAAGAACAGTGACATCGGCAGTCCGCGGAATATTCAGGAGCAAGCAGAGCACAAGGGAAGAAATGCTGGAATTGATAAAGAAACAGTGAATGAGTAGATGAGTAGATGAGTAAATGGGTAGATGGGTGAATGTGTAGAAACTCATTTACTCATTTACTCATTTGCTCATTTACTCATAAACTAAACAAAGGGAGGACTCATGGCAGCAAAAATCATCAGCGGTACCGAAATAGCAGCCCGGATAAGGGAAGAGATGAAAAAGGAAGTCGCAGAAATGAAAGAGAAGCACGGAATTGTTCCGGGTCTGGTAACGATACTGGTCGGAAAAAACCCGGCCTCGGTAAGCTATGTTACAGGCAAACAGAAAACCGCACACGAGCTCGGTTTCTACTCTATTCAGGACGACCAGCCCGAGGATATTTCCGAGGCAGATCTTCTCAAACTCATTGACAAATACAATAAAGATCCCAAGATACACGGCATACTTGTCCAGCTTCCCCTGCCAAAGCATATAGATGAGAAGAAGGTTCTGAATGCCATTGATCCGGATAAGGATGTGGACGGCTTTCATCCTGTAAATGTCGGACGCCTTATGATCGGAGGCGACGAAGTAAAGTTTCTCCCCTGCACGCCTGCAGGCATTCAGGAACTGATCGTGCGCTCCGGTTTCGAGACCTCAGGAGCAGAGGTCGTGGTTGTGGGCCGCTCCAATATCGTCGGCAAACCTATCGCAAACATCATGCTTCAGAAGGGAAAAGGAGCAAATGCCACGGTTACTGTTGTGCATACAGGCACAAAGAATCTCGAAGCCCACTGCAAGCGTGCGGATATCCTTATTGTAGCAGCCGGCGTTCCGGGTCTTGTTAAGCCTGAATGGATCAAACCCGGTGCATGTGTCATCGATGTGGGTGTCAACCGTGTCGGGGAGAAGATAAGCGAAAAGACCGGCAAGCTGGTGCCCATCCTGAAGGGAGATGTGGATTTCGATGCAGCAAAAGATATAGCAGGGGCGATCACTCCTGTGCCAGGCGGCGTCGGACCCATGACCATTACAATGCTTATGAAAAACACGGTGAAGTCGGCGAAGCTTCACGCAGGAATACAATAAATTGAACGTTTTGAACAATGTTAAACAATGTTGAACCGAAAATGAAATGGTTCAAAATGTTCAAATAGTTCAAAATCGTTAAAGATGGAGGGAAGATGATAATTACAAAAAAACGCGATTTTCAGGAATTAATGGAGAATATAAAGAACTACAAGAGCTTCTTCCTTATAGGATGCTCCGAGTGTGCAAGCCTCTGCGGCACAGGAAATCAGGAGGCGATAGACGCATTGACAGAGGCATTGAGGTCTGAAGGCAAAGAGGTTACAGGCGGATTTGTTGCAAAGACAGGCTGTCAGGTGCTTGGAACAAAGGTGGAATTAAAACCATTTAAAGAGTTCCTTGATAAGACAGAGTGCATCCTTATCATGTCATGCGGTGCCGGAACACAGGCTGCTGTGGAGATATTCGAGGACAAGCCTGTTTATGCGACGAATGACAGTTTGTTCCTCGGGAATATGACAAGGTTCCAGATGTTTGATGAAAGGTGCTCCTTATGCGGCAAGTGCATTCTCGATAAGACAGGAGGCATTTGTCCTGTAACTGCATGTCCCAAGGGAATCCTGAACGGCCCATGCGGAGGATGCAAGGATGGCAAATGCGAGGTGAGCCCTGATATTAAATGCGCATGGGTGAGGATCTATGAGAGGATGAAGAGGCTTGACAGGCTCCAGGACCTCTGCGAAAACACCCTGGAGGCAAAGGACTGGTCCCAGAACATAAAGCCGAGAACCCTTGTGACAAGGCCGGAGAAGAAGGAGGAAAAGAAAAAATGAGCTTTAAGGATATATTGAATTCGGGAAAGTTTGTCGTTACCGCAGAGGTCGGCCCCCCAAAGGGCACTGATATAAAGGAGATGATCCACCACATCGAGCTTTTAAAGGGCAAGGTGGATGCATTGAATGTTACCGATAACCAGTCTGCTGTGATGCGCATATGCTCCCTATCTGTATGCAAGATAGTCCTCGATCATGGGGTTGAGCCGATACTGCAGATGACATGCAGGGACAGGAACAGGATAGGCCTTCAGTCAGACCTTCTTGGCGCAAATATCCTTGGAATAAAGAATGTCCTTTGCATGACAGGAGACCATGTGCTTGCAGGAGACCACAAGCAGGCAAAGCCTGTTTATGATGTGGAGTCTGTGCAGCTTCTTAATGTTGTTAATTCATTAAACAATGGAAAGGACATGGCAGGCAATGATTTGAAGGGTTCAACAGACTTTTTCCAAGGCGCTGTTGTGACACCAGAGGCAAATCCACTGGAGCCCCAGCTCATAAAATTCGAGAAGAAAGTGAAGGCAGGGGCAAAATTCTTCCAAACACAGGCGATTTATGATATAAATAAGTTTAAAGAGTTTATGAGTTATGCGAGGAAGTTCCCGATCAAGATACTTGCAGGAATTGTTGTTTTAAAGAGCGCGGGAATGGCCAATTTCATAAACAATAATGTGCCGGGCATAAGGGTGCCTCAGGAGCTTATAGATGAGTTAAAGGCTGCAGGCAAGGAGAAGGCGCTGGATACAGGACTTAATATAGCGGCAAGGCATATAAGGCAGCTCAAAGAAGAGAGTATATGCGATGGTGTTCATATAATGGCTATCGGCATGGAAGATAAGGTGCCGATAATTATGGAGCGGGCAGGATTATTATAATAAGCTTACTATAAGGAAGTGAGCTGAAAGGAGAGCACGGCAATTACAATCTGTTAAGGTAATTCAACCAAGAAAAAACCTAACAGAGGAGGTAATTGCCATGCATGGGAAAGATTATAACAAGC
>JAJYXI010000014.1 GCA_021791055.1 Nitrospirota bacterium | reverse complement strand
CCGACGGCTTCCACAATCCTGAAATGGCAAGGGAATCGCTTACAAGGTCGGTTGACGAATCACAGAAGGGGATCAAGGTTCTTACCGATGCGATGGCTGCAAAAACAGTTGTAAAGTAATCACAAAGGGAAAGGCGGGGTATATTGCCCCGCCTTTAGTTTCAATTTTATCAATGAAGGAGAAACCCCTCTCTTTTAGATTCTGAGAATCCATGACATCTCTAAAAATTTACATAAAATTAACAATTCTTTTATCACAAGTTTACATGATTGCGTGTTAAAATTAATTTGAACACACCAAGGGGTGCAAAGATTCAAGGATATGCATAAGGATAAGGATCTCATGGAAATTATAAATAAAAATTAGGGAGGCAAAATATGTCACTGTCAAGAAGAGAGTTCCTTAAAACAACAGCAGCAGTAGCTGCTGCAACAGCCGTTGGAATGACGGTCCCTGACGAGTTGAAGGCAGTTGTGAAAAAGACAGAGGCGGGATGGAGATGGGATAAGGCGGTATGCAGATTCTGCGGCACCGGATGCGGCATCATGATTGCAACAAGGGATGACAGGATTGTTGCGGTAAAGGGAGACCCTGCTGCGCCTGTCAATATAGGTCTTAACTGCATAAAGGGGTATTTCAATGCAAAGATAATTTATGGAGCGGACAGGCTCACAGATCCGCTTATGAGGGTCAATGAAAAGGGAGAATTTGACAAAAAGGGTAAATTCAAACCTGTTTCGTGGCAGAAGGCCCTTGACGAGATGGTAAAGCAGTTCAAGAAATATTATAGCCAGATGGGTCCCACAGGTGTTGCTGTATTTGGTTCAGGGCAGTATACCATCCAGGAGGGTTATGCAATGGCAAAGCTCATGAAGGCAGGTTTCAGGAGCAATAACCTTGACCCGAATGCCCGGCACTGCATGGCCAGCGCTGTTGCTGCCTTTATGCAGACATTCGGTATCGATGAGCCGGCAGGCAACTATGATGATATGCATCACACCGATACCATAGTCACATGGGGCGCAAACATGGCAGAGATGCATCCTGTCTTGTGGTCAAAGGTGACCGACAGAAAATTAAGCAAGCCCGACAGGGTAAAGGTGGTAAATCTTACGACCTACACCAACAGGTGTTCGAATTTAGCCGATATAGAGATAATCTTCAAACCCAATACAGACCTTGCCATCCTGAACTATATTGCCCATGAGATCGTCTTTAACCGTCCTGAGGCAATAGACCGGGAATTTGTGAATAAAAATTGTGTTTTTGCAACAGGCCATGTGGATATAGGTTATGGCCTGAGGGATAACATAAAGCATCCAAAATACAAGGTCAGCGAAATGGATACTGCAAGTAAAGAGGCGTATAAGATACTCACAAAGGAGGAGGCGAGGGCCCTCGGATCCTTAAATCTAAAACCCGGTGACAGGCTGGATATGAAGAATGCAGCTCAGGCAGATGCACACTGGCTCATAAGCCTTGAGGACTTCAAGAAGGGGCTTGAGCCGTATACCCTTGACTTTGTGGCAGAGCTTGCAAAGGGCGACCCTGATGAGCCGCTCGATGAGTTCAAAGGCAAACTGAAAAAGTTAGTTGACCTTTATGCAGAAAAGGGCAGGAAGGTTGTCAGCTTCTGGACAATGGGCTTTAACCAGCATACCCGCGGCACATGGGTAAATGAGCAGATTTATACAGTGCATCTCCTTCTCGGAAAGCAATCCGAGCCGGGAAACGGCGCCTTCAGCTTAACAGGACAGCCGAGTGCATGCGGCACAGCGAGGGAGGTTGGCACATTTGCCCACAGGCTGCCTGCAGATATGGTGGTTATGAATCCAAAGCACAGGGCAACATCTGAAAAGATATGGAAAGTCCCTGATGGCGCAATAAACCCTGTAGTTGGCTCCCATTATGTAAAGATCATGAGGGATCTTGAGGATGGAAAAATCAAGTGGACATGGGTTATGGTTAACAACCCGTGGCAGAATAGTGCAAACCTCAACCACTGGATAAAGGCCACGAGGGAGATGGATAACTTCATTGTCGTATCAGAGGCCTACCCCGGAATATCTGCAAAGGTTGCCGACCTCATACTTCCAAGCGCAATGATCTTTGAGAAGTGGGGCGCCTATGGAAATGCAGAGAGGAGGACGCAGCACTGGAGGCAGCAGGTAACACCCATCGGCAAGGCCATGTCCGATACATGGCAGATACTTGAGTTCTCAAAGAGATTTACACTATCGGAGGTCTGGAAAGAGCATAAGATAACCGATAAAGTAACCCTGCCCAATGTTTTAAACAAGGCAAAGGAGATGGGATATAAAGAGACCGACACCCTCTTTGATGTCCTCTTCGCAAATAAAGAGGCTAAGGGTTATAAGTGGCCTGACCCTATTGGCAAGGGTTTCTTAAATTCAGAGGCAGCAGGTGACAGGAGAAATGTGGAGGGATTCAAGGGCTATGGCTTCTTTGTCCAGAAATACCTCTGGGAGGAGTACAGGAAATTCGGCCTCGGCAAGGCACACGACCTTGCAGACTTCGATTCCTATCATAAGGTAAGAGGTCTTAGATGGCCCGTGGTTGACGGAAAAGAGACATTATGGAGATTCAATTCGGAGTATGACCCATATGCAAAGGCAGCCAATCACGGAAGGTTTGCCTTCTATGGAGAAGCCTTTAAAGAGCTTCCAAAGGGTGATTTGTTCGGGCCAAAGGGCGCAGAGAAGGTCAAAATTCATAATAAGGCAAAGATATTCCTGAGGCATTATATGGAGCCGCCTGAAGTGCCCGATAAGGAGTATCCGATATGGCTGTGCACAGGAAGGGTGCTTGAGCACTGGCACAGCGGGACAATGACCATGAGGGTACCCGAGCTGTACCGTGCAGTTCCCGAGGCCCTCTGCTTTATGAACCCGAAGGATGCAAAGACATACGGCTTTAAGGAAGGAGAGCTTATCTGGATAGAATCAAGGCGTGGAAAGGTAAAGGCGAGGGTTGACACGAGGGGCAGAAACAATCCACCGAGGGGTCTCATATTTGTTCCGTGGTTTGATGAGAATGTGCTGATCAACAAGGTTACCCTCGATGCAACATGTCCCATATCAAAGGAGACGGATTTCAAGAAGTGTGCTGTAAAGGTCTATAAGGCGTGAGGTCTTGATAAATGGGTGATGCCAGAGAAGAGATAAGTGAAGAGATAAGAGAAGAGACAAACGGCAGAAGAAAGTTCTTGATAGAGACCGTAAGGGGTCTCGGTTTTGCTGTTACCGGCGGTCTTGTATGGAGCGGATTTATTGAGGGTAAAAAGGCATATCCCTTTATCCTGAGACCGCCGGGGGCAGCGCCTGAAGAGAGTTTTCTTGTTAGATGCACAAAATGCGGCATGTGCGTTGAGGCATGTCCTTATGATGCACTTATATTGGCCAGTCCAGGGGATGAGAGGCCGGTAGGCACGCCGTATCTCATGCCGAGGGAAAGGCCTTGTTACATGTGCAAGGATATCCCGTGCATGAAGGCGTGCCCCACAGGAGCGCTTGATAAGTCCCTTGTCAGCGAAAAGGACGGACATGGAAAGGCAAAACTGAATATCAATCTTGCAAAGATCGGAATGGCTGTGATTGACAGGGAGAACTGCATAGCATACTGGGGAATCCAGTGCGATGCCTGTTACAGGGTATGTCCGCTCATTGATAAGGCCATTACTGTTGAATATACGAGAAATGAGAGGACAGGAAAACATGCCATACTCGCCCCTGTTGTACACAGCGATGCCTGCACAGGGTGCGGTCTCTGTGAGAGGGCATGTGTGACAAAAAAGGCATCCATCTTTGTGCTTCCGAGAAGGGTTGCCATGGGAGAATCCAGTGAAAGGTATATAAGGGGCTGGGATATAAAGGATGAACAGCGGCTTGAAGGAGTTTCTCCTGAAACAAAGACGGTTACGCCGAGGAGCTCAAAGGACCCGCTGGAATATCTGAACAAGGGTGATTTTTAGATGGGCATTATAAGAAAGTATAGGTTTATGATCTTAAGAAGGTCTTCCCAGTTGTCGCTGATGTTTCTCTTTTTTGCCGGGAATGCCTATGGATGGAGTGTATTGAAGGGGAATCTCAGTTCATCGAGGATTATGGATGAGGTCCCACTGTCCGACCCCTTTGCCATACTGCAGATATTTGCAGCAGGCAGCATCGTCTCCTCAGAGGCGCTTCTTGGAGCGCTTACCATAACAACATTCTTTGCCATTGCTGGCGGCCGTGTATTCTGTAGCTGGGTCTGTCCCATGAACCTTGTCACAGATTTGGCTAACCGGCTAAGAAGGACATTCAGAATCGATTCCGCAGGGAAAAGCTGGTGGATGAGCAGGAATACGAGATACTGGGTGATAGGCATCGGCCTGATAGTCTCTCTCTTTATGGGTGTAGCGGCATTTGAGTGGTTGAGCCCTGTCTCGATGCTCCACAGGGGCGTTATTTATGGAATGGGCGCTGGATGGGCTGCTGTGCTGAGTATATTTTTGTTTGATTTTTTAGTGATAAAGAACGGTTTTTGCGGCCACATATGTCCCCTCGGCGGATTTTACTCCATTATAGGAAGATTCGGCCTTTTCAGGATAAGGCACCATAAAGGGAAATGCACCTTATGCATGAAGTGCATTGAAATATGCCCTGAAAAGCAGGTGTTGTCCATGGTTGGGAAAAAAGACGGGATGGTGCTTTCAGGGGAATGCACCAATTGCGGGAGATGCATAGAGGTCTGCGATGACAATGCAATGAAGTTTGGCATGAGGTATATTTCGAAAATTACATAATAGGAAGAGACGAGGAGGTAAATATGTCAGCTAAAAAAAGCATATTGGTTGGAGCTGTAATAGCAATAGTCATGGCTATCACGGCAGAGGGTGTAATAGCCCAGACAAAGACACTGACCGATGAGGAGCTTGGAATCAGGAAAGAGACCATATACGATGAGGGCACTGTAAAGCCGGAGCATGGAGAATACTCAAGGGAAACTCCGGGCAAGAGCAAAAGGATAGAAAGGTCATTCGAGAACAGCCCGCCCCTTATACCTCATGATATAACGGGTATGCTGCCAATTGCCGAAACCAATAATATATGTCTGGGCTGCCATATGCCTGATGCTGCAAGGAGTATGGGCGCAGTTCCCATTCCCAAATCACACTTTATGGATTTTGAAACAAAAAAGGATTTAAAGGGAAAGCTCGACGGCAAGAGGTATAACTGCGTGCAGTGTCATGTGCCGCAGACAGAGACAGCGCCGCCTGTCAAGAATGTCTTTAAAGGCGAATTCAGGGAAAAGAAGGGAAAATTTCGCTCAAACTTAATTGATACCTTAAACGAAGGCGTTACAGCCGAATGAAATTATGGGAGGCCTGAATGAATGTATCGAGTGTCGTTGTTAAAGCCATGCCGGAAAATCTAAATGATGTATTAAAAAGCCTTAGTTCTTCAGGACTCTGCGAAGTCCACTTTCACGATGAGATGGGAAGAATAGTGGTGACAATCGAAGGGGAGAGTTTGGGTGAAGAGGTAAGCAAGATGAAGGCCATAATGAACATTCCCAATGTGGTCTGCGCTGACCTTGCATACTCCTATAGCGAAGAAGAATTGCACGATGCCCTGCTGCATCTCAGAAAGATGGAAACATAGATTACTCCCTGGACCTGTATCCTATTCCAGAGACTGTGATGATATATTCGGGTTCGGAGGGATTGTCCTCTATTTTTTGCCTTAGATGCTGTATGTGCACATCTATGACCCTGCTCCATGAATAGATCTTTGACTCCTTCCAGAGGTGTCTTTTTATATCTTCCCTGCTCACCACGGCTCCCCTGTTGGAAACTAAAAGACACAGAAGGTCGTACTCCTTTGGCGTTAAAATTATCTCTTTATTTTTGACCTTGACCACCCTTCGCTTATAGTCAATATTCAGGGTCCCTATTGTTATCTGTTCTTCTGCCGATGGTTTTGCCCTTCTAAGGCATGCCTTTATCCTTGCAATCAACTCCAGTGTTTCGAATGGTTTTACTACATAGTCATCCGCTCCGCTCTCAAGCCCGATAACCTTATCGGAAATCTTATCCTTTGCAGTGAGCATGATTATGGGTAATACCGGATATTGAGTTCTCAAAGCCCTGCATATATCAACTCCGTCTCCGTCAGGCAGCATGAGGTCAAGGATTAAAACATCGGGTATGCCGGATGACAGGGCCTTTTGTCCCTCTGTCCATGATTCTGCTGTAATGACATTAAGGTTGTGGAGCTCAAGATTTGCCTTTAGCACCTTGAGTATATCTGCGTCATCGTCGATAACCAGTATTGTATCTTTTTTGTCTTCTTTCAACATGGTGATGTTATCTTCTTCGCTATCTCCAGCAATTTGTGCTGCTGCGTTACTTGCTGCATATCGATAAAGTCCTTTCCGGAAAGTCCCTGTGCGCTGCTGTCTGCGAGCGGCAGCTTGAAATAGAAACAACTGCCGTTTTTACCGTCGCTGTTTACGCCGATTATACCGTTATGCGCTCCTATAATGCTTTTGCTTATTGCAAGGCCGAGGCCTGTTCCTTCCTTATTGCCGTTTTTATAGAATTTTTCGAAGACCTTTTCGTGTTCTGAAAGAGGAATGCCCGGACCATCATCCCATACTTCAACAACTACAAAATTCCTTTCTGGATATGCAAATATGATTATCTTTGATTCCTCCGGAGCAAACTTTATTGCATTGGATACAAGATTTATGAGAACCTGTTTTATTCTGTCCTCATCAATGCAGGCTATAAGATTATCCGGGATATTAACATCAAAAGATATGCCTTTTTCGTCTGCATTTATCTGAAGATAGGTGAGGGCTTCTGCAATGAGATAAGAGAGGTTTGTATTGGTAAGGTGCAGTTCAGATGCCCCCATCTCTATCCTTTCGAGATCTAACATGGTGTTTACCATGCGGATTAACCGCTCGGAATTCTTCTTTATCACCTCAAAGAATATATGAAGGTCGTCAAGGGCTGTCTCTTGAGGATTGTGCTGAAGGAAAGAGGAGAGCTTCACCGATATGTAATCCATTGCCCCTTTGATCGATGTAAGGGGTGTCCTCAGTTCATGAGATGCCCTTGCTATGAAGTCGGATTTTCTTATGGTCGCCTCATTAAGGAGACGGTTGGTTTCGATTAATTTCCGGTTTGTTTCTTCGAGGCCCCTTGTTGCATCCTTTATCTTATTGTTCAGGCAACTGTGATAATCGGTGAGTGTGCCTGCCATTTCGGAAAATGAACGGCAGAGGTCTTCAAATTCATCCCCTGTCTTTAATCTCTTTTCCGGAGAGTAATTGCCTTCTGAAAATTCATTTATAGAGGATTTCAGTCTTTTCATAGGTGTAAGAACAAGCTTTTTCATCATAAAGAACATGGCGGCAATAAGCGTCAGGACGGTAAGGACAGCAGCAATGAACATGCTATTCTTGTTCGAAGCAATCTCCGCAAAGGTTTTATCCATGGGGATTGTGACGCTTATGGCGCCCCTGACATCACCAATCTTGTAACCCTGCCATGCATGACATTTCAGACACGCCTCTTCAATATAAAGGGGAGATATGTATCTGAGGTATTTTGAATTTTCGATGGTCTCGATGGAGATGATTTCATTTATCGGGGATTTTTCAAATTGCTGTAAAGCCTTTTTTTCGAATACATCCGGAGCATTTTCAGGATTCATCAGTTTCAGGCTGGTTATGTGAAACCAGTATGAATCCTTATCCTTTGCATATCTTGACAGCTCTTTTGTTACCATTGCAGGATTTTCCCTGACATAACGCTTTCCCCGGACATCGCGAATTTCTGGATTTTTTAAATAAGGGTTTGACTTTACCCACGGAAGCTTTTCCACGAATATGCCTCCATGGTCCGCTATCCATTTCCTTGTGATTACTATCTGTTTGAATATGGCGCGGGCCTCATTTTCCACCTGTCCCATTATGAGCCTCTCCTGGCGTTGTGCAATGACATAGAAGGAAATGCCGAGGGCTATGGCGAGGGTTATGCTGCATCCAAGGATGAGTTTAAGACTCAGATTTAGCTTCAGATTTCTGATTTTCTTAAACAAATCAATCATATTTAATTATAACATAGTTTTTTATAATTAAAATTCTATTGCATGGCATGATTGCAAGACGGTTGGTTTTTCTTATAAAACAGCTTTTAATCAGGTGATTTCTCTGCTGTAAGTAATAGTCCTGTCTTTACCCATGGATTTTGCTTTGTAAAGAGCTGCATCTGCATACTTTATCAATTCATTAATGCCTTTTCCATCATCAGGGAAGGATGCTATACCCATACTCACAGTTATATAGGGATGAGGGAATTTCTTATATCTATGAGCGAGGGCACCCCTTATGTTATTTCTTATTCTTTCAGCAACCATAAATGCCTCTTCTTTGTTTGTCTGCGGCATCAGGATTGCAAATTCTTCTCCTCCGTACCTGCATAAGACATCATTGATCCTTAAATGTTCACGGGCAATGCTGGATATTTCCTTTAAAACACTATCCCCTGCAAGGTGTCCTTCGGTATCGTTTAGGATCTTAAAATTATCAATGTCAAACATTGCAAGGGAAAAGGCAAAGTTATAACGCTCTGAACGGTGGAGCTCTTCTGTGAAACGCTCTTGAAGGTAGCGCCTGTTAAAAAGCCCTGTTAAATGGTCGGTAATGGAAAGTTCCTTCATCTGTTCAGCCAGTATGTAGCAATAGGACACATTTAAAGCAATTGAGGCATAGGACGCAAAGTAGTTGAGTAAATTTAGATCCTGTTCTGTAAACTCGTCCCCTGTTATCTTGTCTGAAATGTTGATGACACCTACGGTCTCGGAGGCAAATTTTAGGGGCACACTAACGAAGGAATCTGTTTTGTAATGCCGTTTTGGCTTTATGTATGGCAGCTCCGCTTTTTCTATATCTTTAACAAGAAGGGGCTCACCGTTTTTAAATACCTTTCCTGCAATACCTTCACCTATTTTTATCTTTATATCACGTACAAGCCATCTGTTGATGCCCTTAACAGCCTTTATCAGCAGGCTGTCTTCTTCAGGTAACATAAGGGAGCCCTTTTCTGCCATTAAAAGCCCTGTAGCTGTATCCACAATTGTTTCGCAGAGGTCGTCATGGCTGTGAAGCTTTGGGGGCAATTTTGCTGCTGCCGTATTCAGCACTGCCATATCTTTGATACATTTATCATATGAATCATGGAGTGTGAGGTTTTTAAGAACAAGACATACGAGTTTGCAGAACTCTAAAATGCTGTATGATTCTTCCCTTGAAAGAATAGAATTATATATAATCACCACACCATAGGTGCAGCCATTACATGAAAGCGGAAAGATATGCAGCGAATTTATGCTGTCTGGAAAGCCGAGCCTTGAGATTTCCACAATATCATTCGTTGAGGTTGGTGCAAATCCCTTTATGGAGCGGGAAATCATTGGGTTATTCTCTTCCATGCATAGAGACTTCGCATCATCCTTTAACCTTCCTGAAGTCTTAACAGTCTTGAAGAAGTCTTTTTCCTTAACCATTATGGAGACTGTGTCCACACTGAATAGAAACAGGATTGCATCTGTAACTAATGAATAGACCTCATCTATAGGTGTAGGCAGTTGGATATCAAACAGGATATCTATAAGGGTTTTAGTCCACTGGTATCTTTTAGAATTTAAATTTCTCTCATAGTTACACCTTAACACAGTCTCAAACAGGGGTTTTATGTGGCCGGCTATTTTCTGGATAGACGAATAATCTTTTATCTTAATTATTTCAGACCATGATTCAAGGTGCGATATGGAAAGTCCAAAATGCTCTCCTTTTTTTATTAAAAAATCCTCAAAATCTGTCCGTACAAGATAGAATGCATTGCTTACAAGAACAAATCTGTAGTTATTGGCAATGATGGGGATAAAGAGGTAGTGCTGATTTGCAGGACCTTTAAGCAGCGATGCCTCCTTCCTTATGGATGCCTTTTCTATCCCATTATGAATGAGTTTTTCATGCTCTTCTCTGCCCGATGCATAAGATTTTATTTGAACGGTAAGTTTATCCTCGCTTTTGGGAGGAATTAACAGGACGCCACTGTTGTCATATGTGGAAAATGGAATATCGCTGATCTCTGAGACAGCATTCTGTACGATTGAAAGCGACGCAATATCAAGAAATTCCAGATTTGTGGACATTCGCTCCCCCCCAATGTGATATCCCCAAACTAAAAATGCTTTGCTAAGATAGAAAAGGATATAATATAATTAACATTAAAATTGGCCTATGTCAATAGGCATATAACTTTTGAATGCAATTAAGATAATTATGGAACAGCAAAGACCGGAGCTGACAGAGAAATTCAGAAAGATACTTGTAAAGATTGATATTGTATATCATGTGGTTGCTGCAGTGCTGCTGCTCGCTGCATGCAGCTTTATGCTCTATTATGCACTGCTCAATATCATGCACCCATCCCGTGATTCCATAATACATCTTGTAAATGATGTGCTTTTGGCTTTGATAATCCTTGAGCTTTTATGGACTGTTATCAGGTTTTTGAAGAGACAGAAATTCATATTAGGGCCTTTTCTTGCCATAGGCATGATAGCTGCAGTGAGGAGGATACTCTTAATAGAGGCGCAGACATCCTTTATGGAGCATGTGCCTGTGGAGAAACTTTACGAGATAGGCTTAAGTGCTGTTGTGATTATAATCCTGATGGCAGCTTATTATTTATCTGTCAAGGCACAGAAACTGGAGCAATAGGAGGCATAAATGGCAGAAGAACATTCATTTGATGTTGTGTGCGAAGTGGACATGCAGGAGGTGTCCAATGCTGTAAACCAGGCAATGAAGGAGATCGGGCAGAGGTTTGATTTTAAGGGAAGCAAGAGCAATATTGAGCTTGATAAAGGTAAGGGTACTATTACATTGCTTTCCGACGATGAGCAGAAACTCAAGAGCGTTATCGACATCTTGCAGTCAAAATCGGTAAAGCGTGGAATTGCGTTAAAGGCGCTGAATTACGGCAAGGTGGAGCCTGCAGCAGGCAATACTGTTCGCCAGATTATAACTCTTCAGCAGGGGATACCGCAGGAAAAGGCGAAGGAGATGGTAAAGCTTATAAAGGATATGAAGCTCAAGGTGAATGCGGAGATACAGAAGGATCAGGTTCGCGTTAAGGCTAAAAACATAGACGACCTTCAGACAATTATCGCCAAGCTCAAGGAAAAGGACTTCGGGATACATCTGCAGTTTGCGAATTATAGGTAGTTTTTGCTGTTAATAGGCGCATGATTGACAAAAAAAGTTTATCAGAACGCGACATATGCACCAAATTTATCACGCCTGCTATTGAGCGAGCGGGATGGGATAAACAGACCCAATTTCTGGAAGAAGTTTCTTTTACGGACGGCAAAATCTATGTTCGCGGGAAACTCACGGCAAGGGGCGCCAAGAAAAGGGCGGACTATATTCTATATTACAAACCCAATATTCCTGTTGCCATCATTGAAGCGAAAGACAACAATCATTCTGTTAGGGCGGGCATTCAACAGTCCCTTGAATATGCTCAAATCCTTGACATTCCCTGCGTATTCAGCAGCAATGGAGATGGTTTCTTATTTCACGACAGGACAGCCACTGACGGAAATATAGAAACAGAATTGCACATTGATAACTTCCCGTCACCAGAGCAACTCTGGGAGAGATACAAGAGATACAAAGGCATCACAACTCCTCGTGAGGAAAGTATCGCGGCGCAGGATTATTATTTTGACGTAACCGGCCGCAAACCTCGCTACTATCAACAAATAGCTGTTAATAGGACAGTTGAAGCTATAGCCGGAGGACAAAATAGAATTCTGCTGGTAATGGCAACCGGCACAGGAAAGACCTATGCCGCGTTTCAAATCGTTTACAGGCTTTGGAAAGCCGGTGTAAAAAAACGCATTTTGTTTCTGGCAGACCGCAATGCCCTGATAGACCAGACAATGAGAAATGACTTTAAGCATTTTAAAGACAAAATGACGATTGTGAAAAAACGCCAGGTTGATAAAAGCTACGAGATTTATCTGGCTTTGTATCAAGGATTATCAGGGGCAGAAGAAGAAAAAAACATATATAAACAGTTTTCCTCCGGCTTTTTTGATCTGATTGTAGTTGATGAGTGCCATCGCGGCAGCGCAAAGGAAGACAGTGCATGGCGTGAAATACTTGAATATTTCCAGAATGCCACACAGATTGGTTTGACAGCCACGCCAAAAGAGACAAAAGACACCAGTAACATAGAGTATTTTGGCGAGCCGATATATACTTACTCGCTCAAACAGGGCATTGATGACGGATTTCTTGCCCCATACCGCGTAATTCGTGTAACGCTCGACATTGATGCCGAGGGATGGAGGCCAGAACAGGGTAAAACTGATATTCACGGAAACCCTGTTGAAGACCGCATTTATAACCGAAAAGATTATGATCGAAACCTCGTAATTGAAGAGCGTACATCCATTGTTGCAAATAAGATAACAGAGTTTTTGAAGGGGTATGACCGTTTTGCCAAATCAATCATCTTTTGTGTGGATATTGACCATGCTGAGCGGATGCGGACTGCTTTGTCTCAATATAATGCCGATTTGGTCTCAGACAATCATAAATATGTGATGCAGATTACAGGCGACAATGAGGAGGGCAAACGGGAATTGGATAACTTCACAAATCCTGAAGAAATATATCCTGTAATTGCTGCTACGTCCGAATTGATGACCACAGGCATTGATGCACAGACCTGCAAAGTAATTGTGCTGGACAGCAATATTGCATCAATGACCAAATTCAAACAAATAATAGGACGCGGCACAAGGATAAATGAGGAATATGGGAAGCTCTATTTCACAATCCTTGACTTCAGGAATGCGACAGATTTGTTTGCCGACAAGGATTTTGACGGAGACCCCATCCGCGTAAAGCCGGTTAAGGAAGATACCGATTTAGGTAATGTAATTGACGAAGAAGAAGATGACACCGCGCCGATCATTGATGAGGTATCGGGAGAAGAAATTACTATCGAACCTCCGACAGTCAGAAGCCCTATAATAGGAACAACACCGCCTCAACAGAGAGCAAAGGTTTATGTAAACGGCGTGGATGTCTCTGTGCTTGTTTCCCGCGAATTATATTTTGACCGGCAAGGGAAACCTATTACGACGAGCCTGAAAGACCATACCAGAGAGATAATCAAAGGGCAGTTTGCCACACTTGATGACTTTCTTAACAAATGGAACGCCGTTGAGCGCAAAGACGCAATTATTAAAGAATTGCAGGAGCACGGCGTACTTGTAGAGGCATTGCTGGAAGCTGTTGACAGGCAGATTGACCTCTTTGATTTGATCTGTCATGTGGCCTTTGACCGTCCGCCTTTGACGCGAAAGGAACGGGCAAATAATGTAAAAAAGCGCGATTACTTTGCAAAATACGGCGAACATGCAAGAAAGGTATTGGAGGCCCTGTTGGATAAGTATGCCGATGAAGGGGTTGAAAACATAGAAAGTTTGGAAATTCTGAGGGTGGAGCCCTTAACTGAGTTCGGTTCACCGATGGAAATCATAAAAGAATTTGGCGGCAGGAACAAATATCTGGAAGCAATAAGGGATTTGGAGAAAGAACTTTATGAGGCGGCTTAAGGTATGAGCAATCTTGGCGGAATAATAAAAAGCATACGAGATATTATGCGTGAAGACCGTGGTATAAGCGGCGACGGTCAGCGCATAGAGCAGTTGGCATGGATGCTATTTCTGAAGATCATGGATGACAAGGATCAGGAAATGGAACTCATGGACGAAAAATACAAATCGCCTATACCTAAGGATTTGCAGTGGCGAAGATGGGCTGCCGATTCCGAGGGAATAACAGGCGATGACCTATTGAATTTTGTCGATCAAAATTTGTTCCCCCGTTTGCGCGGCCTATCTGCCAACAACAAACGCGCATTTATGGTGCGCGAAGTGTTTGAAGGCAATAATAATTACATGAAGAGCGGCATCAATATCCGTAAGGTTTTGAATAAACTCAATGAAATTGACTTTAACATTGCCAAAGACCGCCATGCATTCGGCGAAATTTACGAAGGCATACTGAAGGAACTGCAAAATGCCGGGGACTACGGAGAGTTTTACACGCCCCGTGCTGTTACACAATTTATTACAGATGTCATTAACCCCAGACTTGGCGAAACCATATTAGATCCTGCATGTGGAACTGCCGGTTTTCTCGCCTGTGCCGTTGAGCATTTAAAAAGGCAGGTAGAAAACATTGATGAACGCAAAGCCTTGCAGGAAAATATTCATGGATGGGAGTGGAAGCCGCTGCCCTATGTTTTGGCTACAACAAACCTTATATTGCATGACATAGAACTGCCTGATATTGTCTATCGTGATGGATTGGATAAGCCGCTGTCTGAATACAGAGAGCGCGACAGGGTGGATATTATCCTTGCCAATCCTCCCTTTGGCGGAACAGTAGCCAACAACAACGAGAATAATTTCCCATTGAACTACCGCACTAAAGAAAGCGCAGACTTGTTTCTGATATTGATGATTCATCTACTCAAACATGGAGGACGGGCTGGCATTGTGCTGCCTGATGGCTCGCTTACTGGTGAAGGGGTTAAGCAAAGGGTGCGGCAAAAGCTGCTTGAGGAATGCAACCTCCATACAATTATCCGCCTGCCGAATAGTGTGTTTCAGCCCTATGCCACTGTGGCAACAAACCTTTTGTTTTTTGAAAAAGGAAAGCCAACAAAAGACATCTGGTATTATGAACACCGTCTGCCTGAAGGACAAAAGGCATATAGCAAGACCAAGCCCATCCGATTGGAAGAACTGAATCCAATTAAGAAGTGGTGGAGGAAACGGCAGGAAAGCGAAGTCTGCTGGAAGGTGAATATCAAGACCATTATTGAGCGAAATTATGATCTGGACATAAAGAACCCTAACAAACAGGAAGACTCTCACGAATACAGCAGCACGGAATTGATGGAGATGCTGCATCAAAGCTTTGAAAAGAGCAATGTGTTGTTAGACCAGTTGAAGCAGGCGGTGAGATGAACTGGAATAGGGTACAATTGGGAGATTTTTTAAAGGTCAGAGATAATCGCTTTAAACCAAATGATAAGTCTCTCGAAGGCCTGCAGCGGGTTGATAAAATAGATTTTTCCGGCCAAATATATCTTTCAAATTCGCCTGAGGTCGGATGTCAATAGTGGATACCAATTCACTCATGCTGCAATCCTCGTTTGATAAAACTTTTTCTCATAAGCAACTGGCGCTAAATACCCCAGCTTTGCCTGTTTCCTCTGCCGATTGTAAA
>JAJYXI010000081.1 GCA_021791055.1 Nitrospirota bacterium | reverse complement strand
TCTCATCTAAATGCCTCCATATGGAATTAAGATGAGATATTTTAACAGGATTTGCGGTAAAAGGAAAACAGAAATACTTGCAGAACCTTGATTCTCAAGGCTTAGCGAGTTGTTGAACAGGCTCGTATTGAAATAATGGAGGTAAATATATGGCTACAAACAGCAATTACATTGTGAAGGTAACCGATGCAAAACTTATGGATGTTCAGAAGGCACTTGAGCAGGCAGGCATTAAGGTCAGAAGCATTTTAGAAGTTTTTAAGGAAGAGGCATCATCTGAAAGCTGATGGTTCATAGCTCATGGCTCATAGCAAAATGCCATGAGCTATCAGCCATGAACTATGATTGAGGAGGAATAATGCCAAAGAAAATGAAAAAGGAATTAAAGCCAAAGCCTAAAACAAAGACAAAGTCTAAGACGAAGCCTGAGACCAAGCAAAAGGCAGTAAAGAAGTTAGAAAAAGAGCCGAAGAAATCGAAGACAAAAGAATCGAAGGCAAAGACAAAGCTGAAGACACAGCCGAAAGCGAAGCCGAAAATAAAAGCGAAGACGGAGAAGAAAGGAATGCCGAAACAGCCAAAACAGAAGAAAATACAGCCAAAACCAAAAACAGAGGAGAGATCTAAGAAAATGCCTGTTGTTGAGGATGAAAAGACCAGAAAGGAAAGACTCAGAAAAGTGCTTGTCCAGAAAAGAGAGGATATAGTCAGGGAGGCTAAATCCGAGATTAAGAAATTCAAGTCAGGCGAGAAGAAACAGCTTGTCGAGACAGTGATGGATGACGGAGACTTGTCTGTTGTCGACCTCTCAGAAGATATAAGTCTTAAGCAGCTTAGTAATCATAGAGAGACGCTTATTAAGATAGATGTTGCGCTCAGGAAGCTGGAAGATGGCACATACGGGATATGCGAAGAGTGCGGCGATGAGATAAGCGAGGAGCGCTTGAAGATTATGCCCTTTGCCATTTACTGCAGGGATTGTCAGGAAAGAAGAGAGTTGATGGAGAAGATAGAGAGGGAAGAAGCATAGAGGACTAATAGTTTATCTTTTCAAGGAATAATCCCTTTGCTGGAGCTGTTGGGCCGGCGAGCTTTCTATCTTTAGAAAGCAGGATTTCCTTTGTTTCTATTGTTTTAATCTTTCCCTTTCCCACCTCGATTAAAGTCCCCACAATATTCCTAACCATGTGCCTCAAAAAGGCATCTGCTTCAATACTGATTTTCAGGAAGCTGCCGGCGAGTCCTGTGTCCATGAAGTGAATGGTATCCGATCTTTCAAGGGAGACATTGAAGACAGTCCTCACAGAATTTTTTGCACTGCAGCCGCTTGCCCTGAATGCAGAGAAGTCATGCCTGCCTTTTAAAAACTCCGATGCATGTTTCATTTCTTCAAAGTTCAATTTATGCGGAATTTTCCACGCATATCTGTACAGGAATGGGGAGATAATATGTGAATTCGAAATAATATAGAAATAAATCTTACTCTTAGCGCCATATCTCGGGTGAAAATTTAATTCTGCATCGCATGCATCTATTATCCTTATGTCATCGGGAAGATTGGCGTTCAATGCCCTTTTGATGACATCTGCTGAAAGCCCTGACAATGTCTTAAATGATGCCACCTGCTCTATAGCATGCACTCCTGCATCTGTCCTTCCTGAGCCGGTAACCTTTGCATCTTCACCTGTTATCTTTTTTATTGTATCCTGAATTGTTCCCTGTATCGTAATAATGCTTTTTTGTTTTTTGCAATCTGAAATCTCAGAGGGCTGTATCTGCCAGCCGTTGTAATTCGTGCCGTCATATTGAATGTTGAGTCTGATGTTCCTCATAAGGGATAGTTTAACATAAGCAGTATTTTAGTCGTAATGTTGTAGCTATTGCCGATAAAGGTTATAATAAAAACAAAATAAAAGTACTTGGAGAGGAGATTTTGTGATACGGCACACATTTTCATTGCTTAACGGCATAGGCGAAAAGCTTGAAAGGCATATCTGGAGAAAGGGAATACTTACATGGGACGATTTCTGCAACTGTAAGGAAATAGACTGGATAAGCCCTGAGAGGAAGAGTATTTATGATAATCAGTTGATGCAGTCTTCTATGGAGCTTGGCATCGGCAATGCAGAGTATTTTGCGAGGATAATGAAAAGGAGGGAGCACTGGAGGCTGTTTGATGTGTTTAAAGACGGCGCTGTCTGCCTTGATATCGAAACAAACGGCTTTCAGCCGGGGCGTGGTGGATATGTTACTGTTGTAGGTCTCTATGACGGGCATGACTGGCGGTATCTTATAAAGGGCGAAAATCTTACAACAGAGAATCTTAACCGCGAACTGTCAGGATATAAATGTCTTGTAACATTCTACGGCGCTGTATTTGATGTGCCGTTTCTCCTGAGGTCTTTTCCAGGAGTGAGGTTCGATATTCCGCATTTTGACCTCTGTTTTGCAGCACGGAGGCTTGAGATAAACGGAGGTTTAAAGAAACTGGAGACATTGTTTGGCATAGAGCGGGACGATTCTGTAAAAGGTATGGACGGCTATGCAGCGGTAAAACTCTGGGAGCAGGTAAGGAGAGGAAGCGTAGAGGCAAGGGAATTGCTATTGATGTACAACAAAGAAGACACAATCAATTTATTGAGACTTGCAGACATTTTGTATCAGAAACTGAAGATCTCCACCGGGATAGAGGAGCATATAACAAACGGTAATGAGTTAAGAGTTAAGAGTTATGAGTTATGAGTTAAAGAATAAAAAAGAATGTTCTGATATTCAACCCTTGAATGCTGAGACTATTCCGTTACTTAACAGATTTCTCTCATACCTTACTGTTGAAAGAGGGTTGTCTAAGAACACAGTTGAATCTTACCATCTCGATTTAAAAGGTTTTTTGGGGCATCTTAATAGACTCCCGAACTCCGAACTCCGAACTCCGAACTTTTTTACAAGGGAAGACATTGTGAACTATATGGGAAAACTCAAGGACAACGGCCGTTCCACTGCAAGTATATGCAGGCTTATATCTTCGATAAAGGGATTATGTAAGTTTCTAATCGTTGAAAAGATTATCTCGGACGACCCCACAGAGACCCTCAGAACGCCGAAGCAGTGGGAAAGACTGCCAAAGGCGCTCGGCATGGATGATATTAAAAAACTACTGGATATAGAGCTCCAGCCTTCAGCCTTCAGCCTTCAGCCTTTGTTTATCAGGGACTCTGCAATGGTTGAGCTGATGTATTCGTCGGGATTGAGGGTTAGCGAGATAATATCCATAAAGATTAATGACCTGAATTTTGAAGGTGGATTTTTAAGAGTTGTCGGCAAGGGCTCAAAGGAGAGGGTGGTCCCTATGAACCATCGTGCCATAGCAAAGATAAAGAGATATATGCTTGAGCTGAGGCCTAATTTGCTTAAAGACAGGCAGTCCCCCTATCTTTTTTTAACAAACAGGGGAACACCCATGACAAGGCAGAGGTTCTGGCAGGCATTGAAAAAGTTCGGTGATATGGCAGACTTGGAGCTTACGCCCCATGCCATAAGGCATACCTTTGCAACACATCTCTTAGAGGGAGGGGCTGATTTGAGGTCTGTCCAGAAGATGCTGGGACATGCCGACATATCAACCACCCAGATTTATACAAAGGTAACAGGCGACAGGATAAGGAAGGTTTATCTCGAACACCATCCAAGAGCAAAATAGCTGATGGCTGATAGCTCATAGCTGATAGCCTTTATAAGCCATGAGCTATGAACTATGAGCTAATTAATAGGAGGAAGACATGGCATTGAAACTAAAACCTGAAGAGCTTTATAAGTGCTGCGAACCGGATACCTTTAAATTCAATACAACAGATGACATGGAGAAGTTTGAGGGAACAATCGGTCAGGAAAAGGCATTGAGGTCTCTGGATTTCGGTCTTGGTCTGATAAGTAAAGGGTTTAACATATATGTGCTTGGAGAAAGCGGCACAGGCAAGATGAGGACTGTCAGGACATTGCTAAATGAAAGGGCATCAAAGGAAAAAGTGCCTCAGGACTGGTGCTATGTCTACAACTTTAAAGACCCTGACAATCCTGTGGCAGTATCCCTTGAACCGGGCAGAGGAGTAGTTTTCCAAAAGGACATGGACGCCCTTATTAAGGCCTTGAGGCTGGAAATACCAAGGGCATTCGAGTCAAGGGAGTATGAGAAGCAGAGGAGCAAGATAGTTGAGGAGTTTCAGCATAAACAGAAGACGCTCTTCACCAGCCTCGAGGAAGATGCGCAGGCAAAGGGGTTTGCCATAAGGAAGGCTGTAACAGGGCTTCTCATCGTCCCTATAAAGAAGAGCGGAGAGCCCCTTACCGAAGAAGAGTTTGCTGCCCTTGATGAAAAGACAAGGAAGAAGGTTGAAGATATGGGCAGGATGCTTCAGGAAAAACTGGATGATGTGGTGAGGGCAGTTAGGGAGGCAGAAAAGCTCGTAAAAGAGATGCTGTCCAGATTAGAAAGGGAGATTGCGCTCGGCGCTGTCGGCCATTTTATAGAGGAATTGAAGGAGAAATACAAGGAGCACGAAAAAATAACGGCGTACCTTGAGACGGTTAAGGAGGACATTCTTTCACATCTTGATGATTTTAAAACCGTAGAAGAGCAGGTCCCTCCGCTGCCTTTTATGAGAATGCCCAAGCCCGAGACATCATTTGTAAGATATGCAGTTAATGTCATTGTAAATAACGGCGAGTGTAAAGGAGCGCCCGTTGTCTTTGAAAGCAATCCCACATACCTGAATATCTTCGGAAGGATAGAGTACAAGGTCCAGTACGGAATGGCATTGACGGATTTCTCCATGATTAAGGCAGGCTCCCTCCACAGGGCAAACGGCGGCTATATTGTGATAAATGCATTGGACCTTTTGAGAAATATCTTTTCATACGATGCATTAAAGAGATCGATAAAGAACAGGGAAATAAAAATAGAGGATGTATGGGAGCAATACAGGCTTATGAGCACTACGGCATTGAAGCCGCAGCCAATACCCCTTGATGTAAAGGTCATTCTTGTCGGAATTCCTTATATCTATTACCTCCTCTATAATCTCGACGAGGAATACAAGGAATTATTCAAGGTCAAGGCTGATTTTGACAGCAGGATGGACAGAACGCCTGAAAATATAGAGAAGTATGCATTCTTTGTTGCGAGCTGCCAGAAGGAGGAAAAACTTCTCCCCTTTGACAGGGGCGGTGTCTCAAAGGTTGTGGAATACGGCTCACGACTTGCATGGCATCAGAATAAGCTATCCACAAGATTCAGCGATATAGCAGACCTCATCAGGGAAGCCCACTACTGGGCAAAAAAGGAAGGAAGCGATATTGTGAAGGCAGGGCATGTGACAAAGGCCATTGACGAGAAGATTTTCAGGGTAAACAGGATTGAAGAGCGCATCAGGGAACAAATAGTAGAAGACACGCTTATAGTGGAGACAGCCGGTGAAAAGGTTGGACAGGTTAACGGTCTTGCCGTTTTAGACCTGGGTGATTACAGCTTTGGAAAGCCTTCGAGGATAACTGCGAGGACATATATCGGCAAGGCAGGCATTGTGAATATAGAACGCGAGACAAAGATGAGCGGAAAGATTCACGAAAAGGCGATCATGATAATATCCAGTTATCTTGGGAGCAAATACGCAACGAAAAAGCCTATCAGCCTTTCTGCATCCATAACCTTTGAACAGCTTTATGAAATGGTGGAAGGAGACAGCGCCACCTGTGCGGAGCTCTATGCACTGCTGAGCAGTATTTCGGGCGTGCCTTTAAAACAGAGCATTGCCATAACAGGCTCTATGGACCAGAATGGGGATGTTCAGCCAATAGGCGGTGTGAATGAGAAGATAGAGGGATTCTTTGATCTGTGCAAGATTAGAGGCCTTGACGGGCACGGCGTAATAATCCCGAAGAGGAATGTAAAAAACCTCATGCTGAGGCAGGAAGTTGTAGATGCTGTAAAGGAAGGCAAATTTTCGATATACCCCATCGAGAAGATGGAAGAAGGATTGGAGATACTCACCGGGGTGCCTGCAGGAGAGTTGAAAGAGGACGGGACATATCCTGAAGGAACAGTGAACTATTTTGCGATGAAAAGGCTTGAGGAAATTGCAGAGGCTTTGGAAAAGAAGAAGGAGAAGGAAGAAGAAAAGGAAGAAAAAAAGAAGGAGAATAATACAGACAGTAAATGAAAATAAAATGGCTGCTGGAGGCTGCTCTCTTTATGCTGTTCTCTTTTCCTGTTGCTGTGCTTCCATATAAGGTTGCATTAAAGGTCGGGGAAATCCTCGGCCTTTTGGTTTTTTACATCTGGGGAAGCAGAAGGAGGATTGCAATCGTGAATATAGAAAAGGCAAAAGGCGAATGGCAAATGGCAAAAGGTAAAAAACAAAGTGCCTCTCGTCTTGCTAAAGAGACATTCAAGAACCTCGGCAGGTCTTTTGTGGAGATTATCAAGATTTATTACGGATTGGGCAAAGCGATTATAGATAATGTCGAAGTCAGGGGTGTTGAGAACTATCATAAGGCGAAGTCAAAAAATAAAGGTGTAATATTCATAACAGGCCACTGCGGAAACTGGGAATTAATGGCACTGGCATTTGGCGTTAAGGTGGGCAAGGCCTCTGTAGTGGCTCGTACGCAGAATAATCCATATATTAATATGTTTGTCGAAAGAGTAAGGGCAAGATACGGAAACAGCGTTATATACAAGAAAGGAGCATTGAAAGGGATTCTTTCCGTATTAAAGAAAAACGGAGTGGTAGGGATTCTCATGGATCAGGCTGTTTTAAAAGACGAGGGATATATAATAGATTTCCTCGGCAGGCCTGCATGGACAACAAAGATGCCTGCATTAATGGCAAGGAAGACAGATGCGGCAGTGGTCCCCGTATTCATTAATCGCAATGGAGATAAGCATATTATAAATATCTATCCCGAAGTGGATTTGTCAGCAGAAGAGGACACAGAAAAGGCTATAATTCAAGATGCAAAGAGATTATCAAGTTTTATTGAAGAATATATAAGACAGCATCCAGCAGAATGGCTGTGGATACATAAGAGGTGGAAAAGGACGTCGACGGCTGGAGCGATGGAGTAATGGAGTAATGAGGAGGCTAAAAGAAATAATAAGCGACCTGCAGGACTTCTATATGCTTTCTGTGCGCGGGCTTTTGAGCATTTTTAAGAGGCCATTTTATTTCAAGGATGCGATAGAGCAGATGGATTATGCAGGAGCCGGCTCTTTCTTTATAATCTTCATAGTCTCCCTGTTCGTGGGCATGGCTTTATCCCTTCAGTTGTCTGCAGAACTCTCAAGGCTCGGGCTTAAAATATATACAGGAAAAGTCGTGGGTATCTCTGTCATAAGGGAATTGGGACCTGTCGTGGCCGCCCTTGTATTTACAGGGAGGGTTGGTGCAGGAATGGCTTCGGAATTGGGCTTGATGGTACTCGGCCATCAGGTGGACACGCTAAGGGTATTCGGGGTCGACCCGATAAAAAAGCTTGTTACACCGAGGATAGTGAGTTCCATAATAATGCTCCCTGCCCTGACAATCATAGGGGATGCCGTCTCCCTTTTTGGCGGCTATTATATAGCGGTGTTTGTAAGCAACCAGAGCGGCACATTATACTGGAGTTCTATCAGGGAAGAGTTGATTTTTGAAAATGTATTTTCTGGCGCTGTCAAGCCATTTGTCTTCGGCTATCTCATAGCCTGCATATGCTGCTACATGGGACTTTCCACAAAGGGAGGAGCTACAGGGCTCAGGCAATCAACAACAAAGGCTGTCGTGACATCGATAATCATGATTATAATCTCTGACTTTATCCTCACAAGGATATTGCTTTATGTATTGGGGTTCCCGGTATGATAGGATTTAATTATGATAGTATTTGATAAGGTCTGTTTTTCATATGGCGAGAGGCAGATTATTAAAGACCTGAATTTTTCCATAAACTTTGATGAGAGGGTTGCAATCCTTGGAGGAAGCGGGGAAGGCAAGACCACAATCCTCAAATTAATAATAGGGCTCATAAAGCCAGATTCCGGGAAAATAATTATTGACGGCGAGGATATAACAAACAAGACAGAAGACCATCTCAGGGAAGTGAGGATGAAGTTCAGCCTTGTCTTTCAGGAAGGGGCGCTCTTTGATTCCCTGAATGTGAAGGAGAATGTGGCATTCTGTCTGAGGGAATACACAAAGATGCCAGAGGACGAGATAGACAGGAAAGTCAGGGAACTGCTCCGGATTGTGGGAGTGGAGCATGCAATGGAATTCATGCCGGAACAACTGAGCGGAGGCATGCACAGAAGGGTTTCCATAGCAAGGTCACTGGCAGCATGCGAGCCCAGGATGTTTTTGTACGATGAGCCTACATCAGGCCTTGACCCTGTAAATGCAGACAATATCTGCAAACTGATTACAGATCTCTCTAAAAGCGGTAAAGGTTTTATAGTGGTTACGCACAAGGTTGTGGATGCATTGAAGGTGGCAAACAGGTTCATGTTCTTAAAGGACGGCGAGCTGGTATTTGACGGCGATAGAGAGAAACTATTACATTCAGATATCCCTGACATTCAGGTATTTATAAGTGAACTAAACTATGCGGGAGTAAAAGATGTTTGATGTAAAAAAGCAGATCATGTGGTCGAAACTAAAGGTCGGCATTGTGGTAACAATTGCCCTTTTGCTTTTGTTGTTCACTGTCTTTTTCGCAGGCGGCATAGAGAGCCTCTTTTCACCAAAGATAGAGATAAGGGCGCAGATCAAGGATGTGAGGGGGTTGAGAAAGGGCTCGCCTGTATGGGTATCCGGCATAGAGATAGGCTCTGTAAAGAGCATAGACCTTCATGCAGAATACGGCACCTTGGTTACCATGTCCATAGATAGGAAATCTGCAAAATATATAAGAAAGGATTCTACGGTCACTGTCCAGACCATCGGACTTCTTGGCGACAAATATATCGAAATAAGTTTGGGATCTCCGGATGCAGCACCAATAGCAGCAGGAGATACAATAAAAGGTGTTGAACAGGTGGAGATTAAGGATATTATTAAAGCAGGCTCCAACACCTTTGTGAAGATTACGGAGTTTATAGGAGAGCTTGAGGGGTTTGTTAAAAAGATTGAAAAGAGCGCCACCGGCATTGCCAATTCAAAGTTCCTTACAGACCCGCAGCTTTACAACAATCTTCAGGATGCCTCAAAGTCTTTGTCCACAATATTAAAGGATTTTAAAGAGTCCGAAGGGACTATGAAGAAGCTCATAGAAGACCCTTCCCTCTATAATAAAATGCTCTCGGCTACATCGTCTGTGGAAAAATTCGGCAAAAAGGTGACAGAGGGTGAGGGCTCGCTTCGGAAACTCGCAGAAGACCCTGAATTATACGAAAATCTCAGCAAGGCATCGAAACAGCTTGCTGCTGTCCTGGATAAAATCGAGGCAGGAGAAGGCGTGGCAGGAAGTCTTGTCAAGGATAAAAAGCTTGAAAGCGAGTTCAAAGAGAGCGTTTCGGAGCTTAAGTCATTGACCAAAGACCTAAGCGAACTGGCAAAGGATATCAAGGCCAATCCGAAGAAATATTTTAAATTCAGCATTTTTTAATGGGGGATAGCATACTATGAGAAATGCACTCGTGTCTATGATTTTATCTGTCTTCTTCTTTGTCGGAGCAAGTATTGCGGAGGCTAAAGAAACATGTGTTAACGAGAAATGTCATGCACAAATGGGTAAGGAAAAATATGTACACGGCCCTGTGGCAGTGGGTGATTGTCTGGCATGCCACAATAAAATAGGCCAGCATAAGTTTGTGCCTGTAAAAGCTGACGAGAAGCTTTGCTATAAATGCCATCCTGACAGGGTTAATGTTACGACCGTGGTGCATAAGCAGATTAAAGGCAATTGCTCAAAATGCCATGATCCGCATCAATCTCCATATAAATACCAGTTGAAAAAGGAAAAGATGTAGTGATTAATACAGGTATGCATACGGCAAAAAGCTTTACAAATGCACGATTTGGCTTTGATAAATATGTAGTCTTTATCCACTAAAGAGTGATTGTTTTTTAGTATATAATTGTCTTACAACGGTGGTGCTTGTAAATCTTTTCACCGCATGCACACCTGCTTTTGGAGGATAATCATGATAGTAATCGAGACATTTAAAGGCAAGTCCATCACAGAGCACCGTGTTGAGATTGTAGAAAGGAAAGGCACCGGGCATCCCGACTATATGTGCGATTCCATAATGGATGCAATTTCGGTGGCATTGTCAAAGGAATATATCAAGGAGTTCGGCACTATCCTTCATCACAATATAGACAAGGGACTGCTTGCTGCCGGAAGGGCTGATAAAAGATTTGGCAGCGGCAAGGTTCTAAAGCCTATGGAGCTGATCATAGGCGACAGGGCAACATTCAAGGCTGCGGGAAAAAAAATACCTGTTGCTGAAATTGCCATAGACGCTGCAAAGAAATGGATTAAGGATAATCTGAGGTTTGTTGATCCCGAAAAACATCTTAAATACCGTGTAGTACTTGCGCCAGGCTCGGAAGAGCTTACCGATATATTTTTAAGGCCCGGAAAGGTCAGGGCTGCCAATGATACATCTGCTGCTGTCGGCTATTATCCATTGAGCCCTACCGAGAAAGTTGTCCTTGAGCTTGAGAGATATCTTAATTCAAAGAGGTTTAAAGATAAATATCCTGAGACAGGAGAAGACATAAAGGTCATGGGACTGAGAAGGGGAAATGTGCTTGATTTGACAGTTGCCATGCCTTTTCTCGCCCCTTACATCAAATCTGAAAAGGATTATTTTGAAAGAAAAGAAACAGTCCATAAAGAGATGTTACAGTTTGTTGAAAGATTTAAGGAATTTAAAAATATAGAGGTTTATTTTAATACCCTCGATGAAAAGGGAAGAGGGCTTGGCGGAATTTATCTGAGCCTTCTTGGGACTTCTGCAGAGGATGCTGACTCAGGGCAGGTTGGAAGAGGCAATAGAGTCAATGGATTAATCTCATTGAACAGGCCAATGGGCACAGAGGCGGCAGCAGGCAAGAATCCAGTCAGCCATGTAGGTAAAATTTACAATGTCCTTGCACATAAGATTGCAAAGGAGATTTATGAAAAAATAGAAGGTATAAAAGAGGTATATGTCCTGCTTTTAAGCAGGATAGGCACACCAATTGACCAGCCGCAGATGGCTACAGCTCAGGTTTTGCTTGAGAGGGGCAGAAGAATAAACGAGATAGCTAAAAGGGCAGAGGAGATATTCGAGCAGGAGTTTTCGAGGATAAACAAGTTCTGCATGGAACTGAGCAGAGGGGAATATCCTATTTGCTGAAATCCGCTCAAGACCAATCCTACAGCTTTTTAAAATCAATATTTGTATGTGTTATAATTTCCTATGGCTGTTTTGGAGATTAGAAAATATCCTGAGGAAATCCTGAAGAAAAAAGCCCAGTTAGTTGAAAATATTGACAGGGATTTGCAGCGTCTTATCGATGATATGATAGAGACAATGTATGCTGCTCCGGGTATTGGCCTTGCCGCACCTCAGGTCGGAGTTTCAAAACGGCTTGTAGTAATCGATGTGAGTACAAAAGAGGAAAAACATCCACTCATTGTCTTGATTAACCCTGAGATTGTGGAAACTGACGGACTTTTGGATTCTGAAGAGGGATGCCTGAGTGTCCCGGGATACACTTCGACTATAAAAAGGGCGGAAAGGATTGTTGTAAAAGGACTTGACAGGAATGGCAAGCCTGTCCAGATTGAAGGCACAGGTCTTTTTGCAAGGGCGCTTCAGCATGAGATAGACCATCTCGATGGTGTTTTGTTTGTTGACAGAATGAGTTCGATTAAGCGGGAATTCTTTAAAAAGAGATACCTTAAAAAGACAGTAGTCAGTAGCCAGCAGTCAGCAGTCAGGAGCCGGTAGTCAGGAGATAACATGGCATTAATCTTTTTCGGCACACCGCAATTTGCTGTCCCTTCATTAAAGGCGCTCATCGATGAACAGGAAGATATTGTACTTGTTGTCACACAGCCTGATAAGGTGAAAGGAAGAGGACTCATGCTTTCATCCCCGCCTGTAAAAGAGCTGGCACTGTCCTATGGATTAAAGGTTTTACAGCCAAATAAAATCAGGAATGAAGATTTTTATAATGAATTAAGGTTTGTAGCTCCTGAATTTATTATCGTGGTCGCTTATGGAAAGATACTCCCGGAGGAAATACTCAATATGCCAAAATTCGGATGCATAAATGTACATGCATCTCTTTTGCCCAAATACCGGGGAGCAGCGCCAATCCAGTGGGCTTTGATTAATGGCGAAAAGATAACAGGCGTAACAACAATGCTCATGGATAAAGGCCTTGACACAGGAGATATGCTCCTGAGGTCGGAACTGGAAATCAAGGCTGATGACAATTCAGAAACGCTTTTTAAAAAACTTTCTGAACTTGGCGCAAGTACATTGATTGACACTATAAAGGGTATGAGGGAAGGGAAGATAAAACCTGTTCCGCAAACAGGAGAAGCAAGTTACGCACCTCCCCTTAAAAAAGAGGACGGGAAAATAGACTGGAACAGGACTTCAGATGAGTTATTTAATTTTGTGAGGGGTATGTATCCGTGGCCATCTGCCTTTTGTTATCTTAATGATGAGAGGATAAAGATTGTCAGAAGTCAGAAGTCGGAATTCGGAATTCAAAAAGAAGCAGTTCCGGGGAGGATTGTAAAAGCGTCTGATGGAGAAATGATTATTGAAACAGGAAAAGGTTTTTTATCGATAGAGGAGCTTCAACCCGAAGGAAAAAAAGTTATGTCTGCAAAGGCATTTTTGGCAGGCAGAAAGTTGAAGGAAGGTTATGACAGGTTTGCTTAGGGCATTGGTTTTAAAGGTGCTTTATCCCATGCTCATGCTTGTGGGTGCATTTTTTAAGGACAAAAAGGAAAGACTGCAACTATTCATTATTGACCTCAATAACAGGCTTGTGAGGGTTCAGGGCTTTAAGACAAAGAGGATATTGCTGCTTCTGCCGCACTGCCTGCAGATAAACGATTGCGATGTGAGAATTACAAATGATATTTACAACTGCAAGAGATGCGGCAGGTGCAATATAAAAGATCTGATAAGTGTTGCAGACGAAAATAATTTAAAACTATTTGTCGCCACCGGCGGAAATCTTGCCCGGCGTATTGTAAGCGATGTAAAGCCTGAGGCGGTAGTTGCCGTTGCATGCGAAAGGGATTTGAGCAGCGGCATAGCGGACGCGTATCCCCTTCCTGTTCTGGGCATTCCAAACGAAAGGCCATTTGGCCCATGCTTTAACACCCGTGTTGATTTAACAAAGGTCAAAGAGGCAATAGAATTCTTCGGAAAATAATTGGGTTTAATTCAAATTCACAACGCTTGCTATGTTTGAACCAGTTCGATCTTTAAATCATAGCCGAGTCTATGGAGATATTCATAACAGTCATCCCATGTCAGGCCGAACTCGCGAACATCAGCAAGTCCTATGCGGGCGAGAATGTCTCTTATAAGCTCAAAACTTGAGCTTTCCAAATCTGCCTCCTGCATCATATTTTCAGCCCAGTCAACAAGAGATGCCAAAGTTGTTTCCCGGTTTATATATCGCATAAGCATATCTGCAAGCATTTTTCTTGTTAAAATCATTTTCATCCCTCCTTCTTTATTGCCTTATGGCCTTTATCCATCGGAAATTTTTCGTGAATTTCTACCAAGCTGTTATGTTCATCGTAAATTTCCTGATAGAATCTGACTGTTTCTTCCGAGGCATTTACCTCTTTAACATATCGGGCTTTCCAGCCGTGTTTTCCGTTTATTTCAAGCCAGTATTTCCTGCCGCCATCAGGAAAATCTTCCCAACGAGTAAACTTCCTTTCATTTATTTTGCGTTTGTCTTCAATGTTCATTTATTAATTAAAGTATATCATAAAGACACAATTGGAATGGAAGGTTTAAATCTCAGTGCTTCGTTTGAATCAATAGCACTTGGGTAATTTTCACCTCCATTCTTTCATGAAAGCTGATATAATTCTCCTATGGCTGAAGCAAGGGGGATAAGATGCGATATTTTGTGAAGATTTTTATTTTTGCCGTCCTTAATATATTCCTGTTTGCCGGATTATCCCACGCTGAAAAAGTTACCTTTGTAAAAGAATACACCTATCAGGCAAGCGAAAGTGATTCCAAAATTAGTTCTCGGACTAATGCTTTTGAACAGGTTAAACGACTGCTTTTAGAAGAAATAGGGACTTATGTCACAAGTGTAACTGAAGTTAATGAACTTCGTCTAACTAAGGATCAGATAACTGCTTATTCAGCAGGTACTGTTCAAGTTAAGGTAATTGAGGAGAACTGGGATGGACGTACATATTGGCTCAAGGCATCAGTTGCCGTCAATCCAAATGAAGTCGTTGAAGCATTAAAAAAGTTTGTTGAAAAGAAAGTGAAAGATAACAGAACAGAATTAACTGAAGGCAAAAAAGCTAAACAAGATAAAAACAAGAAACCAGTAACCACTCGCAAACTAACAACTCAGGATTTGAAAAATGCTGAATATGTAATCATTAAACATGGCAAAATTAAATTAAAAAATGGCGAGTATGGTAACAAGGCAGACATTGTGTCTGAAAATCACCTGTCTGTAACCTTTGAAAAGGCTGAATTTGGAGATTTGAATGACGACGGTGTAGAAGATGCCGTTGTTATTTTAAACACCTATGCTGGAGGAAACAGAAGCTTTATGGAATTAGCTGCTGTTTTAAATAGGGATGGAGCTCCCTATAACATCGCTTCCATTGATATGGGTTACTCTGTTCCAATAAATTTTTTATCCATAGAATCAGGAAATATTATTATTGATATGATGACCTATGGGCCAAATGATGCTATGTGTTGTCCTACAGAGCGCAAGGTTTTTAGATATAAATTATCTGGTTGGGAATTAGTTCAAATATTCGATCCTCAAGAAAACAATACATCAGAACGGACTGCCACATCAGCGGTCACTACTCCGATCCCAGCACCTGCACCAGTTCTGATGCCGCCTCGTGCATTTTCACAGAATACAACCTTTCCCACAATTATAATTGATGAATTATTTACAGTTAAGGCTGGTGCAGAAAGATATTATGTTCTAACACTCCGCAAAGGAGACAGGATATTTATAGAGACAATAATTTTTGAAGGCGGTAATAAAGATATTAATTTTTTCATAATGGATGCACCTAATGCTTCGAAATATAAGAAAGGGGAAAAATATCATTATTTGGGAGGGCTTATTACAGTTAAGGATACTTTAATGTTTGAAGTACCTCATGACGGACAATATTATTTATTTTATGACAATAAATTCTCTTTTATTACGAGCAAAAAAGTTAAAGCATTTGTTGCTGCTCGGTAGCGTAAAATTCTCTGTGTAAATTTTGATTAATAAAAAGAAGGGTGTATTCTCCATTGATCGGCAAATCAATTTTAAGGAGGATACACCCTATGAAAGAATTAACAGAAGTAACATTAACA
>JAJYXI010000039.1:57145-65298 GCA_021791055.1 Nitrospirota bacterium | reverse complement strand
GTTGGGCATAAAGGCTCGCAGAACAAAAGAGGTTAGATAAAGGGACTAAAGGCTGGAAGAACACCACAACTTTAACAGATTGTAACTTTTAGCTTGATAAACTTCGTTAGAAGAGGAGGAAGTTATGTCAAAGTTACCGGAGCAGTATCTGGGCATTAAGAAGAAGTTTAAGGGGTATTTTAAGGCAGTTGATAATCTTGGAAAGGCAGTAAAAACAGCAGGCCCCTTAAACGAAAAAACATCACAGTTGATACAATTAGCCGCTGCCGCTGCCATCAGGTCTGAGGGTTCGGTCCATTCCCACACAAGAAGGGCATTGGAGGCAGGCGCAAAGCCTGAAGAGATCTATCATGCAATAATACTGCTTTCAAGCACAATCGGATTTCCTACCGTCTCTGCTGCATTGAGTTGGGCGGATGATATTATAAAGGGGAAATAAGTTCTCTGCGCAAGGCTGATGCGGGCATCAGCCTTCTATCTGTATTTACATAAAAGGATTGACAAGTCTCTTATCAGCATCTTCCTCTTAAGTGTTCTATAATTTCCTGTTCTGCCCGACATATTCCTGCCCTATCCTTAGCCTTCCACCTGTTGTCCCAACCTTTCTTATGGGGTTTGCACAATCCACAACTTCTTTTCTTAGTTTTGTATTGCTTTCTCATGTTAGCGTTTTAGCCCCCTCCTGCCTGCAATGAACGCCTAACAGTTCCGTTGCAAAAGAAGTCAGAAGGGTTTGCACGTAAGTCTTTTGCAACGTGTTATCTGCCTGTTGCGGGCATTCAATAAATTGAATCATCATTTTTTGCTTCAAATATCAATAATCAAGTCTGACTTTATCTTTAACACCTGATTGTTAAGTGGTCACCGGTTGCATGAAATAGACCAGCCACCAGACGAAAAACAGTCCTATAGCCAAGACGCCGATGAGAACAACAAAAAGTATCAAAGCATCATTCGTTGTTTTATCGGCTTGCCAGGCTTTGTTAAATCTTTCAGTGAAATCGGCTCTGATCTTACGCAAACGCTCCCTTCTTACTTCGATAGATCGCTTCAGTTGCCAAAGAACCCATACAGCCACGACAAAAACTACAGTTGCTAAAAGGGAGATCAACAACTCTGCACAGCATGTTGAGCTGGGACGAAGCAGTTGCGCTATGCCGACCAACGCCGCGTAAAGCAAAAGCGTATAATTTGCGATATTCCATTGCTGTCTTTTGAAGAAGGCCAGATCGCTAACCGAAACTTGATAAAGGAGCTTGAGTTCTTCATGCTCCCTGTCTGATACCTGATTATTGTTTTCGCTGCTTTTCATTCCGATTTTCTATAATCCCTTTTACTATTTTGCTTCTACCGTACTTAAAAATGGGTCTTTTAAATTAAATACTATTACACAACCATCTGGTATAAGTAAACTTAATCCTTCTGGGAAAAAGGGAGCCATTATTAGCTGCCATTTTTTCGGAAGTCTATCTATCCTTGTAGCCACATGTTTCCCATCTTCAGTGTAAACATATACTAAATCGAAAACATCTTCTCCAGCACTTAAAACAATATGATAAAACTCATGCTTCTCATCAGTTTTATACACTACTTCGGGCGCGGCAATATGCATAGCGTAGGCAGCTTCAAGCATAATTCCACACATTAGTTTTCTATATCTTGGAGTCTTCTTTTCTTGTTCTTTTGCCGGTATCTTTTTTAGCTCGATTTCGAGCTTTTTTAATTTTTCACCCGCTTCAAGAGCACGAGCCTTCCAAAGTGTTGATATTGGTTGAGAAAAGGCGGGGCTTGATATAAATAATAAAATAGCCAATGGCAAGGAAAAGAAAATGGTATAAGCAAATTTCTTATGTAAAATTGATTGTTTCATGAATTATCTTCTCCTTCTCTGCCCGCAATGAACAGATAACGATTCCGTTGTAAAAGAAGCCTGAAGGCTTTGCACTTTAGTCTTTTGCAACGTGTTATCTGCCGTTGCAGATAGTCTTTCTGCTTTTTGAAGGTTTGACCTTCCTTATCTTGATCTTACCTATATCAACTAATGGGAATCTACTACGGTCACAAGGTCCTTTAAACAATCATAAACCTTATCCCCTACACCTCTTACAAGTCGTAACTGTTCTAATCTCTTATAACCTCTGATGGTCTCTCTATAAGCTACAATTGCCCTGGCCGTTTTTATTCCTATGCCAGGAAGAGCTATCAGATCCTCCTCTGTTGCTTTATTAATGTCAATTTTTTTAAGGTTTGAACCAGCCTTCTCTTTGTAATGCTGACATGCTGTCTCAAGGTCAACAGCACCTACCCAATTAGCTGACTGCTGCCATATGACAATCAGACTAAGAAGTATAAAGATAATCTTTATGAATAGAATTTCTGACCTTAGCGATCTTTCCTCCCTTTTAAATATAACCTTCATGCCATCCTCCTAAAATGGGTGCTTTTAATTTTCCATCCTATTCGCAATGAGCAGATAACGTTCTTGGCGGAAAAGAAGCCTGAAGGGTTTGGACTTTAGTCTTTTCCGCCATTGTTATCTGCCGGTGCGGGCATTAAATTAAATCTTGTGTTTTCATTTGAGTTGAGAGATTTTAAGCAATTGTTTCCCATGTGCCACGGCCATTATAATTACCAGACTTTGTTCTTCTTTAAATCTATAAATAACTCTATAGTTGCCAACTAAAATTTCACGATATGATAAATGTGGAAATTCAGGCACAATACGTCCCATCAATGGGAAACCGGTAAGATTTAAGGCAGAGTTTTGAATATCTTCAACTTGTATTTGAGCATAGCGCCTTGAGTCTTTTGCAATAAACTCATAGATATCATGTAAATCATTGAGTGCTCGTATAGTCCATTTTATTTTGCAAACCACTTAGAAGTCTCCTTGACGACTTCCTCATGTGAAACAAGTCGGCCCTCGCGAACGTCTTTCTCTGCACTTTCAAGTTTTTGTCTCAGATAAAGCCGATATATTATTTCGTCAATATCTACTTCGTCTGGTAAGTCTTTTATTAGTTCAAAAACTTCTTGTTTAGCGATAGTCATGGCAACCCCCTTTCTTGTATTTAAATTATAGCATAATAGTGCTCTTAGTAATGCCAAGATCTTTGGGTGTTGACCTCAAGCACTCTGTTATCTGCCGTTGCGGGCATTCCTTCCAACCGCATTATCTTTCTGAAACTGCGTAGCGAATTGCATAATCATCACCCATCGGAGTTTGACCTTTTCGTACCATTATCTTGAGTAACCGAGAGGCGTCAAGTTCGTAAATCCCTAAAAAGTACATCTTCGAGCCATCAGGATTAGGGGCAGAATCAAGAGAGCTTTTAATAAGCTTCGAAACACTGTCCATAGCAGGTTTGTTCAATGGGTTAACAGACGCATCAAGAATAACGAGTGGACCGTTAGAACCATAAAAGAACATTGAATAGCCAATAATCGGTGAAGTCAAATTCTGTACTGAATAGGCATCGACTATCATCGGGAGCTGTTCTTGTGTTGCAATGAAGTTAAAACGATTTTTTTGGGAAGCAAGGTATTGTCGGCTACTCGAACGACTGGAGGATTTTTTGATTATGGTGATGGCCTCAGACATGAGAAAATCCTGCCGTAGAATGTTGATAATATTTTGGGATGCGCGTTTAGTGTGCACAGACTCTGCAAATGTTTCACTACTTGCAAGAAAGATTGTAAATAAAAGAACACATAAAGCAACTCGTGATGTTCTTTTGAGTATTTTCATTTTCATCTCCTTCTTTTTCGGCCCGCAATGAGCAGATAACTCGTTTGTATCCGCACTTGAGTTCGGATATCCCCCAAAATTTGGGGGTGTATCCGAAGTAGTTCGGATATTTCAACTCTGGCAGAACAACCAGAAACCCTTCCTAATGACAGATTTTGTCACTTATCACTCCTTTCTTTAAGTTCTAAGCTGTCCAAAGGACTTTTTATCTTGCTTAAACTCTTTGTGCTCACATGAGTGTAAATCTCGGTAGTTTTACTGCTCGTATGGCCTAATAATTCCTGAATGTACCGTAAATCGGTTCCACCCTCCAATAAATGAGTCGCAAAGCTGTGCCGCAATGTGTGCACAGATACATCTTTCTTTATGTCTGCTTTCTCACAAGCATGTTCTAAAATCTTCTCAACCGTTCTTGTGGATAAATACCTGCCCGCCCTTGCTCCTTCAAACAGCCATTTATCAGGTTTGTATTGTCGCCAATATTCTCTCAGAACTTCTAATGTCTTTTCGGAAAGCAGGGTATAACGATCCTTCCGGCCTTTTGCCCCCTTGATATGAATCAACATCCTCTTGCTGTCAATGTCCTCGGGCTTTAGTCTCACTACTTCGCCTACTCTTAAGCCAGCAGAATATACAAGCATCAGGATTGCCTTGTGTTTTAGATTATCCACTGAATTAAGGATTTTTGCAACTTCTTCTGCACTCAAGACTACAGGCAGTTTTTTGTCCTTTCGGGGTCTTTTGACTTCATAGATAAATTTCTTTTTAAGCATTGATCCATAATAAAATTTCAGGGCGTTGATGGCTTGATTGAGTGTAGATGTTGCGGATTGTTTTTCTTCAGCGAGGTGAAGGAGATAGTTTTTTATGTCATTGTCATTAATGTCTGATGGATTCTTTCCTATAAAGTTCAAGAAATCCCTATTGTAGTAAAGATAGCCTTTTGCTGTTCTGTAACTGTATTTTCTGGAGAGGAGTTCACGCCTTAAATCTTCAAAGGTTGTTGTAGATAAGTTTTTATCAGAAAATCTCCCCTCGCCCCTCTTTACCAAAGAGGGGATTTGAATAGTATCTTGAGATTGCTTCGGGACCCCTCGCAATGACAGAAGGGGAAGGCTGGGCTTGCAACGCAGGGTCTATATGAATTTCTTCGCCCTCAAAAACCTTCAGAATCTTCTCTAAAGTGTCATTGGTATCGGGGAAGCTCCAGTGTTTTCCTTCCGGATGCCATCTGTGGCCGGGGATGGCTTTAACCTTTTCAATATATTCAGGATTGTAAGAAAAGGCAACTGTTATCCTGCCATGTCCATCTTTACCACTACTTACTCTCCCCATGCTTCAAATGGTATCAGACTGTATTTTCCGAGTCAATAAAAAAAACGCAGGCCATGCCCTGCGTCTGAAGGATTTATAACTTATGGCTATCTTTACTAAAGGGGACTTACCCTATCACCACCGAAGGCATTATGCCGATAACGAATACCATTAACACTGTTATGAGTATTGCAAGGCCTAATGACGGAGATGGTGTTATTGCTGCCTCTTCTTTCATCTCTTTCATGTACATGTTCATTACCACCCTCAGATAGTAGTAAGCAGACATGGCGCTGAACATTACCGCTATCACAACAAGCCATGTGTACCCTGCCTTTATTGCTGCCATGAAGAGGTTGAATTTTCCTATGAATCCCGCTGTCGGCGGTATGCCTGTGAGGGAGAACATAAAGATTAGCATCAATGCTGCCACCAAAGGACGGCTCTTTGAAAGCCCTTCATAATCGCTGAGTTCTTCTCCCTTTTCAAGGAGTATCACTATGGCAAATGCGCCTATATTCATGAATGCATAGATGAGCATGTATACCATCATTGCGCTCATTGATTCCTGCGTGCCGGGTATTATTCCTATGAGCATATACCCTGCATGAGCTATAGATGAGTATGCGAGCATTCTTTTTATGTTTGTCTGGACTAAGGCGAGTATGTTTCCAACCGCCATTGTGAGTATGGCGACACCTATGAGTATTGCTGTCCAGTCTGTTTGAATGGATTGAAATGCTATATAGAATACCCTTCCTATTACTGCAAATCCTGCTGCCTTTGGTCCTACTGACATAAACGCAGTTATTGATGTCGGCGCTCCTTCGTATACATCAGGCGCCCACATATGGAATGGTGCCGCTGCTATTTTAAATAAAAATGCTGCTGCTATAAGTATCATGCTCAAAAGTAGCGGGAGTGATGGAGTACTGGAGTTCTGGAGTGATGCAGCTATTTTGTAAATGTCCGTTGTTGTTGTCATTCCGTATATGAGGGATATTCCATAAAGAAGCAATGCTGATGAGAATGCACCGAGGAGGAAGTATTTTATTGCTGCCTCGTTGGATTTGATGTCATGCCTTTTTATGCCTGCAAGTATGTATGTGCTTAATGCCATGAGCTCCAATCCGAGATAGAGGATTATTAGGTCTTTTGCCGATGCCATGAGCATCATCCCTGATGTGGCAAAGAGAAGGAGGCTGTAGTATTCTCCGTATTCTGCCTTTTCCCTCTGTATGTACCTCAGGGATATGAGTATAGTAAGCACGAGGTTTATCATGAATATGAGCTTGAAGTATGTGCTGTATGTGTCGCTTATGAACATCCCGCCAAAGGTCTGCCCATGGCTTGAGGGTATTGTGTAAAGGACAACGGCTGCTGTTGCAACTGCTATGAATGCGAGCACCCCTTTGTTTTTGAATATAAGTTCCAATATAAGCAGAACTGTTGCCGATATTGTCATTATGATTTCCGGTGTTACCGGTCTAAGGTCAGGAAATGGTATGTTCATCATTTTAGCACCTCTATGACAGTGTCGGTGTCAGTGATTAGTGACAGTATTTTTTCATTTCCGCTGACACTGACACTATTCACTGGCACTGAGTTAATCCTTTCTATTAAATTCTGAACCGATGCATCCATGAAGCTCAGGAATGTATTTGGATATATGCCTATCCATAATACCAGTAAAATCATCGGGACGATGGTCAGTATTTCTCTCATGTTCATATCAGGATGTCCCTGCACCTTCGGGTTTGTCTCCAGAAAGAATACCCTCTGGTAAAGCCAGAGCATATAAGCTGCTCCTATTATTATCCCTGTTGCTGATAGGACTCCGAGCGTCTTTGATGCAGTGAATCCTCCCAGGATTATCAGAAATTCCCCTACGAATCCGTTTGTCCCGGGCAGTCCTATTGATGCAAGTGTGAACACCATGAAGAATGCCGCATATATCGGCATCACTGTTGCCACTCCTCCGTAGTCTTCTATCTGTCTTGTATGCGTCCTGTCATATATCATTCCAACGCATAAGAACAATGCACCTGTTACAATTCCGTGGTTTATCATCTGGAGTATCCCGCCCTGTATGCCCTGTACATTCAATGCAAAGATTCCGAGTGTTACAAATCCCATATGGCTTACAGAGCTGTATGCTATGAGCCTCTTCAGGTCTGTCTGCCCGAGGCAGATTATCCCTCCATAGATTATTGCTATGACCGAAAGTATCATCATTGCCGGGGCCATTGCCTTTGTCGCCTCTGGGAATAGAGGCATATTAAATCTCAGAAATCCGTATGCACCCATCTTGATGAGGATTCCTGCAAGTATTACGCTGCCTGCTGTCGGCGCCTCTGTATGTGCATCAGGCAGCCATGTGTGCACAGGGAACATCGGGACTTTGACTGAAAAGGCTGCAAAAAATGCCCAGAATAATATTAATTGCATGTTATACGGATAGTTTGTCGTCATCATCTGGAGCATGTCAAAGGTTCTTTCTGAGCCTTGGCCTGTGTTGATGTAGAGGACGATTATTCCGACCAGCATGAGTACGCTTCCCACCAGTGTATAGAGGAAAAACTTTATTGCTGCATATACCCTGTTTGGGCCTCCCCATACTCCTATCAACAGATACATGGGTATGAGCATCGCCTCCCAGAATATATAGAACAAGAATAAGTCGAGGCTGCAGAATACCCCTATCATCGAGCCTTCTATGAGCAGCAGTGCTGCATAGAATTCCTTTGTCTTTTCTTTGATGCTGTTCCATGATACTGTTACGCAGAGGATTGTAAGAAGGGTTGAAAGCAGTACGAACAATACGCTTATTCCATCCACACCGAGGGCATACTTAATTCCCCATGACGGTACCCAGCCATGGGTTTCTGTGAATTGCATCTTCGCAGTGGTCTTGTCAAAGCTGCTGAATAAGGGGATGCTCAGTATGAATGTGACGAGGCTTATAAGCAAGGCTGTCCATTTGATGAATGTCTCGCTGCTCCTCCTTATCAGGAATATCCATAATGCCCCGAATATTGGTAAAAATATGACCGTGCTCAGTATTGGATAACCTATCTGCATTTAGCCTCCT
>JAJYXI010000039.1:0-57045 GCA_021791055.1 Nitrospirota bacterium | reverse complement strand
AATTGTGCATTTGTAAAGCTTTTTACCGTATGCTTACCTGTAATAAACATTTCACCTTCCTGCTGCTATCAATACCAGTGTTAATATCACAAAGAGCCCTATTGCCATGCTCACGGCATAGTGCTGCAAATGGCCTGTCTGGAGTTTCCTCAATCTCTCTCCGAAGTTCCTTATTGCCTGTGGCACTCCGTTGACTATTCCCTCTATTATCTTTCCGTCTGTTACTGCTACAAGTATATTGCTTGCTATCCATTTTGTTGGTCTTACGATTATGAAGCCATAAAGCTCATCCACATAGTATTTGTTCCATAATGTCGTGTATATTCCTTTGAATTTGGCTGCAAGGGTCTTAGGGATCTCTGGCTTTAAGGAATAGAATATCCATGATACGAATATGCCTCCTATTGCTGCCACGATGGATATGCTCATTACCATAAATTCCTCTTCATGAGCTGCTGTCACATGAGGGTGTCCGAGCACAGGCTCAAAGAAGTGGGCTATTGCATTGCTTCCTCCCAGTGCTGCAGGTATTCCGACCCATCCTGCTGATATTGCACCTATGGCAAGTATGATTAAAGGAATGGTCATTGCCTTTGGAGATTCGTGCAGGTGGTGCTCCTGCTCATGTGTTCCCCTGAACTTGCCGTGAAATGCCATGAATATTATCCTGAAGCTGTAGAAGGCTGTAAGGGCTGCCACTGCTGTTCCCATCAGCCATACTATCTTGCCGATTGTTCCATGATTGTATGCAAGCCATAAGATTTCGTCTTTGCTGAAGAATCCTGCAAGTCCGGGTATTCCTGCTATGCTTAATGATGCAATCAAAAATGTCCAGTATGTTACAGGCATGTGTTTCTTTAACCCGCCCATTTTCTGTATGTCGAGCTCTCCTGCCATTGCGTGCATTACGCTTCCTGCGCCGAGAAACAGAAGGGCCTTAAAGTATGCATGGGTATACAGATGGAATACTCCTGCTCCGTATGCGCCAACTCCGCATGCAAGGAACATGTATCCGAGCTGGCTTACTGTTGAGTATGCCACTATCCTCTTTATGTCGTTCTGCACTAATGCTATGGTTGCTGCAAAGAGGCTTGTTATTGCGCCTGTCAGTGCCACTACATTCATGGCTGTTTCTGAAAGGCTGAATATTGGATTAAACCTTGCCACCATGAATACGCCTGCTGTTACCATTGTTGCTGCGTGGATCAATGCGCTGACAGGTGTAGGGCCTTCCATTGCATCAGGAAGCCATACATGAAGCGGTATCTGTGCTGACTTGCCCACTGCGCCGCAGAAGAGCAGTAATGCTATTAGTGTTATTAAATCTATGTTGTATCCGAGGATGTTTATTGTCTGCCCCTGTAGTGTTCCTACTTTAGCAAATATGTCTGTGTAATGTAGTGCCCCCAGTGTTAAAAATATCATTATTACTCCGATGCCAAATCCAAAGTCTCCAAATCTGTTTACTATGAATGCCTTTTTGCCTGCGTCAGATGCTGACTTCTTTTCGTACCAGAATCCTATGAGAAAATAAGAGCATAATCCCACTGCTTCCCATCCGAAGTAAAGCTGCAGAAGGTTGTTACCCATGACAAGCATGAGCATCGAAAATGTGAACAGGCTCAGATATGCAAAGAACCTGTAGTATCCTTTATCTCCGTGCATGTAACCTACAGAGTATATGTGGACAAGGAGGCTCACGCTCGTTACTACTATGAGCATTATTGCTGTGAGCTGGTCTATGAGGAATCCCACTGTTACCTTGAAGCTGCCTGATACTATCCAGCTATATACATCATAATTGATTGTCTTTCCGTTCAATACTTCTATTAATGTGCTTACTGCTATGGCGAATGAGCCCAATACCGCGAGGATTGCTATCCAGTGCGCCCTTTCTTTGATTATCCCCTTTCCAAAAATGATGTTGATTGTAAATGCTATAAGCGGCAACAACGGTATTAATAAGTATTTATCCATGACTCACTCCATCATCCTTTCATCTCTGTTATTTCGTCTGTATGCACTGCTGCCTTGTTCTTAAACAATGCCACCAATATGGCCAATCCTATGGCTGCCTCTGCTGCTGCAACCGTTATTATGAAAAACACAAATATCTGCCCTCTTAAATCCTGCAGATAATGGCTGAAGGCTACAAGGCTGATGTTTACCGAGTTGAGCATAAGCTCTACCGACATGAGCATTATGAGTATGTTTCTTCTGATTATAAAACCCACTACTCCTATCACAAATATTACTGCGCTTAATCCTATATACCAGTCCAACGGTACCATTATTCCTCCATGTGCATATTATTCAAACAGCCAATCGAAAAGCAGGCGGGATATAGTATTTGAGCGGCTTTTTTCCTGGTTCGAGGACAGGGATGTCCGAGTAAGCGAAAACCTCGGAGGAAGGCTTGGAAGCCTTCCGAGAATGAGCGAAAATATTATTTCCCGCCTGCATAAACATGTCACCCTCTTTTCTTTGCCAGCACTATCGCCCCTACTATGGCTATCAGCAATATCAATGATGCTATTTCGAAGGGAAATAGATATTCTGTATACAACACTCTCCCTATCGTCTTTGTATGCGTCTCTTTATTTATCGCCTCTATGGTGTATTGTCCGACAGGCCCCTGTATGAATTTGCTTAGGGCAAAGTATACGAGCATAATTATAGATATGCCCAGTGCAACTCCTATGGGCCACTCTCCTATAAATCTCTCTGCTGTGATCTCTTCTTTGAGGTTAAGCATCATTATGACAAACAGGAATAAAACGAGTATCGCTCCGGCATACAGGATAACCTGCACTGCTGCCAGGAACTCTGCATTCAAAAACAGATAAAGTCCTGCTATATGAAAAAACAGCACCAGCATCCATAATACGCTGTGCACAGGATTTCTCCTCGTTATGATTAACAAAGACAGCACTACCATGACTATGGCAAAATATCCGAAAAAAAGGTTGGGTAGCATCACTTAATCCTCCACATTTTCTGGCCTCCTGCCTCTGAATATCGGCTGATTTTCAGGGGTTGTGAAATCTTCAAGTCTTGGCCGCCAGAACTTCTTAAAGTACTCCTCGCCTTTCTTACCGGCCATAAATCCATCCCAGTTCGAAAGGAGTTTTTCTTTATCCATATAAAGGGCATCCCTCGAATAGTCTGAGTATTCAAAGTGGTCGGTAAGCACCACTGCGCCAAACGGACATGCCTCAACACAGAAGGCGCAATAGACGCACCTCAATGCCTCTATCTCGTATCTGTCAACAACCTTTGCATGGTCGGCACCTTCGCTGGTATAGACATAAATGCACTGAGACGGGCATATGGCAGCACAAAGCCCGCAACCAACGCATCTCGCATTTCCATCAGGATTTCTCACAAGGGCATGCAGTCCCCTGAAACCCGGAAACGGAGGCCTCTTTTCTTCCGGATACTGCCGCGTCACTGCATGGGTGAACATCATCCTCAGTGTCAATGCCATGCCCTTCAGTATCTCGAGCAAAAAGACTTTCTTTGCTATGTCCTTGATCGTCATATCCTCACTCCGTTAAGGTTAATGGGTTGATGAGTAAATGGGTAAATGAGTTAACTTATCCACACATCTACTCATTAACTCATATACTTTACTATCGATGTTACTACTATGTTTGCCAGGGCCAACGGTATCAATACCTTCCAGCCCAATGCCATCAACTTGTCATACCTGTACCTCGGCACTGTCGCCCTCACCCAGTAGTACAAGAATATATGGAAATATACCTTCCCTAAAAACCAGATTATCCCGGGCACCACTGCCAATGCAGGGATGGTGTTAGCGATAACAGGAGGAAGGGTCCAGCCTCCCCAGAAGCATATCACTGCTATGCTCGACATTATTATCATGCCGATGTATTCTGCTGCATAATACAGCGCAAACCTCATCCCGCTGTATTCGACAAAATAACCTGCCACCAGTTCGCTCTCTGCCTCAGGCAGGTCAAAAGGCGTCCTGTTGGTCTCTGCAAAGGCTGCCACTACAAATACAAAGTATGCTATAAACTGGGGTATCAGATACATCCCGTACCAGTACTGCTGCTGTGCCTTTACTATCTCGCTCAGGTTCAGCGAGCCTGCCATAATCATCACACCGACAAGGCTTAGCCCCATAGCTACCTCATAACTTATTACCTGTGCCGATGATCTTAAGCCTCCCAAGAATGAATACTTCGAGTTCGATGCCCATCCTGCCATTACCACTCCATACGCTCCCAGCGATGACATGGCAAATAAGTACAGCAGCCCTATGTTTATCTTCGCTATTACAAACCCTTCAAAAAAGGGTATTACTGCAAGGGAGCTTAATGTTGCAAATACAGGTATTATCGGCGCTATCTTGAATACAGGCTTGTCAGCATCAGCCGGTATGATGTCTTCCTTGAAAAACAGCTTAAGCATATCTGCCAGCGGTTGCAGCACACCATGAAATCCTACCCTCATCGGCCCAAGCCTTATCTGCATGTGACCTATTACCTTCCTCTCAAAATAGGTGGCATACATGACATGGAGCATGGTAACGCCTATGACTACTGCTATTTTGATGATGATAAACACAATGTTTAGAATCCAGTTGGAACTTCCCGTGAATAATATTGTCTCAGCGATATTCAAGCTAACACCTCCTCCGCCGCACTTTTTATCTTTTTTATCACAACCTCTGTGCAATCCAATACAAAGGATTTAATCACCGGATTTATTTTCCAGTTCATAACATTAAATATCCCTTTATCGCCAAAATTATTCGGTATCAGCACAATATTCTCCGGCAGGTCGGAATCTACCCTTGCAGACAATTCAATACTCCCTGCATCGGCAGATATATTCACATAATCGCCGTCAATTATAGATAATTTTGTCGCCAGGGCCTTGCCGATTCTCGCATAAGGCTCTGGAGATATGCTGCTCAGGGCCGATGAATTCCTGCTTAAGTTTTCGGAATAAAAGAGTGGATTCTCCATGCCGGCATAAATCTTATCATTATCAGATATCTTGAGCAGAGACTTCGCATCAGGAATATCAATGCCCTCAATGCTCATCCCGTGCCTCAGAGGCTCACCCTTGTAAGGCCACATAAATCCGTCACCAACTATGTCGTCATAGGCAATATCTTTGTGAAGCGGTGAAACCCGTGCTATTTCCGCCATCACATCCTTCGGACTCCTGTAATTCATATCAAAGCCGAGCATTCTGCTGATTTCAGCAATCGCCTGCCAATCTTCCATGCCCTTTCCATCCACTGCCTTTTTCAGCATCTGCATTCTTCTCTCGAGGTTGGTATAAGAGCCTTCCTTTTCTGCCCATGAAAGTGACGGAAGCACAACATCTGCAAGCTGCGCTGTCTCTGTCATAAAAATGTCCTGAACAACCAAAAGCTCGGACTTGGACAGGGCTTCCTTGACATATCTGCTGTTTGGGATATTAAACACTATATCTTCGCACATAACATATAGGGCTTTTATTTTGTTTGAATTTGCACCATCTATCATCTCAACGATGCTCATGCCCGGCTCCGAAGCCACCTCGACTCCGAAGAATTCATCGTATCTCCTTCTGAAGCTGTCTACCGCTAAGGGTCTAACTCCAGGAAGCATATCAGGCAGGCATCCCATATCCACAAGCCCCTGCTCATTTGGAAGCTCTGAGAGGAGGTAAATTCTGCCGTTCAATAAATATATGAGCGCTGCAAGGAGCAGCAGATTAGTATGTCCTTCAGACCTCTGGAGAATGTCCCTGCCAATAATTATTGACGGATTCGTCATATTAGAAATTGCGTCCACAGTATTGTTTATATCGCTTGGGGATATTCGACAAACATCGCCTGCTTCGTTCAGAGAAACAGGAGGAATATTTTCAATTATCGTATTTATATCTCTGGCAAAAGCAGCCTTTTCATCCGAAAGCCGTCTTTTACTCTTTAATTCTGAAACCAGCGCGGCCAAAAGCGCTGTCTCTGCAAATGGCGATGGAATCAGCCTGTTTGTAGCAAATCTTTTTAGTCCCGGCATATATCCTATTGTCACTACAGGAATGTTCTTCTGATGCGCAGACCTTATCTGTAGCCCGAGCACAGGGTTTACTGATGTAGGGTCTCCGCCGATAACAAGGATACCGTCCGAATTGGATATGCCGTGTATGGAGTTTGCCGTGACGCCCTGACCGAATATCCTTTCAAAGAATTTCTGGGCAGGCGCATATGCAAAGCCTGCAGCAGAATCTATGTTATTGCTGCCAAGCACTACCCTCATAAATTTCTGGAACACATAGTTATCCTCATTCGTACACCTTCCAGAAGCAATGCCTGCAATGGAACTACCCCCATATGTCTCCTTTATTCTTTTCAGCTCGCCGGCTATATAAATAAACGCCTCGCTCCAAGTGGCGCGCTGGAGTTTTCCGTCTCTTCTTATTAATGGAGAATCGAGCCTTACCGGACTGCTGACATAGTCGTAACCAAACCTTCCCCTGTTGCAGAGCAGCCCTTTATTTAGACCTTTGCCTGTTTTCGGCACGGCCCTTACAATGGAATTGCCCCTGACCTGCAAAACCACAGAGCAGCCAACCCCGCAGAATGAACAGACAGTATCGACTTCCTTCTCTATCAGCCACGGCCTGTAGGCATGCTTGTGCATCCTCGACATAATTGCTCCGACAGGGCATACTGTCAGGCAGTTTCCGCAGTATTCGCAGTTATACCTGCCTCCGGAAAAAGGTTCCACAAAAGATTTACTGCTCCTGTTTGTAATAGATATGTCAGATGCGCACTGCACCTTATCGCACATCCTCACGCATCTTGCGCAAAGGATACAGCGATCCATGTTCCTTACAATAATAGGGTCATCGTAGCTTTCGGGATGCGTCCTCTTGCCCTCGGCAAACCTTCCTGTTGATGGCCCGTATTTAACAACAAGGTCCTGAAGCTCGCACTCCCCTGCCTTGTCGCAGTATGGACAATCGAGGGGGTGATTTATCAGCAGGAATTCCAACATTGCCTTTCTTGCCTCTACAACACGCTCTGTCTCTGTCCAGACAACCATGCCGTCAGCTACATACTGTGTGCATGAGGTCTGAAGCCTCGGCATCTTTTCTATTTCAACAAGGCAGAGTCTGCATCCGCCGTAAGACTCAAGCGCCTCATGATGACACAGTGTCGGAATCTTTATCCCTGCCATGCTCGCTGCCTTCAGGATTGTCACAGGCTTTTCGAGTTGTATCTTCTTTCCGTTTATGGTTACCGTAATCATGCCGCTGCCTTCACCTGTTTGCTGATATGCTGTTCAAATTCATGTCTGAAATCCTTTATAAAACCCTGCACAACACCGGCCGCACCGTCTCCGAGGGGGCAAAATGTCTTGCCTGTAATATTTTTAGAGACCTCCAACAAAAGGTCTATATCTTTTTCGGTTCCAGAGCCGTTGTATATCCTCTCGATTATTGCACGCAGCCATCCCACTCCCTCTCTGCAAGGAGTGCATTTGCCGCATGACTCATGTTCAAAAAACTTCATGGCCCTGAGACAGACCTTCACAAGGTCTACTGTTTCATCAAAGACTATAACAGCGCCGGAGCCAAGCATGCTTCCATGCTTGGGCATACTTACAAAATCCATGGGGCAGTCTATCTTTTCCGGAGGAAGTATGGGGGTTGAGATACCGCCGGGGATAACGGCCTTGAGCTTCTTGCCGTCTCTGATTCCTCCGCAATGCGTATAGATAATCTCTCTTAATGTCGTACCCATCGGGAGCTCGTATACTCCGGGCATCTTAACATGACCACTTACCGAATAAAGCTTGGGACCAGGACAATCAGGGCTTCCAAGTTTAGAGTATGCCTCTGCACCGATCTCCATAATATAAGGAATATTGGCAAGTGTCTCAACATTATTGACCACTGTAGGTTTTGAAAGAAATCCCTCATTAACAGGAAAAGGGGGTTTAATCCTCGGCTGTCCCCTCCTTCCTTCAAGAGACTCTATGAGTGCTGTCTCTTCTCCGCATATATACGCCCCTGCTCCCTGATGCACATGGAGATAAAATCTTATGCCCTTGCCGAGCACATCGTCTCCAAGATAGCCTTTATCATGTGCCTGCTTTATTGCATCTTCCAGTATATCCTTTGCCTCAGGGTATTCTCCCCTCAGATAGATATATCCGTACTCTGCCTGCAAGGCATACCCGGAAATAATCATTCCCTCTATTAAAAGATGCGGATTTTTTTCGAGAATTGGTCTGTCCTTGAATGTGCCTGGTTCGCCCTCATCAGCATTGCACAGGATAAACTTCGGTTTTTTGGAGTCTGCTGCAGCAAATGCCCATTTCATGCCTGTAGGAAATCCTGCGCCTCCCCTTCCCCTCAATCCCGACCTTTTGACCTCATCGATAATATCGGATGGCTTCAACTCCAGTGCCTTTGAAAGGGCTTTATAGCCGCCGGTCTTTATGTACTCGGCTATGTCGGCAGAATTTGGATTTTCTATGTTCTTCAGTAAAAATTTCTCCATTACTCCATTACTCCATCACTTGTAATTTTCCAGTATATCCGCTATTCTTTCTTCCGTAAGATTGTCGTAGAAATCTGTATCCACCAACATCGCAGGCGCTGTGGCGCATGCACCAATGCATTCCATAACAACGAGGGAGAACCTGCCGTCATCCGTGGTGCTGTTTGGCTCAAGGCCATATCTTGTTTTTAAAATATCCACAAGCCTTTCTGCCCCCATAATCATGCAGGCTACATTAGTGCATAACTGGATAAGATGCCTGCCCATGGGCTTATGTCTGAACATGGAATAAAAAGTCGCAACCCCTTTAACAGTCGTCCTTGGAACATTCAATACATCTCCGACTGCTGCTACCGCATCAGGGCTTAACCACCCATATTCTCTCTGAACAACATAGAGGGCAGGCAAAAGAGAAGACTGCGCATCATGATATTTGCTCTTTATCCGGTTAATCTCTATTACAACCCTTTCGTTTAACATTCTTCTCCGTCAAGCCTTATTCAAGATATTTTTATCTATCACACTCGCCAAGGACTATATCAATAGTTCCTATATTTGCAATCACATCAGCCAAAATTGCGTCTCTGCATAATCTTGGCAAAACAGATACATGGACAAATGAAGGCGCCCTAAGGCGCATTCTGTAAGGCCTCCCGCTGCCGTCGCTCACAATATAAAATCCGAGTTCGCCCTTTGGCACTTCGGTTGCTGCATACACCTCGCCCTCAGGTGCAGCTATAGGCCCCTTTGTTATCAGGACAAACTGGTGGATCAAAGACTCCATGTCTGTCAGGACCCTGTCTTTTGGCGGCAATGTGAATTTAGGCGCATCAGGAGCCATTACAGGCCCCTTCGGCATCTGTTCGATACACTGCTTTATGATCCTGTTTGACTGTTTAAGTTCTTCCATCCTGCATTTATACCTGTCGTACACGTCACCGTTCCTGCCTACAGGCACATCGAACTCAACCTTATCGTACGCATCATAGGGAGCATACTTCCTTATATCGTATGGAACACCTGAGCCTCTCAGTGTAGGCCCTGTCAGTCCCCAGTTTATCGCCTCTTCTGCGCTTATCACTCCTATTCCCTTTGTCCTCTGAAGCCATATCCTGTTCTGGTCTATTAAGGTCTCGTACTGGTCCTCTATGATCTTCGGAAACTCCTCGGTGAATTCATATAATTTATCGAGAAATTCCTGGCTTACATCGTTCCTTACCCCGCCTATCCTCGGATAGCTTACTGTTAGCCTCGCTCCGCATGTCATCTCAAACAAATCAATCAGCCTTTCCCTGTCCCTGAACGAGTACAGGAACAATGTCATTGCCCCTATGTCCAGAGCATGGGTTGAAATGCCAATTATATGACTGCTTATCCTCGTCATTTCGCACATTATTGTCCTTATGTATTTTGCCCTCTCGGGCGGCTCTATTCCAAATAACCTCTCGACTGCTACACAGTAGCCTACATTGTTCGACATGCTGGATATGTAGTCCAGCCTGTCTGTCAACGGCAATGCAGAAAGGTATGTCCTGTTTTCAGCAAGCTTTTCTACTCCTCTGTGAAGGTATCCTACATAAGGCGTGCACTTGACTACCGACTCGCCGTCCAAATCAAGAACAAGCCTCAACACTCCATGTGTGGCCGGATGCTGAGGCCCCATACTTATGGTGATCTCTTTTGTCTTCAGCTCTTTTGTTGCTGTAGTCATCTGTCGACCTCGTATGCTTTGTTCTTTTGTGCTACTTCTATCACCTCTCTGTATCCCTTCCATTCCATTTCACCGAGGTCGGCTTTTAACGGATAGTCCTTCCTCAATGGGTGGCCCTCCCAATCTTCAGGCATGAGTATCCTCCTCGGGTCGGGATGTCCTTTGAACTCTATTCCATACATGTCATAGCACTCTCTTTCATGCCAGTCAGCGCCTACCCATATATCTACTACGCTGTCTATAGCGCAGTCATCTTCAGGCACCTCTGCCTTTATCCTTATCATGTGTCTGTGTCTCATGGAATATAAATGGTAAACCACTTCAAATCTTGCTTCTTTTTTGCCAAGATAGTCTACTCCGCACAAGTCTTCAAGGAGGTCAAAGTACAATTCCGGCGTACTGTGAAGATATTTCATTATCTCTTTTATTCTGTCTTTCTTGACTACTACTGATACTTGTCCGCGGAATTCTGTGATGTCCTTTACTTCTGCAGGATATCTGTCTTTGATTAGCTCTGCTATTTCCTTTGGCTCCATTGTCTATCTCCATCTACTCCATTTGAATTGTTCTTTCTCTATCTTTTCCTGAAGTTTAATTATGCCTTCCAATAATGCCTCCGGCCTCGGAGGGCATCCGGGTATATACACATCCACAGGCAGGAATGTATCCACTCCCTGCACTGTGCTGTATGTATTGAATATGCCTCCGCTGCATGCGCAGCTTCCCATGGATATTACATACCTCGGCTCGGGCATCTGGTCATAGACTCTGCGCACTACGGGCGCCATTTTCTTTGTGACTGTGCCTGCTACTATTACAAAGTCTGCCTGCCTTGGCGAGCCCCTGAAGATTACCCCTAACCTGTCCAAATCATAGTGTGACGATCCCGTCGTCATCATTTCTATGGCGCATCAGGCAAGGCCAAAGGTCATGGGCCATAATGACGACAATCTTCCCCAGTTAACTATCTTGTCAAAGCTGGCTATGATGGTGTTAGCACCGGGGATTACCTTCAATCCCTCTTCCACTTCTACCAATGCCGTTGTTCCGTCTATTACCATATTCCCTCACCTCCTTAGTCCCATTTAAACGCTTCTTTCTTCCATGCGTATATGTAGCCAACCACTAATATGACTATGAAGAGCATCATCTCCACCAATGCATAAAGTCCTATCTTGTCGTACACTACTGCCCAGGGATACAGGAACACTGCTTCCACATCGAATATCACAAAAAGCATAGCAATAATGTAGAATTTGATGCTGAATCTGTATCTCGGTTCTCCTACCGGCGGGTTTCCCGATTCGTAAGGCATCAGCTTCTCTTTGTAAGGCCTTCTCAGCCTGAACAGGTTGCCTACAAGCAATGCACCTAATCCAAAGGCAAAGGCTATCATCATGATGATAAGTATGGGTAGATACTCGGTAGGTACATAACTGCCTGGTGTCATTGTATTTATGGTCTGGGGGTTCATGCTCACCTCATATGTATATTTTTTCTATACACCCAAAACGACCTAATTTATACTTCAAGTTATAAGAACTTGTCAAGCAAAAAAATATAAAATGCCGCAGCTACATCTCAAAATAATTATAAAACAATCATAATATAACATTAGTCAGTTTTTTATAATTCATCTGACTCTAAATGTCAAATTAAAAATATTAAATTAATTATAAGCAAATATCCTTGTTTTTAGGTTTCGGGCTAAAGTAAAATCTCAAAGCCTTTACAAAAACTGATTTGTGCGAATATTAAGGGATCAGCTTTTCGGCAAGTCTGTCAACCTTGATCCTGTTAAGCTCAAAACCTAACTCTTTTTCGCTGAGTCCCATTGCAAGTCCGATAACCTGAGTAAAATAAAGCACGGGCAGGTTGAATTCCTTTCCGGCTCTCTTTCCGGCCAATCTCTGATTGTTTTCATAAGCAATACAACATGAAGGACAGGCAACCACCATTGCGTCCACTCCTTTATTGGATAAACATTCAAGCTTCTCAGCAGCAAGCCTGAAGCTCAAATCCTCTGCTGTCCCCATTATTGTCAGGCCGCAGCAGAGGTTTTTATTTGGATAATTAATGGGTCTTGCACCGGTAACACTTATAATATCATCAAGGGTGAACGGCCTTGAGGGGTCATCAAAATGACCATGAGCATGGGTCGGTTTCATATAATGACATCCATAATGAATCCCAAACTCCAAAGACGCTAACGGAGTTACAATTTTATCTCTTATACGATCCAGCCTATAATCTTCATATAAAAACCTTGCAAAATGTTTGATCTTGACTCTACCGGTGTATTCTTTTACTCCAATGGCCTTTAACTTTCCATTAACTTTACCTCTCAGTTTTTCATCTTCAAGATATTCCCTTGCCTCTGAAAGGATTGCCATACACCCTGTACATACACCGATTATGTCCATACCCTTTTCTTCTGCTATTGCGAGATTACGGGCAGCCATAAGAAGAGCGGCAAAAGAGTCCATTGATTTCACCGGGAATCCGCAACAGCCGAATTCAGGAATATCAACCAATTCTATGCCGAGGATTTTGGCAAGATTTCTCGTGGATATCTCATATTTTAATGCCTTAACAGGCGTTGCGCAGCCGAGATAAAAAGCGTATCTCATAAAATCTATTTCTCCTTCTCCGCTATCTCAAATATCCTATCTACAACAGAAGGTTCCTCTTGAATTGCGGTAAGTCCGGATTTCTCCCTTTTCTTATTGTCCATGGGGATAAGTCTGCCTGTCCTCAGCAGGATGTCTTTTTGGGTTATAAGCAACTCTGGAATATAATTTGATTTAACAGCCATAGCCCTTGCTGTCCAGAGAATCTCAGTAACTTTGATGCCCTGCGGACATCTCTCAGAGCATGTGAAACATGTGGTGCATTTCCAGATGGTATCGCTTTTTAAGACTTTATCAATTGCTCCCATACTGATGAGATGGAGAAGCCTGTGGGGTTGAAATGAGATATCAAGCCTGTTAATATCGCATCCTGAAGAACACCTCCCGCATTGATAACAGTATTTCAATTTCTCTCTATCAAAAAATTTATACATACTAAATCCTCAATGGGTTTCTGCCCATCTTCTTCAATTCCTCAACATATTCTTTTACTATTTCGGTAAACCTCTCAGATTCGTCTCTGCTTATGCTAATGAAACGAACCCTTTCCGGTTCTAAATACATCTCCCTGAGCTTATTTGATATATCGGTCAGTCTTGCTTTTGCCAATCTGCTTCCCTGCACATAGTGGCACTGGTTGTCCGGACATCCTGCAACTATAATTCCGTCAACCCCTGCGGAAATGGTCTTCGCAATAATTGCGCCATTTACCGCGCCTGCGCATGGAACCATGATGCCTAAAAAATTAGGCGGATATTTAATACCCTTCAGACCGGCATCATCCACTGCCCTATATGCATCGTTTTTGCAAAGGAATCCGAGGATTACAGGTTCATCTTCTCCAAGATATGCCCTGTCAAAGGCATCAATCATCTCTGAAAGCTGTTCTATGGAGAGTTCTCCAAGGGAGATAGCAGCAAGGGGGCAACCCCCCATACACACGCCGCATCTGCGGCACTTCATGATGTCAGATTTCGGGAATCCCTTTTCATCAAAGAAATATGCCTTAAACGGGCACTCCTCGATACAGCGTTTACAGACATCGCATTTCAATGTATTAACAATAGGATTGTCCGGAGTTATCTCTATACAATTATTGAAAAACCGGAGAGTCTTGATTGCAGCAGTTCCGGCGCTTTCAATAGACCTTGAGACATCCATCGGCGCCCGACAGCAGCCTGCACTGAAGACAGCATTTCTCTGTGTGTCCTGCGGATAACATTGAATATGGGATTCGATGAAGTTATTTTTGTTCAAAGCAATGCCGATTTTATCCTTCAGGTCAATAGTTCCCTGCGAAGGCTTCATACCTGTTGCAAGAACTACCATATCAGTTGTTATATCAAGCCTCTCTCCTGCCACAGTGTCGAATACAGAAAAGCTTATTTTCCCAGGTTCACTCTGTTTCAGCTCAGATGGAATTCCCTTTATAAATATTACCCCTGCTTTTCGTGCCTTCTGATACAATTCCTCATACTCTCCCGGCGTCCTGATGTCGTTATAAAATATATATACCTCGTTGTCAGGGTTAGTTTCTTTAAGAAAAAGCGCCTGTTTGATGCTCACCATGCAGCATACATCAGAGCAGTAAGAGAGATACCGTTCATCACGGCTGCCCACGCACTGGATAAAGGCCACCCTTTTAGGCTTATCAAAAAATGTTTTTTGTTTTTTTGCAATCCTTTCAAACTCCATGTTCGTAACAACATTCTCAAGCCTTCCATATCCGAGTTCTGTAATAGGCGCCGGATCAAAAGGCTCCCATCCTGTTGCAAGAACAATAGCGCCTGCCTTAATATTATTCACCTTTACATCTTCATCGAGATCTATTGCATCTACAGGACATATCTCAGCACATTTATTGCAGTCCACAGCGCAGAGTTCCCTGTTTATAGCAGGAATACCCGGGTAAGAAAATCCTTCCGGATAAACAACCGCATTTTGAGGACATACCTCAAGACATTTGCCGCATAATACACACACCTCATTAACATATCTCGGAGATGTCCTTATCAAAACCTCAAAGTTACCTGGAGAACCGCTAATGGTATCTATCTCGGAGGAGGTTAAAACATGGACATTGGGATTACTTTTTATTTTTGAAAACATGAGTTCCAGTCCACAGGATGGGGGACACATCCGCGGGAAATACTTATGAAACCCTGCTACCCTTCCACCAAGAAACGGATTCTTTTCAATGAGGAACACCTCATTATCTGTCCCTGCAATATCAATCGAGGCATTTATACCGGCCACACCTCCACCGATCACGAGTGCGCTCCTCAATGAAGGAAGTTGTAAAAGCTGTAGCGGATGAGAATATTTTACCTTTTCAAGGAAAACCCTCAGCATGGCTTTAGCCTTTTTTGTGGCGTTCTCAGGGTCATTGCTATGAACCCTGCTGCATTGTTCTCTTATATTCACACGTTCAACAAGGTATTTATTTATGCCGAGGCCGGAAAACTCTTCCGCTTTAAAGAAAGGAGAACATGCAGCTATCAATATCCTATCGAGCCCAAACTCTTTAACATCCTCTCTGACTTTTCGTATGGCGTCATCTGAACAGAGGAAGGCATCTTTGTGGACAGTAATTATTCCTGGCCACTCGGATGCCTCCTTTGCCAATGAGTCAACATCAATGACCTTGTCAATTTCTCCATTGCATGTACAGAGGTAAATCCCTGTTTTTATGTCGTTGCCCATTTCTGATATTCCCTTTATTTTTTGTTCCTTGTACGATATGTGAATCGCTCTACCTTGCCGTTAATATCAACACAGGTCCATGTTATGGAGTCGGTGCCCATCATAGGAATCAGCTTTGCACCGTGGTATCCGAGCTGATAAGGTATCCTCTGTTCGATGGCTCCCTTTGGGCATAACTTAGTGCAGGACATGCAGTCCCAGCAGTCCCTCAAAGACCTGCAGTATGCCTTTCCTGTCTCCGTATCTAATGTCATAAGGTCACCGATACATATCTGCTCGCACAGCGGTTCCTCCTTCCCTTTACATCCATCACACTTATCTTTTACAACATAGGGCGGCATATCTTAATCCTCCTTTTATTGAAATTTAATTGTTTCATAATCAGGCCTTCTCGGCAGAAAGCGGTATAGGAGAGGGTGCCTTTGTCCTGTCTCCCGGAAGTATCTGTTCATACGGCCTCTTAATCATCTCTATCTCTCCTGCCTTGAGGTTCTTTCTTGAGTTGATAAAACAGTCGAGATTAGGATCCACATCCGGGTAATCCGTCCTTGTCTGCCAGCCGGGCCATCTGGTCTCCCTCCTCTCTCTCAGATGCATCACTACCACTTCCGCAACATCAAGACGGTCAATAACATCATGGACTAATACGAGATCATGCAAGTCGGTCGCAAAGAGTCTATTAACCTGATCTCTCATCATCTTGATATGTTTAATCGCATAGTTAAGCTGCTCCTCATTGAATTTGAAAAATTGGCCTACGCCGCCTGCGTATTCGTCCATAAGCCTTTGAAACCTCTCTTCCATCTCCTCGGGGGTAACTCCGTCATACTGCCAGCGGGGGTCCTGCCCTGCGGGTATGTTGTATTTGGCCTCCATACCTGATCCTCTTACCAGCGGGAAAAATACCCTCTCCTTTTCTGCTGCTATTTGGTTCTCGTCAGGATCGCCGTGTCTAACGCTTGAGATATACTTTAATGCCCCTCTTGCTGCAAGAACTCCTTCGGCAGCGCATCCACCAACGAATTTATTCGGCATTCCCCCTGCACACTCACCCGCGGCAAAGAGCCCGGGAATGGTAGCCATTCTGTCAGTATCAACCCAATAGCCGCTTGCTGTATGGCCTCCGACAATATAAGGATCGCTTCCATATATTTCTAACGGCTCTTTAGCGGGATCCTGCCCCCTTGCAGCTAAAAAAAGCACATAGGTTGGCCTCTCATTGAGATAATCTATCTTCAGATCCTTAACCTGTTCGGGAGAAAGATGGCGGGTATCCACATAGGTTGGACCTCTTCCATCGCTCCATTCACTCATAGGCGCGTTTGCCCTTATATAGCGCGGCGCCGTATCCCCTCCTAAATGGGCGTATCTTTCCTGAAGGATCAATTCCCCTTTGCTGTTAATCATCCTTGCCTTATAACCCACCGATATGGTATCCACCGGCCCTGTAAAGTCCTTTACCCTCGCCGCACACCACCTCTGTTCCATCAGTGTGAATTCTGCGCCGGCCCTCACCCCCATGGCATATCCCGTACCTACATTAAAGGGACACATCCACATCTGATGATGTGAAGTAGTACCGTCATTGGTTGCTGAACGGTAGAGACCTGCTGCGCCTCCGGTTGACACAACAGTCGCCTTTGCCTTTATCACATAGAATTTACCGTCCCTGATACCAAAACCCATTGCGCCGACAACCCTGTCTCCTTCTTTAATAAGGTTGGTTGCAGCCACTCTGTTCAAAATCCGCGGATTATAACTCTTGGTCTTCTCTGCAATAACCGGCTTCAGTTGCTCGCCATGAATTGAAATATCGAATCTTCCCCTTCTCTTATACCTTCCTTTCTCATCCTTCTTGAAAGGCACCCCCCATTTCTCCAAAGACTCCACACATTCATTGAGGATATTGGCATTACTCAGGGCAAGATCCTCTCTCAGGGGGCCGCCGCCTACCTGGGCTCTGCTCCATGCAACAATCGTTTCAGGAGTTTCACCTTCTCCGATATAGGTATTGATGGCATCCATTCCAGCAGCCAATGCGCCGCTTCTGTCGATATGCGCCTTCTCCATGATTGTTACATCGAGGTTTGGATTCTTCTCCTTTGCCTCGATTGCAACAAAACACCCTGAGTTGCCTCCGCCGATAATGAGGAGATCGGTTTCTATCCTCACCTCTTCAACATCTTTGATAGTTTTTGGGAGACTCTTCTTCATTGTCCTTAACCTCCTTTAAATTATTCTTGAATCTATACTACAATCTAAAAAACTTTAATTATGTTTGCTGGACGACAGTTTGTTAAATTTTTGAAGAATCTGATGGAAGGTATCCTGGCTGGATTATATTTTTACAACTCTTTACGCACTACAACCTTTTGATAGAATTCACATTTTCTGCAATCACCAATCTTATGGGCATAAAAACACTGAACCTTTTTTTCGCAGAAAGTACCGGCTATAGCCCAACATATCCTTCCAAAATCAGGGTAGGCGGGACATGTCCTTTCTTTGTCTTCTTCAATACCACACTTGAGATACTCCCAGCATTTCGCTTTAACCTCTTCCTCTTTTCTCTGATAGGGAAAATAAAGGCTGAAAAATGACCCCTTTCCGACAGTACTGCTTGCCCTTATTAGCCCGTTGTGCTCGTCCATAATTTTTTTGCATAAGGGAAGACCAAGTCCTGTGCCACGTCCTATCTCTTTAGTGGTATAGAAGGGCTCAAATATCATCTGAAGCCTATCATCATGGATACCAACACCTGTATCAGTCACCGTCACAGCCACATAATGTATCTCGTTTAAGAACTCCACATGCGTCCCTATTGATAGGGTACCACCTTTTGGCATCGCATCAATGGCATTGGATATAAGGTTATTTATGGCCTGTCTGACGTGATCTTTGTCTATAAAGACTGAGGGGATAGATGTGTCGAGATTCTCTCTGACCACTAAAGATTGTTCGCTGCATATTCCGGCGAAAGCACTAAGGGATTCCTTTATGACATCGTTTATGTTGTGATAGTCCATGCGAAATTTTGCTTCTCTCGAAAAGGTAAGAACATCCCTGAGTATCCGCTCCAGCCTGTCTACCTCCGATACAATAAGCACTGCATACTCTTTTTCCCTTGTCCCGTTTATAAGCCTTTTTTCAAGACGTCTGGCAAAACCACCCACAGTGGCTAATGGGTTTCTTATTTCATGGGCAACATCTGCGGTAAACCTACCCAGGGCAGAAAGCTTTTCGGCCTGCATAAGTTTCCCCTGTGTATATTTCAACTCGTTGATGTATCTTCGTAATTCCTTACTAAGGGCCCTTGTCCCAAGAAGGATGACTACAGAAATGACAAGGGCCATGGTTTCAAGGAAATATGCGCGGACAGCCTCACTGATTTCCGGTTTATATAATACGCCGACAGCGGTAAGCCTCCTTATGCCCATCAGGGAAAAGGCCAAAAAGATGAGGAGCCAGCCCCGTTTTACTTCGAATTTAAAGGTAAGATAAAGAACATAGAAGGCTCCTGCAAATTGGATAGCGGTAGCCAGAGCTATTATAAGCTCAAGAAGACTCATCGTCTCACCTCATGCCTGTTATAGTAGGACATATTGTCCTATAGAGGAGGTTTGGTTAAGTTTTTTGACACTATAAGAAAATTTAGTCAGAAGAATCTATAAGTTTGACAAGCCTTGCATAATCGAGAATGGTGATTCTGCTGCCGTCACACTCAATGAGCCCATTTCTTCTGAACTCGTTCATCACCTCTGTCACAGTTGTCCTTGTGGCTCCTATCATATTTGCCATCTCCTGATGCGTAAATCTCTTTTCTATTGTGATAACGCCATTGTGGGGTGAGCCGCATATCTGGCCAAGTTTGATAAGGAGCTGAGCCAACCGGGTATGCACATCGCATATAATAAGATCCTTTATGGTCTCATGTGCCTGTCTTATTCTACTGCCGAGTATCCTCATAATAAAGACGGCTATTTTAGGACTTCTGCTGATTAGTTCTTCAAAATTCGTTCTATTTATGCACAAGACCTCGGTATCCTCCACTGCCTCTGCGAAGACAGTCCTCATCTCACCGCCGCAAACCTCTGCAAGGCCGAAAAAATCCTTTGGCTGGCAGAACCAGTATATGATCTCCTTTCCGCACTCAGAAAGGTTGTAGATCTTAACCCTGCCGTTTAAAACATAATAAATTAAATTGCCCTGGTCGCCTGGAGAAAAGATAACGCTGTTTCTGGAATATTTTTTCTTGTGTGATTTTTGGTAAAAAAATGATCTTTCGCCTTCCGGCAATTCATCGATAATATCTATGGCGCTTAAATACCAGCGTTTTTCCATAAATTAACTGCGGGTTAATATATTTACATCTTTTGCTACGCAATTCATATATTTAATTTAACTCTATCTTATAACTTTGTCCATAGACAGAGGCGATGGCATGAGGAAATGCCATCGCCTAAAAATATCGGCTATATTAAGCACTATTGCACTAAAGGCTTCCATACAGGAAATCCATTCAGGGCATACCACGGCGCCATAACAAATATGCTCCACAATATTGCAATTATTATTATAGGGAGACCTACCTTTGCATAGTCTGACATGGAAAAGGTACCAGTGCCGTACGCTATCACGGCTGCTGTAATCTGCGTGGGTATCACAAATGCAAATGTATCGAGATTAGCAACCAGGAGCGTAAATGCAACAGGGTTCATGTTAAGAAGGGGCGCCATTTCCAATAAGACAGGTGCCAGCATCGCAACTGCAGCCACATTGCTCAGCATGCCGAGACGTATAAACTGGGTAGCAAACATCATTATAAACAGGACGGCTATCCATCCTTTACCTTCAACAACCGGGTGAATTATGGCAGCAAGATACTTTGCGAGCCCTGTGGAACCCATGGCAGCAGACATGGAAAGGGCACCTCCAAGAAGCAGCCATGTTCCCCATATGGTCTTGTTTTCTATCGCCTTCCATTTCAAGGGGAATATGCCGGGGATAAAAAATACTCCCAGTGCTATGAGAGTAATCATTCCTGTCTTGATCTTATGGACATCCTCAAGTGCCCACATTGTAGCCGCAAACGCAAAAATGAGAAGAATAACCCATTCATAATTTTTGGTTTTGCCGAGCTCTTTTTTTGCGGTTTCTATTCTTTCTATCCCGCCTGAAACCTCCACGTGTTTAAACTTAAAGAAGAACTTCAATATCCAGTACATTATAGGGAAGAGTCCAGCTATTGGTAGATGAAGCCAAAGCCACTGTATCCATGAAATATGTATATTGAGCTGTTTGTCAAAAAGTCCCACCATTATGACATTAGGCATGTGGGCAGTGAGGATGAGGATGCCTCCAACCATCGGCGCATACACCAGGGAGGATATTACAATCGCCTTTTTTGCATTGCTCTCCGATTTGGTCTCCCCAAACAATTCCATAATCCCACGGACAACAGGCAGAAGTGTAGCTGATCTGGCAACAGCCGCAGGAATAACTAATGCTAAACCCATACAGGTGCTGAACAATCCTATTATTACCTTGCTCACCTTGGTGGACTTCATCTTTGATAGGACGGTTAAGGCAATGCGGGTATCCAGATTTGCAGACCACAATATAGCCCCAAATATAAATGCACCTAAACACAGAAAACTCACATCCAAAACATATCCGCCGAATGCCTCCGGTATCTTCGGCACGGCCTTTGTTACCACCAGCAGCATCGGTATCATTAAGCCTGAAACGCCAACAGGGATAGCCTCGGTCACCCATATAATACATGCCCAGACAATAATTGCGAGAACTGCCTTTGCAGAATAAGTAGGTATAATGGATGAAATATCTATACCCCACAAAATAAACGCCCAGGCAGCCCAGGCAGCTACATAGCCGAGAAGTGTTTTCCGTGCCGGTCTCCCACGTGCTCTCAGATTGTTAATAAAATATCCAAGCACACCTTTTGCAGCCTGAGGGCTGCTGACATCTACCTTTGCACTTTTTCTTTCCATAACCCTCCCTCCTTACTTTTACATCTTTTAATTATCCCCATGCTTTAGGATAGTATGATGTTCACCGCTGTACTGTCGTCTGGAAGACATCCGGTTAGTAGAGAGGAAAGTTGTTTTTCTCTTTGCGATTTAAGTAAAATTTCACACATGAGCGTTCTGGATACAATTGTCAAAAAGAAAGCTGAACGGCTGACAAAACTGATATTAGTTTTAAATGTTATAAGCCTTATAACATGTCTTACATACAGATGGCATGGGGTTTTCTGAGAGCAGTTCTTTTATATCTTTCCCTGGCTTTTCTATCTCTAAGGTTTCAAAGATAGATTCTATGTAGCCTTTTGATCGGAGTTTGATTCTATTTTCATAGGCCATTCTGAACCCCTTATACTCATTACTATCCCATACCTCCATGAAATCTCTTTCTGTAATGCTTCCAAAACATAACCTCTGCATTTCGTAGTGCGAGCCACAGAATATCCTCTGAATTGATCCCTTTTTTGTCTGATTCAGGTAGACACAGGGTGATACACAGCCATCGTGGGAAAAGAATACAATCTTTAATGGATTTAATTCACACATCAACACCTCCTCCATTTCGAGAGGATAAACCCGAAAAGGCATTTTTAATCCTTCGGCTCTCTTTTCAGCCTGTTCAATGGATATTTTAAATTCGGAGTTCGCCCTGTCACACGAAAATGATTTTAAATCGTCCTGAATCTTTGTCGGCGTATAGTCAAGATTAGTGGCAACCAGTTCATTCGCCCCTGTGTCCTTTGCAAGTTCTATGGCCTCTGATAGTTCCTTGATATTTGTCTTTTTATTTTTTCATAGGTAGAAAGGGACATATCGCCTGATACCCATTCATCAAGAAAGGCAGTCCTCGGACACATGACACACCTTAATTGACATCTCGATGTCGGCTCTATCTGGAAGGATATGAAGGGCCTTGGTTTGCCCTTCTTTAGGTGCTTTCTTAATCCCTTAAACATAATCTCATAGACTCTTTCAATTATTCAGGCTTTGCCTTTATGCAGAGAAATCCCGCATCCCTTTCATAGCCCTCAACCGGCTCCTCAACCCTTCGAGGTTCATCGGGCTTTTGCAGCAAAGTGCTCCTGATTCTTGAAATTTTAAGACTTGCCTTTTGCAGTAATTCTTTTACATCCTCCAGCGTATAGAATCTTGCGCTGCTGTAAAAGGGATGCCCCGCCTTCTTCTTTTCCTCGTAAAATATTCCCCACGGCGAATCCTTCGGGACAAGACCTATTATGATGCTGCCATTCTTTTTCAGAACCCTTTTAGCCTCTCGTAATACATCGAGGGGATTTTCGACAAAGCACAATGTCACGATAATAAGAATGCAGCCGAATGTCTCATCCTCAAATGGAAGATCCTCTCCATAACCATGCACAATTTTCACCCCTCGTTTTTCCGCTATTCTGAGCGCATTCAGGGATGGATCAATTCCAATAACATCAGGGAAGTGCATTGCAAACCTTCCTGTGCCGACGCCAATCTCAAGGATGGGTTTAGGAGCATTTTCGACCATGGATTTTAAACATCCCAATTCACTTTCATAGAGAGGCCTTCCATCCTCTGAGTCATACCATGCATCGTATTTCTCTGTGAAGGTATCGAATATATTTATCATCTCAGAATCTCCTTTATCGCCTCTATGACTATCCTGTTGTTCTCAGTCGTTGATGCTGCAAATTTTAAAAACCTGTTTTCCATGCCCTCAAGATGAATCGGTCTGATGTTGATATTCCTTTTGCTCAATGCCTTTGCAAATTCGTCTGCATCCATGGGCACCCTGCCAAGAAAGAAAAAGGTCTCTGTAGGGTATGTCTTAATGCCAAGCTTCTGTAATGATTTTGCAAAATCCCCTGCCTGATTTTTTAAAAACTTAACCCTTTCTCTTATCTTATCCAGATGTTCAAGGGATGCAATGGCAGCAGCCTCTGCAGTCCTTGCCAGTGGATAGGCATCATTGCTGCCATTCAAATGGTCTATCAATTCTCTATTCGCAATGGCGTACCCAACCCTGCCTCCTTTTTCAAGCCTGCTTTTATGCATGTTTCAATTCTATCAGTCCCTTCAGATTTTGCAAGTTCGTCTTTCTCACATAGCACGATATGTCAGGAAAATTAATCCAACAAATAGAAACCCAAATCCAGCGATAAGGATGGGGCTCTGAAGTGAATAGCGATGTTTTGGTAACAGTTCTTTGCAACTGGAGCGTTAAACAGCCGCAAGTGTTTGAACCCGAAGGGTGAGTTTTGCGGCTGTAGCGAAAGGAGCATTAGAACTGTCAAAACAGAGCTTCTGAACGAAAGAGACTTATCCTTATCGCTGGATCACAGAGAAAGGTTGTTTTCTTTTTTGAAATTCAATTAAAATTTCGGATGAACATCTTAAATGAAATTGTCAAAAAGAAAGCTGAACGGCTGGAATATGCCAAAAGCTCCGTTACCATTAATGATCTAAAAAATCGCCTGCGGGATGTAGATAAAACAAGGGACTTCGGAACTGCCATAAAAAGAAATGGCGAAAAGATAAAACTCATAGCAGAGATAAAAAAGGCTTCTCCCTCAAAGGGGCTTATCAGAAAAGACTTTGATCCAATCAAAATAGCATACATATACGGTGAAAAGCCTGTGAGCGCCATATCAGTCCTCACGGAAGAGGATTTTTTTCAGGGACATCTGTCGTATATACAGAAAGTTAAAGGCATTACATCCACGCCCGTGTTAAGAAAAGATTTCATTTTCGATGAATACCAGATATACGAATCGAGGGTGAATCATGCAGATGCCATACTCTTGATTGCAGCCATACTTGATAAAAATCAAGCAGAGGAATATCTGCACATCGCAAAGGAATTGGGACTTTATGTATTGTTCGAGGTCCACGATGAAGATGATTTAGAAAAGGCATTATTAATCGATGCAGATATTATAGGAATAAACAACCGCAACCTGAAAACATTAAAGATTGATTTATTAACCACACTAAAACTCAAGAAAGACATACCAAAGGACAAAATAGTTGTAAGCGAAAGCGGAATCAAGAATAGAAATGATGTGATTAAATTAGAAGACGCAGGAATTGATGCCATGCTCATCGGCACATCATTGATGGAAGCAGCGGATATCGGGGAAAAAATCGATGAGTTAATGGAAAATTAAAAAAAGGGCGAACACTATGGTTCGCCCAATTGGCGGAATGGAGGGTTCCTGAGGTCCCGCCTCTTGCTTTTAGCGATGCACTAAAACAGAAATTTTAGAACTCGCCAAAACCTTTGTTGTCACGCTTCCGAGGATAGCACCTATACCTCTCTTGCCGTGGGATGCCATAAAGATGAGGTCGCAGCCCTTGCCTTCTGCTGCTTTTATTATCTCATCAGACGGATATTCGCCTGTTACATAGATGCATTCGCAGGGGACTCCTGCCTCTTTTGCTGCATTCTCAATTACTGATATGTATCTTGTTGCTATACACTCAAACGATGCCTGAAATTTAGTCCTGAACATCCTTCCTTCTTCTGTGTTCTCAGGCGCCCATACATCCCATATGTCGCCTGAGGTTGGTTTTGGTATTACATAAAGCCCTGTAACCCTTGCGTTAAGGAACTTAGCAAGGCTGATACCGCTCTTTATGGCATCCTCCGAGAGTTCCGAGCCGTCTGTCGGCAATAAAATATTCTTATACATAGAACCTCCAATTACTTCTGCCCGGTTATTTTTGAATTATGAAGCTGATAGTACCAGCCTCGTCTTTCATCTCCACAAGTTTATAGCCGCTCCTCTCGCAGAGGGCCGGGATACTGTGCTTGGTGCTGCTGTCATTTGCCAGAACATGAAGAACCTGCCCCTTTTCCATTGTCTTTAATGTATTCATGGTCATTACCATCGGTCTCGGGCATACCAGACCTTTTACATCGAGGACTTTATCGATTTTGGCTTCTGTTGTCATTTTAACCTCCTTTTATTCTTCCATATATCTTTTGAATGTCCTGCCTGCAAACCATGTCATCACGAGCGCCCATAAAAGCACTACACTTATTGTAAAAACGACCGCTATGGGATAGCTCCCGAATATCTGGGGCAGATACACATCCGTTATATTCTTTGAACCGTACGGTGCAAAGATGGTCTTGAACCATGCCTCCTCCCTCATCGGGAATAACCATGAGGAAACGCAGATGAGTGTTAAGAGACCTACCCATATTTTTACCTGTCCCTCGGCAGTTCTCCAGAGGCTGTCGCTGACGCATGCGCCGTTGAGCGCCATGCCGAGTCCGAACAGGGCTGAACCGATGAGTATCCCTATGCCGGCAGGGCTTATGGCGAATATCTCGGCATAGGCAATATCAGGGGACACGGAGCCAAGGAGCTTGAATGGAAGAAAACCTATTACCAACAGTGCGTAGAGAAGCGCCATTGCCCTCGACATATCGCTGAAGCCTGTTAAAAAGGGCTCCCTGTATGCATAGGCAAAGCACATGCCTCCCCTCTGCATGGCAAAGCCCGTAAGTGTTGCTGCCAGAAATGACATGGAGAGGGCAGGGTAGCCGATTTTGGTAAACCGTGCCAAAACAATGAACATGACAAGAGTAAGGATTATTGCCATTACAGGCTGAAATCTTATGCCAAACGGTTCGCCTCCGTCTGCATTGGCCGGCATCTTTGGCCATATGGTCTTTGTCTTTTCAAAATGCATTAATGGCCTATAGCCTGCGCCATCAGCAGCGCATGCCAGGGATGCCAGCCTTCGCTTCTCGAGCCAGATAATTATCTTTGCTCCAAAGAATGAACCTATGGTCATACCTATAACCATTTCAATAGCCTGAACACCCATGGCGCCTATATTAGTTGTGCTTACCAGGGGACAACCGAACATAAAGACCGCGCCTATTCCCATCATCACACCGCCGGAAAGCGCAAGTCCGTACTCCGTCTTGTCAAGAGGCACCTTGAGTGCGAACTCCTTTGCTAAAAGTGCAGCGATAAGCCCCCCGAAGAGTATGCCGAGCATAGTCCCTGCTGTCGGCTCAAGGAACGGATTAGGATACTGGACAAAATAGTTTATTGTCTGCCCGTCAGGCCATATATAGCCGTTGAAAGGATAGTGAGGCAGACCTATCTTGCCGAAGAAGCTGTTGATAATGCCTCCGAGTTCCTTTAATCCGAGAAATGTTCCAAGGGGTTTTGCCTGATCATAAGGGTTCTCTCCGGTTACCGTCCTTGACAGGGACCATACGGCTACTCCGTATGCTATTATCCCTGAAAGCGCCATAAATATAGCTGCTATCCAGAGAGGCCATTTTTCCCTGAAGAATTTTTTGTACCATGAGTCCCACCAGCCTTTTATGCCGAAATCACTCATATCGTTCCTCCTCTTTGGTATAGAAGTCTTCTAACATCCACCTACACCCGGCGGTAGAAGCATAAACTGTATTGTGCCTTTGCCTATCTCTTTTCCTGTTGCTGCATCCTTTGCCGTAACCACCATGTCAAACTTGCCCAATGGTTTTCCAGGTGGCACAGTGAACGCCACGGATGACGAAGCTTTACCGCCCTTAACAGCCACTTCGTCTTCCAGAATATCAATGCCGAGGTCTACAAATTTCTTTGGCAATTCAAACCTCACCTTTTTCACATTTTCTGTAACTGTAAATTCAAAGGGTATTGTAACAGCCCTTCCGAGGGCTATCTGCGCCCTTGTAATCCCGGGCCTTCTCGGAATCCATTTAAAACCCTTAACATCCTCGGCATGTGCTTCGGATACCAGAGACACCGTTGTCTGTGTCTTTTTGATTCCGCTTATCAAAGGCATTGTCAAAAATGCCAGTGACAGCATAACCGCCAATACTATTGTCTTTTTCGTTTTCATCTCTTATACCTCCATATTGATATTTTGTCTAAAAAGTCTTACTGAGAAGTGGTCTCCTGCATTGTCTTCATCTGCTCTGCCTGCTTAGCAAGGTCCCTTAATGGTTTATCAAGGGGTGGCAGTATAAAGCCCAATGCTAAAAAGGCAATAACAACAGCCACCCAAAGCCATGGTAATGTCAGACCTCCCCTTACCTCACCCATTTCTGCCCTCCTTTATTTTTTATTGCAGTTTTATTACCACGATATGACTTTGTCATAACTAAATATGTCCTCTATGATACTCTCATAAGAAAAATCGCCCTTTGTAAGGTCAATGACCTTCACATCATTTTCTGCCTTATGTATTTCCATTATTTTCCTTGTAGTTTCGTCAGGCTCGGATTTAAGCAGATGCAAAACCTTCATTTATCCTCCCTAATACGGCAAAATGTTGTCATGCTCGAGCAGTCTCCCTGCCATATCTTCTACGGTTATAAATTCAAAGCCTGTCCCTTTAACAGTTGTGAAGAGATTTATGATGCCCAGTTCCTTCATCTCCTTTACCCCCTCAAGTTGAGTAAGGGTCTCCTTATCATCCTTGATAGGCTCTGTTATAAAAACATCTATTATGTCGTCAAGGACAGTGAGACCAACGCTCATCCTGAATGCCTCTGACTGTCTGTTCCTAACGATTACGGCTATTTTCTTTGCGTCCACTTCTGTCCTCCCTATAAAACAATGACCTTATCTGCATCATGGTTCATGACAGCATTGTTGTATTGGCTGCCGCAGACTATCTCATCAGGAATACCTTCCTTTGATACATTAAGGACATGGGTGCTGTGGTCGCAAAAGCTCATGGAAACGCTTTTTGTGCTGCATAATGTCCTGAAGGCAGGTTCGCTCAGAAGTCTGGTCCCATCATCCATATTAAATATTATGACCTCATGCCCCTTATCTATTGCTGCCTTTGTGATGCCCAATATATGAGCGAGGTTTTTGTCTGTGTTCACTAAGATACCAAGTTTCATGCGCCCTTCACCTTAGCGCGGGAAACATCGTTTCCCCGCGAAATAGATTCTTACTTTTATCCAATGTCTTCTGACATTTAATGCAGAATTCTTTTCCCTTATAATCGGTATCCGAAAGGTTATAGGAAAAATACATAACGCATTTGTTGTCATGACAATGGACAAGTCCGTATGTGTGCCCAAGCTCATGGACTGCAGTTTTGACAGCCCTCTCAACCACCTTCCCATTTCCTTTTTTAAACCTTGAAATAGAGATAAGAGAGACATCGCGTGATTCGTCTGCAAGGCCGAACACATAATTTAAATCCGGAATGTAGAGGTCAACATCGGTGATACCGAGCACCCTGATGCTTCCTTCCTTCGGCGCATCCAAAAATTTCAGGAAACTTTCAGCAGAATATTGTCCCCGCTGATGGTTATAGGCAGATTCATGATAGTGCTGCATCTCGTCAACTATTGCGGTTATTCCTAATGTCATACTGACCTGAGTTGCAACCTCCATCATAATACCCCCATCAACTTCACCAAGCGGAACTATTTTTATTTGTTCACCCATGTCGACCTCTGCAATCTCCTTACTTCTCTTCTTTCGGCGGCAGATTTAACTCTTTCCTCAGGTCCGCGATCTCTTTTTTAAGCTTCTTTATGTCTGCCGACATTTTCACAAGGCCTTCCATATTAATCCACTGCTCGTTCTCCACTGGATAGGGTGGATATACGCTGTTGCCGTACACAATCCATGAATCATCATAGTTTGCAGGGTCTTTAAAGCCCATAAGCCTCAACTGTAGATATGTGAGTGTGGAGCGTGAGCCTGTCTGGCACAACCCTACCGTCCTTTTATTCTTATCAAGACTGCCGTAAGATTTTTCTAAAAACTTCTCAGGAAGCAGCTTTCCTGTGCGCTTGTCGTATGTAAGCTCGTGGGATACATTTATGGTTGTATTGGGAACGCGGCCTCCCCTTAAGGAGCGGGACTCTTTACCATTGTATTCCTTTTCCGTCCTTGCATCTATAACCTGAATACCTTTTGTCTCTCCCTTTGCAATCTTAACAATCTCATCTGTTGAGGAATACCTTGATGGAACAACCTTAGCCTTGAATGTTGCCGGCGGTAATGTCTTCGGCTCTGTTGTTACAGGTTTTCCAGCCGCTTTCCATTCAGTGAGGCCTCCGTCAAGAAAATGAGTCTTATCATGCCCCATGTATTCAAGTATCCAGAATCCTACACTTGCATGGACTATATCCTTTGCATCACCATATACAACAACATTCTTGTCATTACCAATGCCTGCATTCCCGAGTATCTTTTCCAACTGTGCTGGCTTCAATACCCTTTCTGTCCCATCCCTCAGGTCCTTCCTGCAATCAAGAACTATGGCTCCGGGGATATGCTCTTTCCCATATGCCTCTTTACCGCGGCAGTCAAGGATTACCCAGTCAGGTTTTGCAGCAATCTTCTCCACATCGTCTGAGTTCATGAGAAGATCCGGATTTGCCCATCCATAGGCATTTGCGGAAATAGCTACAAAAGCTACCATCATTACTAATGCTAATAGACTTTTTTTACTCATCTCGTACCTCCCTCTTTGCAAAAATTATTGATAAAACAGTAAAGCAATAGGTATGCCAGAGAAAAAATGGTGATATTCCTAAAAAGTTTGATTGGTGAGCATTTCAAAACGAAAGATTATTTCAAAGTGAAAGAAATATCAGTCGAGATTATATTTCTTGAGCTTTCTCCAGAGGGTGGTCAGACTGATGCCGAGTGCACGGGCAGCCGAATCCCTTTTGCCGTTAAAGAACCTCAATGCGGATTGGATTAATTGCCTTTCCATATCTTCAAGCCGCATGATGCCTTTTGGCGATACCATCTCTTTTGGCCGGGAACGGAGTTCTGCCGGAAGGGAAGATATACCGATCTTTTTACCATACTCTAAGATAACAGATCTCTCGACGACATGTTCCAGTTCCCTGACATTGCCCGGCCAGTCATATGTCAGAAGTGTATCCATTGCCTCTGTTGTGAAGCCTTGAATCTCCTTGCCGAATCTCTCGCGATACCTGTCGAGGAAGTGGTGTGCCAAAAGGGGTATATCATCGCGCCTTTCCTTTAGGGAGGGCATGGTAACAGTCACCACCTTAAGGCGATAGTACAGATCCTGCCTGAACTTGCCTTCGTCCACCTCTTTTTTAAGGGGGATATTGCTTGCAGCAATGATGCGGACATCCACAGGCACGGATTCCGTGGAGCCAATGCGCATAATCCTTCCTTCCTCCAGCACCTTGAGGAGCTTTATCTGCATGTTGAGGCTTGCATTGTTTATCTCGTCAAGGAATAGTGTTCCCCCATGGGCAGCCTCAAAAAGGCCCTGCTTCTGTTTTATGGCGCCGGTAAATGCCCCTTTTTCGTGTCCGAATAGCTCTGATTCAAGGAGTGTCTCTGTGAGTGCCCCGCAGTTTATGCTCAGAAATTTTCCGGATGACCTTTTGCTTATCCTGTGGATGGTCTTTGCCACAAGGTTTTTCCCTGTCCCTGTCTCTCCTTCTATGATTACAGTGGTGTCGAGGGGCGCAATCCTCTCCACAAGTTTCTTGACCTCCGCCATTGATGGGCTTGTGCCTATCAGTTCCTCTGACCTGCAGGACTCAAGCTGACTTGATAATCTTAAGTTCTCATCGGCGAGCCTTTTATAGTCCAATGCCTTCTTTATAACCAGCATCAGCTCCTCGGGCTCAAATGGCTTCTGGATGTAGTCATAGGCTCCTAATTTCATGGCCTCAATGGCGGACTCCACTGTCCCGTATGCGGTGATTACTATGACCAGGCTCTCGGGATTGATCTCCCGTGCCCTTGAGAGGATGGTAATGCCGTCTATATCAGGCATCTTGAGGTCAGTAATAACAAGATCAAAATTCCTTCTCTCAAGAAAATCAAGTCCTTCTTCCCCGTTCTTTGCAGTAAATACAGAGCATCCGTCACGGCTGAGTATCTCCATTAAGAGCTCCCTCATTCTCCGGTCATCTTCTATTGCCAGAATATCAAACAAGCCTACCTCCCTATGGGTATTATGATAGAAAATGTGGTCCCCCCGCCGATTTCACTCTCCACGAATATAGAACCTCCATGCTTCTTCACCAATTCGGAACAGATGCTGAGGCCGAGTCCGGTGCCATTTCCCACCGGCTTTGTGGTAAAGAAGGGCTCGAAGATTCTGCTCAAATGCTCTCTGGGTATGCCCGGACCGCTGTCTCTTACTGAAACTTCTATTGAGCCGCCTATAACCTTGCTTTCTATCTCTATTGCTCCACTACCCTCTAATGCCTGTATGGCATTGAGAAGGATATTATGGAAAACCTGTTCCATTTGTCTCGGATCAGCCATCACATAAGGAATATCGCCCAATCTCTTTACAACCCTTATACTGTTGCCTTTTCCCAGAGACCGAAGGGCATTCTCAACACATTCGTTAAGGGAAACCTTTTCAAAAACAGGCACTTTTTGACGTGAAAACTCCAGAAGCCCTTTGATAATCTGACCCCCCTTGTTTGCCTGTTCTACGATAACCTTCAATTTCTCACCCTGTGCCTCTGTAATGGATTGATCCATAAGGAGGAGTTTGGCATAGCCGAGGATATTACCGAGGGGATTGTTTATTTCGTGTGCAATACCTGCTGCAAGCTGCCCTACAGCAGCCAGCTTTTCTGCCTGACACATTGCCTCCTCTGCCCTTTTCTTCTCTGTCATGTCCAAGGATACTTCAATAACACCTGTGATTGTTCCAGCACTGTCTCTAAGAGGGGATGTGACAATCTGAAAAACCCTTCCCTTTTTGGTTACCTCTTTCAAAAAGACAGGGCGCTCCATTTCCAGGGTCTCTATGGCAGGGCATATCAAAGGAGGCGAGTCTATTCCGCAATAAACCTCATAGCAATGTTTGCCTTCTATGTGCGATACACCGGCTACCAGAAGCTCTTTTTGTTTTTCATTGCATTTGATAATTCTCAAGTCCCGATCAATGATGGATATACCCACGCCGGCAGTATCAAAGACAGCTTGCAGATAATCCCTCGCAAGCTGCAACTGCCTGTTGCTCTCCTTCAGATGCTCGAGCACCTGCTCAAAGGATTCTGCGATGATGCCTATCGGGTCTATGGCAATAAGACTCTCGTCATTAAGCTCTTCATCCCTCAGGGGTTTTGTACCCATAATCTGCAGCAGTTGGTTTACCTTCTCTTTGATATATTGAAGAAGGATAGCATTCTTCCTCTCCGCATCTTCACTTTCTACCGGAATACTTATGTGGTTGTCATGCCTTCTGGTCTTCATCTTTTCGCCCTACTGTAATCTCATAGTATCCCTTTTTCTTTTCCACAGAGACCGCATACCCCATGGCAACAGCCGCATCGGGAATAGTCCTTGTGGCATCCCTGTGGTCTGTCCTTACGATCAGGTTTGCCTCGCCGTTTCTCAGGAGTCCTTTGTGTTTATTGATCTCCTTTAAGGAAATGAGAAGGCATGCAGGACATATCTGTCCCCGAATATCCAGGCTTATTACATCGAGATTGATCACTGTTTCATTTTCCATCACTGCCCTCCCTGCCATAGCTGATAATAAATTTTTTAAATAAATAGGTTCCAACCCATGCACCCGGCAGCATCCCGAAGAGGAACAGGAATGCCTGGATAGAGAGCAGGGGAAGACCGCTCATTAGAAACTTCACATTGCATCCCCCTGCCATCCTCGAACCTAAAGCAAGTAATATGCCACCCAATAAGGCGGATATATTCTGTCCCGGAGGGGGAAGCGTACTTAAGGTCAGTTTGAACTCTCCTATTGAGACTGCGGATATAAAAGACCCGAATATGACTCCGAGAATGAGGGAAATCTCGGTAGAGGATATGTGATCAAACTTAGCACCAGGGCCGCCTGCAATTAAAGACTTACTGGCCGGATGTAAAACAGAATATGATTCCTTTTTAAAAAATGCTACAGTCTCAAAATGATCCGGAACAAGGATCTTTTCCAGATATGCAGCGATCTTTGAATATCCTGTACTGACAGCCATGGGCATATCGGAGCTTATATAAATGATCAAATTTAAAAGGGCAATGATAATTACAACCTTCCACGGATGGATGTACCCCTCTGCATAGGCCTTCTGATGCAATTTTTTGGAGCGCATCCATCTGAAAATAAGCATTGATGATATAAACAGGATGGGGAACATAAGAAAATGTTCATCGATAAGCTGCGGCAGCAATACAGCTTCAGAGACCCTGGTTCTTTTTGAAAACTCTGCCCAGAATGGATAGAACTCTGCAAAAACAGCGCTTCCGATAATAAGCCCTGCAAATGCAATAATACTGATAATGCTTCCGGAGCCCATTTTATAAAGTGTTCCTATTACACAACCCCCTGCCAGCACCATCCCTATTCCGAATATCATGCCTCCGGCCAGTGTTCCAAGCGATGCGATGTTGAGATTTGGAGGGGGATAGAGGCTGATGAGCCCTGCTTTCTTTGCAATAAAGAAGAGCGCCATTGTAGCAATCACCTGCAAGTAGAGTATCCTGAGCAGGAAGGTGCGTTTCAGGAGAAATATGTCGCGGAACATTCCGGCCATGCAGAGGTCGGACCTGTGGAATACAAAGCCCAATATTAGGCCCAGGGCAAGGTTAAGGAAAAAAATTTGATAAAGGTTGGTCACCGTCTTCTACCTTTTTAATTGTACAACAAAATTGCGATTAAAGGGCAATCATTACCTTAGTTCGCAATGTTATGCAGGGCAGGCATGCTCCAAAAGCCTTTATAAGCACTGCTCATGTGCATGCGAAAGATTATAAGTGTTCATTCACGGGGTGAGCAATGTAGTAGATGACAAGAACAAGACAACATAGTTCGATCTCCTGTGGATAAAGGCTTTTTACGCATACCTGCCCTGCATAATCGATATGCTATAAGAAGGAGTCGGCAGACAGTCTGAAAAGACTTTGCACATAAGGTTGGGTTGAAGCATTGTCTTGTATCCGTCATCTACTACTATGGCATATATAAGATGAAGCGTTTATAATCTTTCGATTGCACATGAATGAAGACTTTGCAAAGGCTTTGAAGACTGTTTGCCGACTCCTTAATTACGGATTAAGGTCTTGACAAAACATATCAAATTTTGTTTATATGTTTAAAGCAATGCTATTCAGGGAGCATTAAATGCTGAAAGAGTTTGCATCATATGTTACATATGGCCTCATAAAGCTCGATCAAGGCTCACGGCTCGGAGATGCCACAGAATTCTTTATATATGACACTATAAAGATATTCCTGCTTCTTTCGGTCATCATATTCGTCGTATCCATAATCAGGAGCTACTTCCCTCCGGAGAAGACAAAAAAGATCCTTTCGCATAAAAAAGAGTTTATAGGTAATATCCTCGCAGCATTGCTTGGAGTCGTCACACCTTTTTGCTCATGCTCGGCAGTGCCGCTCTTTATTGGCTTTGTAGAGGCAGGAGTGCCTTTAGGTGTAACATTCTCATTTTTAATATCATCACCAATGGTAAACGAGGTAGCGGTTGTTTTGCTCTGGGGGCTTTTTGGTTGGAAGATTGCAGCGATATATATGGGGACAGGACTCCTTGTTGCCATCTTCGGAGGATTCATCATCGGAAAACTCAAGCTCGAAAAATGGGTCGAGGAATATGTTTACAAATTCCACGCGGGACAGGAGCAGGAGATATTAAAGCAGGCATTCAAAGAGAGGCTTCAGTACGCAAAATGGAATACAACAGACATCCTGAAAAAAGTATGGCTTTCTATCATAATAGCCATAGGCATAGGTGGTTTTATACATGGTTATGTGCCTCAGGATTTTCTGGCAAATTATGCAGGCAAAGGAAATCCCTTTGCCGTGCCTGTTGCAGTGGCATTGGGAGTTCCCCTTTATTCCAATGCAGCAGGGGTCCTTCCGATTGTCTATGCATTGATGGAGAAAGGACTGAGTGTAGGAACTGTGCTGGCATTTATGATGGCTGTGACTGCGCTTTCGCTTCCGGAGATGATAATCTTGAGAAAGGTATTGAAGATTCCCTTGCTCGGAGTCTTTGCAGGGATAATGACCGTAACAATAATAGCCGTGGGCTATTTGTTTAATGCGATACTTTAAGCAGAGGTTTAAAATGGAAATCAAGGTATTAGGTCCGGGCTGTCCGAACTGCGAAAAGATGGTAGAGATGGCAAAAAAAGCCATGAAGGAACTGGGCATTGATGCAAATATTGAGAAGGTTTCAGACATGATGGAAATCATGAAATACACTATGTCAACCCCTGGCCTTGTGGTCAATGGGAAGCTCAAGCATTCGGGCAAGCCTTTGCCGAGTCCAGACAAGGTCAAAGAACTAATAAAATCGGAGATGTAACATGCAGGAATTACTGAACATATTCAAGGCCCTCTCAGACGAAACAAGGCTCAGGATACTAAAGCTCCTTGAGCACGGCGAACTATGCGTGTGCGACATCGTTGCTGCTCTCGACATGATACAGCCGAAGGTATCCTTTCATCTCGGCGTACTGAAAGACGCAGGACTGATTAAGGACAGAAAACAGGGGAAGTGGATACATTACAGAATTGACGACTCCGATATGTTTAAGAGGTTTTTAGTCCTCTCTGTGCTCGAAAAAGTTTCTGAAAGCGGAGTAATGGAAGACAAAAAGAGGCTGGATAAATTCCTGAAAAACAAAGGCGCTAAGGCAGAGGTTATTCCAATTAAAAACAAAAGCAGATGCTGCGGGAGGTAAAACATTATGACTAAAAATGATGGCAAAAGGCTCTCCTTTCTGGACAGATACCTTACCCTCTGGATATTCAGCGCCATGGCTGTTGGCGTGGTAACGGGGTATCTAATGCCGGATATAGAGGGTTTTATAAACAGATTTCAGGTCGGCACAACAAATATCCTTATTGCAATCGGCCTCATCCTCATGATGTACCCTCCACTTGCAAAGGTGAAATATGAGGAACTCGGAGAGGTATTCAAGAACAAAAGGGTATTGGGCCTGTCCCTTATTCAAAACTGGATAATCGGTCCTGTGCTGATGTTTCTGCTGGCAATAGCCTTACTGCCAAATTATCCTGAATACATGGTGGGACTTATCATGATAGGGCTGGCAAGATGCATTGCAATGGTCATAGTATGGAATGACCTTGCATGCGGCGACCCGGAGTATGCTGCCGGGCTTGTTGCATTTAATTCCGTTTTTCAGGTTCTCTTTTATTCGGTTTATGCATATATCTTCATAACAATACTTCCATCGTTGTTCGGTCTTAAGGGGGCTGTGGTGGAAATTACAATGGGGCAGATTGCAGAGAGTGTTTTTATTTATCTCGGAATACCATTCATAGCCGGGATGATAACGAGATTCAGCCTGATTAAAATAAAAAACCGTCAGTGGTATGAGCAGGTATTTATTCCAAAGATAAGCCCCATTACTTTAATATCCTTATTGTTCACCATTGTAGTGATGTTTTCTTTGAAAGGTAATTACATTGTGAAACTCCCATTGGATGTGGTGCGCATTGCAATTCCGCTGCTCATTTATTTTGTTGTCATGTTCCTCGTGTCATTTTATATGAGCAAAAGATTGGGGACCGATTATCAAAAGACAGCAACCCTTTCCTTCACTGCTGCCAGCAATAATTTCGAACTCGCCATTGCCGTTGCCGTAGCAGTATTTGGAATTAATTCCGGCGCAGCCTTTGCCGCTGTCATAGGGCCGCTTGTAGAGGTGCCTGTCTTAATAGGGCTCGTAAATGTTGCCAGATATTTTCAGAGGAAATACTTCAAAGACGAATACTGCAAAATAACAGACTCAATGCCTTTGTAAAACACAAGTCCTCAAACAGTTTGATTTTAAAGGCTTCATAACCTGGCATATCAGTTGCATTTCCAAGGTGTAGTTGAACGACAGAAAGTGCTATTCTTTAATTAAATCAAACCCGGCTCGAGGAGGTAGTTATGAGAACGAGAAAAGTTTTAAGTTTATTGGTGGCAGTATCATTGGTTCTGGCTGCTTCACTTGCCTTTGCACAGCCAATGAAAGGATGGAAAGGCTGGCGCGGAAGCGGCGGATGGGGAATGGGAACGCAGTATCAGAGAATGTATAACCCTGCAACAGTAGAAACCATATCAGGCACAGTCGAATTGGTTCATAGGATCACACCGATGAAAGGAATGTCTTATGGCGTCCACCTTCAGTTAAAAACAGAAAAAGAGACCATATCGGTGCACCTCGGCCCGGGCTGGTATGTAGAGAGACTCGACACAAAGATAGAAAAGGACGATAAAATTGAGGTCAAAGGATCAAGGGTGACAATGATGGGCAAACCTGCCATTATCGCTGCAGAGGTGAAAAAAGGCGATAATGTTCTGAAGCTCAGGGATGAAAATGGCATCCCTGCATGGTCTGGATGGAGAAGATAGAAATTAAAAGCCCTGCCTTGAGCCGGAGCAGGGCTTAGGCTTAATTCAGACCATTAAGGTACTCTTCCCATTCCATGGGAAGCATATATTTTTTCTTGGTATTGCATTCCTTGCAGGCTGTGACAATATTGCTCTTTGTCGATCTGCCGCCCCTGATAATCGGGACAATGTGATCCATGGTGAGATCCTTTGGATGGACCTTTGTATTGCAGTAGTAGCACCTGCCTGCTGCACATTTTCTCTTCCACCAACTGCTCTTGCGAAGCTCGCGGGCTATTCTTCGCTCTCTCTTTATATCCTCATCCGCAACTTCTGAAACAAACCGCATTACTCCAAATACTCCATTACTCCAGTGTTTATCTTCTTCCTCTCTTCACTTCCTCTTCTTCGTAAAACTTCCTGTAAAGGACTTCCCATTCAGGGCTTCCATCAACAAGCTTCTTGGAGAAGGACTGGAGCTTTCTTCTTACTGCAACATCAATGTCTTCGCCTATCTTTAATTCATTTATTATGGTTCTCTTTATTTCCCTTCTGAGCAGGCCGTCGTCTTCCTTTAGGGTTATCAGGCCCTTATCCATCAAGCCCTTGAGCAGCACATGGGTCATGTGGGTTATTTTATCATCAGAAAGCATCATAATACGATATTTCTCTCTTTCACCAGTTTCTGTTTTGTCATATCAAAGAGCTTTCTGTAATCGAGTCTTCCCTTTTCTATCTCAGATTCGTATTTCCTGAGAAATTGGCGTACCTCGTCATTAAGTCTGTCCTCGACCATAAGCTCCTCAGTGAGCAGCTTTTCTGTCTCTTCCATAAGGATGCTGACAGGAATGGTTGGCTCTATGAGCTCTTTTTTTATGAGATTATCAACAATCCGCTTTGCTATGGATGGCACCCAGCTCTTAGGTATTCGCATACTACCTTTCCATAAACGGAAGAAGCGCTATATTTCTCGCCCTCTGAATTGCTACTGTCAGCTCTCTCTGGTGTTCAGAGCATGTGCCTGTCATCTTCCTCGAAAGTATCTTGCCGCGCTCGGTCATATAGCTTTTCAGTATTTTGATGTCTTTATAATCTATAAAAGCCACCTTGTCTGCACAAAACCTGCAGAACTTTCTCCTCTGAAATCTCTTCTGTTGCATTTTATCTCCTTTCTTTAATCAGTGTCAGTTTTAAGTGTCTGTGTCAGTTACTGACACTAATCACTGACACTGTTCACTGTTTAAATTAAAATGGTTCTAAGTCTGTAATCTCATCAGGAGGTGTAATGTCAGAGATGCCTGACTCTCCTGCTCCGGCCTGTCGGGATTCCCTTTTCGGCAGAAATCTAACACTACTTGCTATCACTTCAAACTTGCTTTTTTGAGTCCCTTCGGATTCCCACTTCCTCTCCCTGAGCCTTCCTTCCACAAGCACCGGATTGCCCTTGCTCAGATACTGGCCGCAGCTTTCTGCCTGCCTCCCGAAAACAACGGCATCTATAAAAAGGGTATCATCCTTCATCTCATCGCCCTGCTTGTATTTGGATGTCACAGCAAGCCTCATGGTTGTCACCGGAGTTCCTCCCGGCGTATACCTCACATCAGGGTCTTTTGTGAGATTGCCTATCAATATTATCCTGTTAAACATCAGGCTCCTGCCTTTTGTTCGCTCGATGCTGTCTCCTGAGACGCAGCAGGAATCCCTGCCACATTTTTTGCCAAATTTTCTGGCAGTGCGGCTATCTGCTTTTTGCCGAGTTTTACAACCATAAATTTCAAAACAGGATCAAAGACCTTAAAATAATCCTCTATCTTTTTTACGACCGGGGCAGGCGACTTGAACAGGAATATCACATAAACTCCCATTCTCTGTTTATTAAGCTCATATGCGAGTTTCTTCTTTCCCCAGTTGTCGATCTTAAGGACATCACCACCTGAATTTTTTATAAGGTCTGTGATCTTATCGACAGCGGACTTCATCTCCTCTTCGTTGAGGGACGGGTTTAAAATAACTACATTCTCATAGATGTTCATGGACACCTCCACATGGATTTAAAGCCCTTTCACAAAGGAAGGGCATGGAGACAATGTTCAGGAATTTTCACAGAAAATTTTTGAACAAAGCTATATTTTATAACATATTTAGCGTTTTAAAATCAATCAGGACTCACCAGAAATTTCTTGTGAGAATTTTCCAGAGGGGGACCTCAGATAAGCTTATACTCCCTCATCTTTTTATTAAGGGTATTTCTATTAATTCCAAGCACCTTTGCAGCCCTGACCTGATTGCCGTTGGTCTCTTTAAGTACGATGCTGAACAGCGCCTTTTCGACCTCCGATATCACAGTTCCGTACAGGTCTGAATTTTCGAGCTTTTTCATTTTATGAAGAAAGCCATTAAGCTTTCCTTCAAGAAATTCCTTTACGGAGCATGCGGCATAATCGTTGGAAAACAGATCCCTTCTCTCTATAAGGCTCCCTTTTGAGAGTATCGACGCCCTTTTAACGGTATTTTCGAGTTCCCTGACATTGCCCGGCCAGTTGTACCCTGCAAGGGCCTTTTCTGCGTCTTTTGAAAAATCCTTTGGCTGCAGATCAAATGCCCTGACAGACTCCTTGAGGAAGTGCTGTGCAAGGGGGATGATGTCCTCTTTTCTTTCCCGAAGCGGAGGGAGCTTTATTTCAATAACATTGAATCTGTAGTATAAGTCCTCCCGGAAAAGACCGTTTTTTACACATTCCATAAGGTCTTTGTTAGTGGCTCCTATTATCCTGACATCTGCCTTTATAATCTTATTGCTTCCGAGAGGGCTGTACTCCTGCTCCTGAAGGAATCTGAGCAGCTTTGCCTGAAGGTCAATATCAAGCTCCGAAATCTCATCGAGAAAAATTGTGCCTCCATCAGCAGCCTGAATCTTTCCTGCTGTCTTTCCGACCGCACCTGTGAACGCCCCCTTTTCCCATCCGAATAATTCAGCCTCCATAAGCTCCTTTGGGATTGAGGCTGAATTTATGGCTACAACCGGCCCGAATTTTCTCCTGCTGTTATTGTGTATAGCCCTTGCGACAAGCTCTTTGCCTGTGCCGCTCTCTCCTGAGATTAGAACAGTCACATCCTTTGGAGCGACCCTGCCTATTTCCTTAAATACCTTAAGCATGCTCTTGGATTTACCGATTATCTGAAAGGGTATTGCCTCTTCTTTGCCCTGCCTCAATTTGAGCAGCTCTTCCCTCATGGCTATGTCCCTGAATGCCTTTTCCACCGTTATTTTGAGCTCTTCAATGTCGAATGGCTTCTCAAGATAGTCATAGGCGCCCTCCTTCATTGCGTCAATGGCGCTCTCCATCCTTCCATGCGCTGTGACCATAACAACAAGGGCATCGGGATTGAAAACCCTTATCTCCTTCAGGGCATCCATTCCGCTTCCATCAGGGAGCATAAGATCAAGGAGTATTAGCTTAAATTTATCAATTGCCTTTATGCCTGACCTTATATTGGTCTTTGCCTCTATCTCATAACCGAGCGGTTCAAGCGCCTTTTTTACAACCCAGATTACGCTCTCATCGTCATCTATAGTTAATATCTTCTTGCTCATACTATTACCTCTCACTCGTCACCTGCAAAGGCAGATATATGCTGAATGCTGCTCCAGCGCCCGCCTTGCTCTTGACCTTTATAATGCCTCCGTGGTCTCTTACTATTTTTTTTGAAAGCGCCAGACCGAGACCGCTGCCCCCGTCTTTTTTTGTATAGAACGGCAAAAATATCCTATTAATCTCATCTCTGGGTATGCCGGCACCTGTATCTTCTATATTAACAACAACCCACCTCTGCTTCTTTGTCTTTGTGTCTTTTTTACCGGCGCCCCTCTTTTCATAAATTACCATGTATTCATTGGAAGGCCTTGTGGAGATTCTCATCGTCCTGTTTTTAGATGTCTTCATCGCCTCAACTGCATTCTTAAGAAGATTTATGAATACCTGCAGCAATTTGCTTTCATCTCCGGCAATATTCGGAAGGCTTGGGTCATAAGATTTATTCACCGCAATCTTTTTCTCTTCGATAGATGTCTTCATCACTTTCAGAGCATGCTCTATAACCTCATGAATGTTCAGTTGGTTGAAAACAGGCGTCCTCGTCATCGTCAAATAACTGTGCAAAACAGAATTAAGCCTGTCCGTCTCCTTCAATATCAAATTCAGGCACTCTTCAGCCTCGGAATTCTCGGCGCTTGCCCTCAATATCTGTGCCGCCCCTTTTATGCCGCTCAGCGGATTCTTTATTTCATGGGCAATCGAGCCGAGCAGGTAAAGAAGGGAATCGAAGTGATAATCCTCCCTCTCTGTCAGCGTAAGATTCTCTCTTATACATAAAATTGCGCCGCTGACTCCCCACGAGGTCTTGCGGGTTTCTGTGCTGTCATAATCCGAATAGAATGGCGAGAGATTAAGGTCTATGTTGGCAGCCCTGCCTATATCGACTTCCATTTCCTTGCAATTAAATGAACGGCCTTCGGTTATGGTTTTCTGAACAAGCATCGCAATGTCCTTTGCATCAGAGAACAAATACCTAAACTGCCTGTGTTCTATCTCTTTATAGCTCCTGCCTAAGAATTCCTCTCCTGCCTTATTTATGAAAATTAGCCTTCCTTTTTTATCAAATAAAAAGACAGCCTCATCCAGATTATTAAAAACTGCCTCGAGAGAAACCATAAAATACAGGATACAGGATACGAGAGGCAATAGGCAATAGGCTATGGATGATACAGGTTATGTGTGTATATGTATTCTTCCACCTTCTCCGGCAAAAGGTATTTGATGCTTTTGCCCTCCCTTAAAAGTCTCCTTATGTCTGTGGATGATACGCCCAGAGGTGTCATCTGAAGAACAAATGCCTTTCTTCCGCTTTTCAATTGAAATTGATTTAATTCACTGTCCGCACTCTGAACATATGGTGATTTCAAGATATCCATCAAATCAAAACCAGGTCTTGCCACTACTATAAAATCAATCATACTTATCAGCGCCTCTGGCTGCCACCAATTGGGTATGTCCAAGAAGGCGTCTATCCCTAAGATAAAAAAGAGCTCGTCCTCCGGATATATCTCTCGAAGCCTTTGAAGGGTGTTTGCTGTATATGATTTTTCTGTCTGCCTTATTTCTATATCAGAGACGACAAAATTCACATTCGATGCGGTTGCGAGCCTTGTCATCGTGTACCTGTGCGATGCATCTATTAAATCCAGCGCCTTAAGAGGAGGATTCCCGGAAGGCATAAAAATGACCTTATCAAGATTAACTCTGAATCTCGCCTCTTCGGCAGCCCTTAAATGCCCGAAATGTACAGGATTAAATGTACCGCCTAAAATTCCTAATTTCAACCCTAAAGCCCCATCTTTTCCAGCGCATCTTCTCCCCGCGTCCTTGATGCAGGCGCCTCTTCAGGCAGATAAAGCATTACGCCGCCCTTAACAGGCCTTATAACTATCTTTCCCTCCGAAGCAAGCTGATTGGTTATCTTTATGGGGTCTTCCCCGGTAAAGTACTTTTTGAATGCATCATTAAAGCCTGAATAAACAGTATGTATGCCTTTATATCCCTCTTTCCTGAGACTGACTATCGCCTTTTTTACAAACTCCTCATAACTCAACTTTTCAGACATTTTAGTTTCCTCCTCTTAAAATATGTATATGGGCAAATGAGTGTATGAGTTAATGAGCAAGAGAAATGTCTCGTATATGTTTCCTTTCACCCATTCACTCATTTACTTGCCTACTCTCTGATTTGGCCGCTGCCGAGCACTATAAACTTTGTACAGGTCAATTCTTCAAGTCCCATGGGCCCCCTTGCATGTATCTTATCCGTGGATATCCCTATTTCTGCGCCGAGGCCGAATTGAAATCCGTCGTTCAGCCTTGTAGATGCATTAACCAGCACAGCGGATGAATCGACCTCTCTCAAAAATCTCATTGCTCTGTCATAATTCATTGTAACTATGGCATCGGAATGGGCAGAGCTGTATTTCGCAATATGATCCATTGCATCTTCCATGTCCTTGACAACCCTGACATTTAAAATCAGGTCGAGATATTCATTATAGAAGTCTTCCTCTTTAGCTTCGTTTATATCAGGGTAAATGGATATTGTCTTCGGGCAGCCCCTCAGTTCAACTCCTGCATCTTCTAATCTCTTGAGCATCTTTGGCAAAAATCCTTCGGCAATGGCTTCATCAACGAGCATTGTCTCCATTGCATTGCAGGTGCCGGGTCTCTGTACTTTTGCGTTGAAACAGATCTCCTCTGCCATTATCAAATCAGCATCCCTGTCCACAAACACATGACATACACCTTTATAATGCTTAAGCACGGGAATCCGGGAATTTTCTGTGACCGCCCTGATAAGTCCTTCTCCTCCGCGAGGGATTATCAGATCAACAATCCCCTCCAACTTCAACAGCTCCATTATAGCTTCCCTGTCAGGAATGTCGATAAAAGTGATAGCGCCTTCATGGATGCCCTCTGACTTTGCAACAGCCCTCAGGATGTTGACAATTTCCCTGTTTGAATTTATGGCTTCGGAGCCGCCCCTGAGTATAACCGCATTGCCTGCCTTCAGGCACAGGCTCGTTGCATCTGCCGTAACATTAGGACGCGCTTCGTAAATTATTCCTATAACACCTATCGGGACCCTCATCTTGCCGACAGTCATGCCGTTCGGCCTCTGCCACATCCTCGTTACCTCACCGACAGGGTCAGGCAATTGGGAGACTTCCACAAGACCCTGTGCCATCTCATTTATCCGCTTTTCATTAAGGGTTAATCTGTCGATAAGCGCCTTTGAAAGCCCTTTTTCCCCGGCATATTCTATATCCTTTCTGTTTTCGGAAATTAGCTCCTCTGTCCTGTTTTTCAGGGCCTCTGCCATTTTTATAAGAGCGGAATTCTTCTGCCTCGCTGATGTCTTCGCAAGGCTCCGCGCACCTTCTTTGGCTTCCTTTGCCTTATTTAGAACAAACTGCTTTATGTCCATTGCAACCTCCATTCTCAAGCATATGAGTAAATGAGTTTATGAGTAGATAGGTAAACGGACTCATCTACCCATTTGCCCATACACTCGTATACTGTTTTAAATTATCCTCAAAATGAGGCCCAAAATCAAATAAATTTTTCAGAAAACCTGATTTTTATCATAGGATATTAGATGTGCATTTTGTTATAATATTTAAAATTAAAATTTTTCAGGAGGTTTTCTATGGCAACACCAACAGTTGATATGGACCTTTGCATTGGCTGTGGCTCATGCGTTGAGGTATGTCCGGAGGTATTTGAACTCAGAGATGACAAGGCATGGGTTATCGGACCGGATAAGTGCAACACCTGCGACTGCGAGGAAGCAGCAAACATCTGTCCTGTCGAAGCAATAAAGTTTGAATAAAAAAGGCAAAAGGCGAAGGGCGAAAGGTTATAGATTATACTTTTAATTGTCGTTGCTTTTTGCCCTTTGCCTTTAGCCATTAACCTTTAGCCTATCTTTTGCCATCTCCACAAGCCCGTATATTTTAAGGTCTATGTAATCTCCCCTTTTACGGAAGGCTTCGAGGGCATCATACAATTCAGACAGATGCGTTTTTATTATCTCTATATTCTCGGTTTCCTCTGCAGGATACTGCTGTTTCATCTCACTTGCGGCAGGGACCGCATCTTTTGCCATGAATACGCTTAATATCTCTGCTGACAGGCCTGATGACAAAGGCCCATCAGAAAGGAATATAAACTCATCCGCAGTATAACCCGTCTCTTCGATCAGCTCCCTTTTTGCAGCATCAACAAGGCTTTCACCTTTATCATTAAGTCCTGCAGGAAACTCTATGACGAAATTATTCACAACAGGCCTGAACTGCCTTATCAGAAGGAGTTCGCTTTTTGTTGTTACAGGGACAATAGCGACAATTCCATTACAGTTTACCCTTTCAACAGCCTCCCAGTTCCTTAAGTTTCCTGAATGGTCTTTGTAAGTAAGGATTAATGCCCTGATGAACTTGCCTTCCCAGACGGTCCTTTTCCCAATGGTTTCCATATGCCTTATCCCGGAGGCCAGTGCATCTGACGTCCGCCGAGGATGTGGAGATGGATGTGGTAAACCGTCTGCCCGCTTTCTGGATTGCAGTTAGTCACAACCCTGAACCCCCTCTCTGCAATGCCCTTGTCATTGGCAATCTTATTTGCAACCTTCACCAGATGGCCGATGAGGTTATTGTCTTCCTCTTTAATGTCGAGGAGCGTTGGTATATGCTTCCTCGGAATCACAAGGGTATGAACAGGTGCCTGTGGGTTTACATCCTCAAAGGCAAGGGCGTGTTCGTCCTCGTAGACTATCCTGGCAGGTATCTTCTTATCAATAATCTTACAGAATATGCAATCACTCATCTATCTGCCTCCTGATAGCAAAATTCTCTGATAAAATCATTACAACAAGAAAGGCATTTGCTTGGAGCGACTTCTCTTGTTGTTACCTTTCTATCTTCCTGTAAAAGCATGTCCTATTCCCTGTATGACACGCCACGCCGCCGTGCTGTTTAACCTTGATTAAAAGCGTATCCGCATCGCAGTCATAGAATATCTCTTTTACCTCCTGCACATTCCCTGAAGTCTCGCCCTTTTTCCAGTACTTCTGCCTCGACCTTGACCAGAAGTGCGTAAACCCTGTATCGATGGTCATTTTCAGAGAAGTCTCATTCATATATGCCATCATCAGCACATCGCCGTTTTCAGCGTCCTGAATTATGGCAGGAATAAGCCCCTTTTCATCGTATTTAAGCTCTGGCAGCATATTTTTACCCCTCCAATCTTGCCTCAATCTCTGATTTGAAATCTCTATGAAAATTAAACCCCGAATATCTCATTTATTCGTCTCTGCCATTCCTTTTCATCTATCACCTGAAATTCTATCCCCTTTGAAAATTCTTTATTCAGATCTTTCCATTCTACTTTCTTGCCTAATTCATTGCAAAACTTAAAAACGTTTCTCTTATACTTAGTATCTTCAAACTCTTTCAGATGAACGCCCTTTGTTTCAACAACATAGACCGTGCTGAAATCTCTGCCTGTATCATCAGCCTTCGTAAAAATAAAATCAGGATATATTTTGTGCTTGCGCCATCCCTGAATGTAGTAATCCTGTCTTGAAAGATTCCTGTACCACCATAAAAGCTTTTCTTGCTCATCAAGATATATCGCAATGGATTTTTCCATTTCATTAAATTCTTCTTCAGGGATGTAATCAAAAAGACTCCTTTGAACTTCAGAATGATCATCCCTGATAAGCTTTCTACTGCTCTTTTTCACCGTTATACTTGGTGGAAGTTCATAACCTCCCTTATCGGCAAGAAGAAAAAACCAGAGCTTTTTCTTGTCAATCAAATCTCTGAATATTTTCTCAGATAACCTGTCACGTTCAGCTATCAGATGCTTGCGAGTCTCTTCAATAATAAACGCAAGGTTATTTGTAACTTTCTCCTTACTGTTTTTCTTCAGCAAAGCATCCAAAACCTCTTTCCCGATATCATGGGCAATCCAGGGATTGGGGATAATATCCAGCAACTGCCTTGTCATAAGAACATGGTCAAGCTTTAATCCTCCGCGCCTTGTTAACCGTCCTCTTTCCTCAATAAGTTCAGTCACGTCTTCACTTAGGCCCACGGCAATTTCCTGATCCTGTGTTGTTATTTCTCCAAGCACAATATTCTTGATTACAGTCAAATCGGCATCATTCCAATCTATCCCGATTAAAATATCCATGTCATAGTTAACATTACGCCAGCCACCGTTTTCCTGAATCACAAATTTCGGCAGATAGACTTTGCCCTCAAAGACCTTGAATTTGTCCCTATACCTGACAGTCTTTTCCTTTGTAGCGTTCTCCGATGCAGAATCACCCTCTTTAACAGTCACTCTTGAAGCCAGGTCACCCAATCCCTCCACCTCAAAACCCTTCTTGATGCTCTCCAAAAGAACGCCTGCTTTCGGCCTATGGCAAAAGACATAGCTTTCATCAAGGTCTTTGACTTTGGTTTTGCGGGCTTTATACTGCCTGAGAATTCTTCCTACCAACTGAGTGATACTTAACTGTGAACCCGGATTTGTCAATATCGTAAGGATATATGCAAAGGCACAGTCCCATCCTTCCTGAAGCGCCTGTTTGGTAATAATATACCTGATCTCACAATCACGGCTTAAAAGGTCTATGCCTTCTATGTCATCTTTTTCACTGCTTTTGATAGCTATCTCATTTTCTGATACACCGCACTGTTTAATCAGATATTCTCTGACATCCTCTGCATGTATATATTTTGTTCCCCTCTGCTCTTTACCTGTCCTTTCTGCCTGGACCAGACAGATGGGGCGTATATATTCGCCGGTGTTCGCTCCATATTCCTTTGCCTTTTCCTCTAAATAATCCCTTTTCTCTTTTGAGGCAAGCATTATGTCTTTCCAATCAGGACTTGATTTATTGATGATGTTCAAATCAAGTTTAATCATTTCCTCTCTGTTAAGAGCCTGCCCGCTGATGTTTACCAGAAGGTTTGTGTTTTTTGGCGGAGTGGCAGAGAGTTCAACAATTATTGAAGGGTTGAAACCTCTGATTGTATCACGGGCTGTTTCAGTATAAGCCTTATGGCCTTCGTCAATAATGATTATGGGTTTAAGTAGTCTCAGGGTATTCCCGAGAGATGTCTTTGCCATCCTGCCGAAGAAATCACTTTCCCTTCCAAAAAAATCAAGATTCGGGAATTTCTCCAGAAGGTTTCGTTGTTTTTCAATATTGGCTTCATCTGGAAAAAATTCCGTAAAGCCGCCGCTGTCCTTAAAGACTTTTAATGTCTCCTTGTTCTGCCTGCTTGCAGAGGGAAGCATCAAAAGCATTATTGCAAGATTTTCCTCCACATCCAAAGGCGTGAACTTATCCAGTTTCTCTAAAATCAAAGTTCTTCCACCGCTTGAGATGTCCAATACTTGTCTATAAGGGTGTTCTCTGTTTTTCAGACTGGAAAGCGTCTGCCTGTATATTTGGGTCGTCGGCACTATCCAAAGGACAATGCCCGTTTGCTTCTTTAAATAAATCCTGTTAATCAGGTCAATGGCATGGCAGGCAAGAATGGTCTTTCCACCGCCTGTGGGGATTTTGAGGTAAAAATCAGGCAGGTATTCACCGAGGCCGTTCTTGCTTGAGTGATAAGATGTTCCAATAACCTTTTCCCATGCCTTGAAAGGAAAGTCTATTGCGAGATCAGGATCAACAGCTATCGCCTTTTCATACTTGCCCTTAAATTCGGCAAGGGAATCAAGATAAATCTTAACCTTGTCTAAGGTCTTCTTTTGATATTCCTTAAGTTCCATTTTGCCCTTCTAAAAGATGCAATGACCTAATTTTTCTTGATAGCTCTTTTTCTGTGGGAAGTGCAAGCTTGTATTTTGAAGCAAATATCTTGTTGTTCAAATTCCCCAGGACATATTTTGCAAAAACCTCATCTTTTTTAGCGCACAGAATAAGCCCGATAGGGTCATTTTCACCTGTTTCCTTTTCATTTTCCTTGAAATAATTCAGATAGAAATTCATCTGGCCAATGTCGGCATGATTAAGTTCATCTATTTTCAGGTCAATGAGAACTGTACATTTCAAGATGCGATTATAAAAAACAAGGTCTACATAATAATGGCGATTGCCGACAGTAATTCGTTTCTGGCGTGCAACAAAAGCAAACCCTTTGCCCATTTCTAGTAAAAATTTCTGAAGATTGTCTATTATTGCCTGTTCGAGCCTGCTTTCCGTATATACACTTTCCTCTTTGAGGTTCAGGAATTCCAGAACATAGGGATCTTTTATGGCGTCCTCCGGTGCCTCGATTGAATGTCCTTTTTTAGCAAGCCTCATTACAGCAGAGGAATCCTTGCTCAAGGCCAATCGTTCAAAAAGCTGTGAGTTGATTTGCCTTTTGAGTTCTCTGAAAGACCAGTTATTGTTTACAGCCTCTTTTTCATAGAATGAACGGGCAAGAGGATTTTCAACGCTCAGCAACTCGCAATAGTGAGACCATGAAAGCTCGGGGTTAAATTCAACAGACGGTGTCTGACGAATTTCAGATTTACGAGACACTGTCTCGGATTTTTGAGTCTTAACAAATTCGTCAGACAGTGTCTGACGAATTGGGGATTTTCCAGACACCATCTGGAATTTTTCCGAATAGACCGCATAGAATTTTCTCATTAATTGCAGATTGTCAACAGAAAATCCCCTTCCAAACTTCTGTGTTAAATCATCGGATAATTTTATAAGAAGCCTCTCTCCATATTTCGCTCTTGCCTTTCCTTTCTGTTCAAACTCAACAATCTCTCTGCCGATCTCATAATATGCAAGCACTTGGGTCTTGTTGATCTGCCGAACAGCGGTTGCCCTTGCAGAATGGATAATTTCAGCAAGACGTTTAAACAGCGTGGTATATTTGCTGTGTTTCATTTTCCCGCTCAAAACTTTTCTCCTGCCTCCGTTATCTCTCTCCCCTCGTCCCGTAATTTTGCCTCAATATCCGAGCCGTGAGTTCAGGATCGGGTTGTCAACGGCAATGGACATTACTTTCTTATTTCTCTATTTCTTCCATGTGTATTGCAGTCCACCGCATGAGCACCTCACCTTATCGCCTACATTGTCGTAATGCTTCTTTGAGACAAGATTACCACATTGAGAACATCTGAATATTTTTTCAAGTTCTTGAACATCACTGTAAAATACTTTAAGGTCATCTATGCTTTCAGTAAAAGAACTGCTATGGGATGTTCGGTTGCCAAGAAACATTGAGGCATTGAGTCTATCAAAGACAGCATGATCTTTAATCTCACATTTTCTATCTTTAATTTTGCTTTTTAGTTCAGAAAGCAATTCATGCGACATTCTATTTTCATTATGTTCATTAAACCGAAATTCTACCTTCACTTTCAGTCCATGACATATCTCTTTTAGTAGGTGCTCAAGATAGATTCGAATAGAATTCCCCAAGCCTGTGGTATCAGACTTCTTCAGTTTGCTTTCGATTTCTTCTTTAAGAGTAAATGGCGGTGGCTCTATCGTAGCTCCATTTTCATGATCCCAATACATTTTCTTTATTAGCCAGTTTTTCCCTTTGACCATATTTGAGACAAGCTCAAACCAGTCTTTTTCATGGGTAAAAAGAAATATCTGGTAATCACTGAATCTTTCTGCCAAGAGTCTTGCAAAGCGTGTACGATGATTCGTATCGAAGCTGGATATGACATCATCAAGGATAATAAACCTATTGAGCTTGTTAAAAGCTTTTACGGATGCTAAAAACAAACATATTCCAAGGCAATTCAAATGAGATTCGCTTAAATATTTATGGGGCGGCGATTCTGGTTTGCCGTGAAATTTAAATTGCAGGGTTATGCCTACAAACTCGTCATCCTCATCCAGAGGAACAAGTTCTATTTCGCTGACATTTTCAGAGTCATTCATGAATAAATAGAGATCATTGATGTCTGTTGATATGGACTCTAAAAACGAGCAAAGCCCTTCTCTTTGCTTTTTTACAAATTCGTTATAAATAAGTTCCATAGACTGCTGCTGTTGTGCAAGAATTTCCGAAGCCTTTTTCAAGGCTTTGATCTCATTATAAGACTGCCGGACGGAGAATATTTTGCTATAGACAGTGAATGTGAGGTCGTCTTTCTTCCCCGTAATTATCTTTTCTTTCTTAGCTGCAAGGACAGAAATTAAGTTTTGAATTGTGGTTATATCTAAGCCGATAAAATCCTCGGGTTTATTAATTAGTTCAGGTTCTGAAAGGGATGCCTTTTTGATTTTATCCAATGCAGTTGAAGTTGTCCCTTTTATTTGTCCAATCTCTTTTTGTAATTCGGTATTTTCCTCTAAAAGTAAACTTTTCTCTTTTAAAGCATTTTCTATCTCTGTTAAGGCTCCTTGAATAATTCGCTGCGTTGTACTTTTTCCCTCTTCTGCTGCGTCCTTTTCTTTTTTAACGAAAGTTAGTTCTTCAATTCTCTTTCTCAACTCATCAATTAATTCTTCTCTGCTTTTATCTTGCAGGCAAAGGGGACACTGATCATCTTCATACATTCTTTTTTCAAGAATCAAAAGTCCTTGTGATAATAATGGCTCAAGACTTATTTTTTTGAGCTTGTCTTGATCTTTTGCAATCTGCTGACACTTTTCATAGAATGTTTTGTAAGCCGAGCAAATATTATTAAAAGATGCCTTAAAGCTATTCAAGTTCTCAATAACTTTTTCATATGAAAGCTGCCATGCGATAGCCTCTTTATCTTCCGGTTTCTTTAGAAGTTCCAAAATCTTATCAATGCTTGAACTATCTGCGACTTCAACAGAAAGTTTTAAAGGGGCTACTAAATTTTTTATTGCATCAAGATATTGTTCGTCATTCCAAATAGCCTGATTAACTTGTGTCATTATCTGATTTTGTTTAATACCTATATGACTGTTGTAATTTTTTATTTTTAGTTCTTTCTTCAAATCATTATCAGCTTTTTTTAAGACACCCTTTATCTTTGATACCTCGGAAAAACCTATTATCTGAGAAATTTCTTCGAGCTTCTGTGCCTTGGTAGATAAAATAAATCTCAATAAATCCTTATATCTAAGAATAAGATTTTCTCTTAAAGATGCGTTTAGATAATCTTTAAAATTCTGAGAAGGGTTTGAATACTCACTGGTTAATTTTGTTTTTTTATAAAATAATTTCTTTATCGAGTCGCATTTTGAGTCCGGGTAGTTTACCCCCACATGGGCATCTTCACTATCTGATAAAAAAATGTTTCTCAGAGCGGCAACCCCCTTTGTTCCTATTTCTTCTGACGAAAGATGCTCTATCTTATCGTAGTAGAACCATTCAAAGGCATCGGTTATAGAACTTTTACCACTGCCATTATCCCCGTAAATGAGGATTGACTTAGATGAATCAAAATCTATACTAATATCTTTTCTGACTCCCCTAAGACCGCTTATTTCAAAGCTTTTAACTTTCATTTTCTTTCTTTTCTCTTATCTTGCCCAACTCGTTTGATAGATTTATATTTGTCAGCTTGTCTTCTTGATACAACTTCAAAACAATCTCAGCAACATCCTGATCTACGCCTTCAATGTTCGCTATTTGAGAGAAGAATTCATCAAGTATTTCCTGTCCGCTCTTAATTTGATTCGTCATAATTCATCACCTCTTTTCAAAATACTTCCAGTCAACTTCAAGAGTTACCGGCACATCATGTTTTTTAATCTCAAATCCGCTCTTGTTGTTGCAGATTGGATAAACGCCGTATTTACTGACAAAATCGAGTATGAAATAACTTTCTAAATCCTCTATCCGGTGTTTCCATATCTGCTTAAGCATTTCAAAATTCAGATATGTAAAATAAAGCCCCTCTGTATTTTTATAATTAACAATGCCTTCGTTTCCAGATATGCCCTCAAAGTGGTCTGAAAGTCTTTTGCCTATACTATTAGTTTTCTTCTCACTCATGCCTATATATATTAACTTCGACTTCCGAAAAGGATATGGTATCTCAGCCTTTTTCAAGAAAATGAAATAAAGTCCGCATATACCCATTAAGGGTTTGATATTTCTTAATTCAAAATCTTGATATTTATCAAAGTTAATTTTAAATCTCTGCATATTAATGTATTAAATCTTTGTAATTGCATTAGAATATTTATCCGACAAAGGGTTATATCCAGGAGCTATGTTAAATGTATCATCCAAATCTTTGAATGCTGTTATTTTTTCGATGTCAAATTGCCTCCAATCGGGTATTTTTTCAAAATGAGTTGAATACCCTGAAAGTTGATAAGCGTCTATAAGAGTTTTCCCTGTAGTACTAATATAAATTGCATGAGGACAAACGATTCTGTATCCTTCACCTTTGTAGTTCAATTCCACCTTACGCTTTGACTTGATCGCTTCAATAATCCTATTTTTCACTATCATTCTATTACCTCCTTGCATCAATTAACTTCATCTCTCATATTTATCCCCTCATTTTATAAATCTCAAACGGCAGTTGACAGTATTCGATTCCTTTTAATCCATGCTTGTCGATTAAGTCTGCATCATTAAGGTCAAGATACTTTGCAGGGGCAAAGACCAATCGCTTCTTTCCAGTGAACGAGCCTAATTTCTTTGCCGTATCAAGAGTAAGGGCTAATTTCTTTAGCTTCTCAATATCAGGCTCATAAAAGAGATAAACCTCATAGTCCTTTGTCTCGCCTATGAAGTTCTTGCTCTGTTTTACCTTACTGGGATTAAACTCCTCTCCAGTGGCTGTGTAGAAAATATACCGCGCAAGCTCCATGTAATCAGGCAGCTTCTTGCCTTCCAATATACTTTCCATCTCAATTGGCTCACCGAGTTCAAAATAGCTAAATGTACCGCCAAGCCCCTTCTTGAGCTTTTCATCTTTTGCTGTCTTAACTCCCTTAATAACCCGCCTTACCCTCTCAGCCGTAATCTTGTTTGCATAGTCTTCACATTCGACTAAGATAAACTTTCGGTTGCCGCCATCTTCATTGTTTAAATCCAACACAGCATGGGCAGTCGTGCCGGAGCCTGCGAAAGAGTCAAGGATGATAGCGTTTTTATCTTCCCATGTAGCTAAGTCTATTAAATGTTTAATCAGGCTGGAAGGTTTTACAGTTTCTAAAACTTTTTTGCCATTAAAGATTCGCTTTAATTCGATTGTTCCACTCGATGCAGTTCCCACTGCATCAAGTAAGCTATCCGCTGCAGATATTCGTTCTTGCCCCGCTCTTATTTTTCTAAAAACTTCCCAAATACCTTTTCCGTTTTTTTCGAAATCAAGATCATCATTTTCCAACATTTTAAAAACGGTACCTTCACCAAATCTCCATCGTCCTTCAGAGCCATCCGGACGGATCGGATAAGCCTCGCCTCCATCTGGAGTTGGTATAGGAAAGTACATACGCGGCCTATCTTCTCGCCTATCTCCCTGTCCCCATTGTCTCAGCCTTTCACGTGAATAGCTACCCTGTTTATCCCGATATTTTCCCTCTGGTTGAATCCTTGTTACTGGTTTAATATTTACTTTATTGAAAACTTTGCCAAAACACTCTATGTACTCATGATTCATTTCCACTTGTGTAGTCGTCCCGCCCTTTCCGCTACGCCCTGTCCAAGCAAAAGTAACAATGTGATTGTCATTAAATATTTCTTCCATCAGCAGTCTTAACCTTTGTTGCTCATTTTCATCTATTGAAATAAAAATAATCCCATCATCTCTAAGTAATTCTTTAAGCAATTTCAATCTTGGCATCACCATGCAGAGCCATTTATCATGGCGGGTGAAGTCTTCCTTGTCCACAACCTTCCCAAGCCACTCCTGCATCATCGGGCTGTTGACGTTGTCGTTATAAACCCATTTTTCATTACCTGTATTATACGGCGGGTCAATGTAGATGCACTTTACCTTTCCTGCATAGGTGGGAAGCAAGGCTTTCAATGCAATAAGATTGTCGCCGTGGATTATGAGATTGTCATTAAGACTGACTTTATCGGTTAGACTCTTGTCTTTCTTAGGAACAAGCTGATGATACTTCACCGACAGGTGATGATTCTGAACAAAACTCTTACCCTTAAAATTTAAAGTTGCCATATCCTCTGCCTTTTTCTAAATATCTTATAATCTTTTCAACATGATTTTCAGATAATTCTTTCATCGCATGATTTTTCTAATCTTTCCATATACCATATCTTCATTTCCCCCATAAAGATACTCCTGTCTTAACAGCTATATCGGATTGAAGCCTGTCAAATGTCCATAACGGGATATTAAAGGATATTGACATGGCTATGTAAGAGGAATCATAAAATGGAAGGTTGTATTCCTTGCTGATATGAAATGCTTCTTTAGCCCATTTTGTCGGCAATTCTTCATAAACTGTAAAATCCCATACATCCTCTATCAACCCTTCCGCTATATTCCCCGGTATTTCCCTTCTTTTCCAAATCGCATTGGAAACCTCAAATCTCCAGAAAGATGGGGCATAGAATATTGCATCGGATTCGATAAGTTGCTGTATCTTTTGCCCGTCTTCTTCATCAAGGAAAAATGCGCTTAATACGCTTGCATCAGCAACCAGTTTAACCACTATCTCTATCTTCCCTTACGCTTTTAGCGCCAAACCCTTTTGGAGTCTTTGGCATACCCTTCCAGAGTTTTTTTAAATCCTTTAATATCTTTTTATTTTTTTCCCGCTCAATGCGGTCTTCAATCGCCTTCCTGATATACCCGCTCCAATCTTCAGGAACATCCTTCATCTTTTTTTTAATTTCTTCCGGCACTCTGACAGCAACTATTTTCATAATTTTATTTTACTTGTTGTTAAACTAATTGTCAAACATTTTAGTTTCATAGATTGTCTTTAAAGTTTATACCCGATCTTTCTCAAAAACTCCTTCCTGTTCTTTTTATCTTCAGCCGTTTCCACGCCCTTTGGCGGGAAGCCGTCAATAACGCCTATGATACCATTTCCCTGCTCTGTTGAGGCAACAAGCACCTCAAGCGGATTTGCAGTAGCGCAGTATATCCTGCATACCTCGGGACAGTTTTTTATGGGGTTAAGGACATTTATCGGAAACGAATCCTTCAATAATATACAGAATACATGACCTGCGCCGATGTCCTGAAGATTTTTTACGCATGTGCTTATGAGTTCGTCATCATTGCCTTCAGTCCTTATAAGACATGGCCCCGAAGCCTCTGTAAAGGCTATTCCAAACCTTGCCTGAGGAACAGTAGTTGCAATTATCTCATATAGATCTTCTGCTGTTTTTATAAAATGCGTCTGGCCGAGGATTATGTTACAGCCCTCAGGAATATTAACCCTAACTGTTTTTATTTCCATACACACCTCCTCTTCTAACGAAGTTTATCAAGCTAAAAGTTACAATCTGTTAAAGTTGTGGTGTTCTTCCAGCCTTTAGTCCCTTTATCTAACCTCTTTTGTTCTGCGAGCCTTTATGCCCAACTTACC